>NZ_JBEXGE010000031.1:0-88826 GCF_040607155.1 Micromonospora sp. NPDC005324 | reverse complement strand
ATCTGCGCCCGCTCCGCGGACGACAACCTCTGCCCCGGCATGACTCCTCATCCTGACGAAAATCCACCCCGTTGCAACAACCACTTGAGCCCAAGCCTTCCGGACACCGCGGCTTCCTGAAAACCGAGTCGATCATCGCCGCCGGCTCAGGCCGGGACGAGCACGGCCTCGCGGAGCAGTCGGCGGGCCAGGGTGACCCGGTCGGCGTCGTCGGGCAGGCCGGGCAGTTCGCCGACCCGGGTGACAGTGCCGTCGAGCAGGGCGCGGGCCGCCGGCTCGCAGCTCGCCGGCAGGGTGATGGTGCGGTCGAAGAGCCGCAGCGCCACCGTGTCCGCGTCGTGCGGCACCAACTGCCAGCGTAGGCCGGGCCGCACTGTGACCCGGGAGTCGGCGGCCAGGGTGGCCAGCGCGTCGGCCTGGGCGAGCGGTCGGATCGGCGCCGGGCGGGCGGCCGGCCAGGCCCGCTGCCGCAGTCGCGCGGCGACCGCGCCCGGGTCAGCACGCAGCAGCCAGTCCCGCAACGCCTCCACGGTCTCGGTCAGCTCCGGTTCGATGGCGTCCGGGTCGGCGACGTCGGTGCCGAACGGCAGGCTGGCCCGCAACCGCTGGTCCTCGGCGGCCAGCGCCAACAACTCCTCGACCAGGGCGTAGCGGGTGAGCGCGCGGATGCCCACTGTCAAATGCAGCGAGCTGGCGTCCTGCGCCTGCGCGCTGTGCAGCCACCCCCGGGGCAGGTAGAGGGCGTCACCGGGGGCGAGCACCACGTCCAGCGCGGCCGGGCCCTGGGCGGTCGCACCGACCTCGTCGGCGCGCCCACCCCACTGCTGCTTCTCCAGCGGGTCGGGCAGCACCGGTGGGTGGATCCGCCAGCGCTTGCGGCCGTCGACCTGAAGCACGAACACGTCATGGGTGTCGTAGTGGGTGGCGAAGCCCTGGCTGCCGGCCGGGGTCAGGTAGGCGTTGATCTGCAACGGCTGGTTGAGCGCGAGGCCCAGGTCGCGGGCGAAGTCGACGAGCGGCGGCCAGATCCGGTGCAGACCCTGCAACACCAGGGTGGCCCCGGACGCGTACTGCTCCAGGACCCGCTCGTCGAGCACCTGGTCACCGATCTCGGCGCCCGCGCCGCCGCCGCCGGTCCAGCGCGACGCCGCGACCAACTGGCCGTCCCTGGCGACGCGCAGGAACGGGGTACGCAGACCGCGCCGGCTCAGCAGCTCGTCGGCGTCCGCGGGGCTGAGCAGGTCGGTGAAGCCGGCCGGGTCGGGCAGTTCGGCGGCGCGGGACAGCAGCGGGGTGTGCCCCCAGTGCGCGGCGGCGAACTTGGCCGGTTCGACCGAGACGCAGCGGGCCAGCGCCGCGGTGGCCTCGGCGGACGGAACCGCCGGGCGGCCGTCGTGGCCGCCCGGCGGATCGAGGTAGGTCATGGCGTGCCGCTACCGGGCGCTGCCGTCAGCGCCACCGTCCTGCTGGCCTGGAGTGGCGCCACCGTCGGCGGGGCCTTCCGCGCCGCCATCGGCGCCACCGTCGTGCTGACCGGGAGTGGCACCGCCGTCGGCGGGGCCTTCCGCGCCGCCGTCAGCGCCACCGTCGTGCTGACCCGGGGTGGCACCGCCGTCGGCGGGGCCTTCCGCGCCGCCATCGGCGCCACCGTCGTGCTGACCGGGGGTCGCGCCGCCGTCGGCCGGGCCCTCCGCGCCACCGCCGCCGGTGGTCTGCATGTCGTCATCGTTGAGTGCCATCGGTACTCCCTCGGGTGTGCCGCCCCGCCGTACGCCGGGGTCCGTCGTGTTGCGGGTGGTACCCCACGCGCGATCTTCTCTAACCCTCACCGTAGACGCCGAACCGGGGCGACACGGGCAGTTCGCGAGCGGCGGCGCAGAGTGCCAGGATGGGGTGGTGATCCTGGTGGGCACGTCCGGCTGGCAGTACCGGGACTGGCGCGGCCGCTTCTACCCGCAGGGGCTGCCGCAGCGGCTCTGGCTGGAGCACTTCGCGGCCGGGTTCGCCACTGTCGAGGTCAACAACGCCTTCTACCGGCTGCCCGAGCGGGACACCTTCGCCGCCTGGCGGGCGCGCACCCCGGCGGACTTCTGCGTGGCGGTGAAGATGAGCCGTTACCTCACCCACATCAAGCGGCTGCGGGATCCGGAGGAGCCGGTGGCCCGGTTCCTCGGCCGCGCCACCGCGCTCGGTGATCGGCTCGGCCCGGTGCTGCTGCAACTGCCACCAAACCTGCGGGCGGACGTCGAGGCGCTCGACGCGACACTGCGGCTGTTCCCGGAGCAGGTACGCATCGCGGTCGAGCCCCGGCACCCCTCGTGGTGGACCGACGCCACCCGAGCGGTCCTCGAACACCGACGGGCCGCACTGGTCTGGGCGGATCGGCTGGGGCGCCCGGTCGCCCCCCTCTGGCGCACCACCGACTTCGGCTATCTGCGACTGCACGAGGGGCGTGCGCGGCCGTGGCCCCGCTACGGTCGGGCCGCCCTGCGGTCCTGGGTGCGTCGGCTGACCGACGCCTTCGGCGCGGACGAGCCGGCGTACGTCTATTTCAACAACGACCCGGGCGGCGCCGCGATCGTGGACGCCGTGGCGTTCGCCGCGCTGGCCCGCCGGGCCGGGCACCCGGTCTCGCGGGTGCCCACCGCCGCCGAGGCTGCCGACGACTGAGCCCGCCCGACAGCGGTCGGACGGGCTCCGGTGTCAGGCCGGTCACGGCAGCATCGTGGCCAGATCCTTGGGCATGGTCTCCTTCACGTCCCGCCACTCGCCCTGGGTGACGTGGCGGCGCAGCGTGTCCAGCACCACCTGTGTCACCCGCTCCGCGCCACCCTCCGCGTCGTACGGGAAGCCCTGCCGGACCTCGTAGAGGAAGTCGTCGCGATTGAGCTTGATCGGGACGTCCGACGGCACCCAGCCGTCGAAGTAGATCCCCCGCACCAGCACCGGCAACTGCTGGGCGAACTCCACGCTCTCGTCCACCGGCAGCCGGTCGCGCAGCAGGTGCAGCACCGTGCGCAGGGCCGCGTACGACTGGTTGCGCCGTTCCTTCGGCCAGCCGTAGGCGTTCTCGATGTCCTTGAGAATGAGGTTCGTCTTGTCCAGCGAGGACTCGAACGCCGAGATCATCGAGTCAGCCATCGGTCGACCCCCGCTCCGTGGCGTCCCACCGTCGGTCGTCGGCGCGGCGCGGCGGCCCCACCGGGCCGCGGCGGGCCCGCACCGGGCTGCCCTGCGGGGCGCGCCGCGCGTTGTCGGCCGTGCCGACCACGTGCAGGACGGCACCACGCCGTCGATCCGTCACCACTCGAGCCGTCATCCCCGTCACCTCCGTGTCGTCTCCGGCGTCGGCCGTCCACGAAGCGGCCGAACCCACCGCGTCCACCCTCCCCGGAGGGCGGGTGAGGCGGCCCCACCCGGATCGGGTGAGGTCAGCCGGCGTCGAGGAGACCCGCGAGGGTCTTCGCGTTGGTCTGCGCGTAGTCGGAGTAGCAATTGTTCATGAGGACGTGGGTCTGCCCGGCCTCGTCGGCCAGCTCCCGCAGCTTCGGCGCCCAGTCGGCCAGCTCCCGCTTGGAGTAGTGGTAGCCGAACTTCTCGTGGATGTCCTTGCTGGTCCACTTGTCGCTGTGCCCGTGGAAGCGCACGACCGCGAGGTCCGCGGTGGCGGCCAGCACCGGGGGCAGCGACGAGCGGTGGCCCTGCGGCATGTCCACGCAGACGTACGGCAGTTTGTGCTCGCGCAGGAAGGCCAGGGTCTCGTCGGCGTTGTCGCCGTCGAACCAGGAGGCATGCCGGAACTCGTACACCGGGCGCAGCGGCGCGCAGCGCTTCGCCACCTCCAGCAGGTACTGCTTGTTGGCCCGCTTGATGGTGAACCAGGGTGGGAACTGGAACAGCAGCGCGCCCAGCTTGCCGGCCTCGACCAGCGGGTCCAGCGCGGACAGGAAGCGCGTCCACACCTCCTCGTACGACTGCGCGGGCAGGTCGTCGGGGTAGACGTTCTTCTTGTCGGTCTCCGGCCGCAGGTCCTTGTAGAGCGCGCTGACCCGGGTAGGGTGCCCGGTCAGCAGGCTGAACGCCTTGATGTTGAAGGTGAAGCCGGCCGGGGTGCGCTCGGCCCACAGCCGCGCGGTCGCCTCGGCGGGGGGCGAGTAGTAGGTGGCGTCCACTTCGACCAGCGGGAACTGCCGGGCGTAGTAGGCCAGCCGCTTCTCCGGGGTGTCGGCGGTCTGCGGGTACCACCCCGAGTCCAGCAGTGTGCGGTCGGTCCAGGACGCGGTGCCCACGAGGATGTCACCCATTGTGGAAGTCCATCGCGTCGCGGACCGACCGGCAACCGCTGGAGTGGCTCAGGCCGCCCGCCGCTCGCGAGTCTGCTTGCACGTCACACAGGTGGTGGCCGACGGGAAGATCTCCAGCCGCTCCACCGGGATCGCCGCCGAGCAGCCCTCGCACCAGCCGTAGGTGCCCTCTTCGAGCCGGCCGAGGGCGTGCTCGTACTGGGCGCGGCGGTCGAGGATGGTACGCAACAGGGACTGGGCGGTGTCCCGCTCAGCCGTCTTCGTGCCGCTGTCGGCCTGGTCGTCGCCGGCGGTGTCGCCGACCTCCACCAGCCGCAGCACCTGGCTCTGGAGCACCGCCTGGTCGTACTCCCCGGTCAGCTCGTCGTAGCGCGCCTGGAGCGACTGTCGGATCTGATCGATCTCCGTCTGGGACCGGGTCGTACCGACCGTGTCGTGGACGAGCATCGCTGCCTGCCTTTCCTGGGCCTGTGGCTCACTGTGAACCGGGTGCCGGCGGCGCGGAGCCCCGGTCACGGTCGCGTTCGGTACGCGGGCGGTCACCCGCGCTCTGTGAGCCGGGCGAGTACCCGCCGAACCCGCCGTACAAACCGACAAATTCTCGGTTGTTGTCAGTCGTTGGCACCGGGCTCGACGAGCGCCGGTCGGCGGGGGTCGTCGGCGCGTACCACGACGTCGGCGAAGCTCGCCGGGACGACCTCCTCGGCGTACCTGTCGAAGGCCGGCAGCGCCCACTGCTGGGCCGGTTCGGTGCGCCGGCGCAGCGCTGCCGGGGACAGCTCCAGGTGGACGGTCACGTCGAAGGGCAGGCCGCCGCCGAGCAGCAGCGAGCCGCTGACCAGGACGACGCCGCCGGGTGCCAGGTCGACGTAGCGGGCGCGGCTGGCCCGGTCGGCGTCGGCGTCCCAGAGCGACGGGAGCAGCTGGCCGCTGCCGCCGGGACCCGCCGGGTCGAGCACCTCCCGGCGCAGCCCGGCCTCGTCGACCCAGGCCTCGTAGAAGGAGTCCGGGTTGGTGCGCCCCAACTCGAGGCGCAGCGACGCGGGGCGGAGGAAGTCGGTGGCGCGGACGTGCAGCACCGGGTGGCCCTGGGCGCGCAGCGGGTCGACCAGCGCCGCGGCCAGTTCGTCGGCGCCGGCGGCGGGCGCGCCGTCCACGGCCACCCGCAGCCGCGCGCGCCCGGCGGCGGCGCTCGCGGCGCGGGTCGCCGCGTCGGCCAGCCGGCCGGTCAGCTCGGTGATGAGCAGGTCGGGCGAGATGGGGCGGATGCGCACCGCACCATCCTGCCCGGCGCCGGGCGCGTCGGTGCCGCCGGTCAGCCGGTGCGGTCGATGGTGACCCGGGCGTCGTCGGCCAGTCGGTAGCCCACGCCGTAGACGGTGGTGACCAGCGGGACGTCCACGCCGACCTTGCCGCGCAGCCGACGCACGTGCACGTCGACGGTGCGTACGCCGGCGTGCTCGTAGCCCCAGACGGCGTTGAGCAGTTGCAGCCGGGTGAACACCCGACGCGGGTGGGCGACCAGGTGCAGCAGCAGGTCGAACTCCAGCCGGGTCAGTGGCAGCGGCTCCTCGTCGCGCAGCACCGAGCGCGACGAGGAGAGGATGTGCAGGGCGGGAATGGTCGAGCTGATCGGGCGGGCCGGCGACCGGCTGGCGGGCGCCTGGTCGGGGCGGCGTTCGGCCGGCACCGAGCCGATGATCACGCCTTCGCCCCGCTCCAGCATCTCGCGAGCGGCCTCCAACAGCCGACGCGCTGCCGGGGTCAGCGACTCCTCACAGGCCAGCGGGATGGACAGCGTCACGGTGAGCACGGGCGCGGCGGTGTTCGCCGGGCGACGCTGCCCGCCGGGAGGTCGACCGGGCACCGCGGGCTGGGACGTATGCCATCCGGCGCGCGACGAGGCAGGGCTGACCGACATGGTCCTCCTTGGGCTGGTCCGGGTATCTCCCCACGGCCCGGGACGCCGCTTCATCGATGCTTCCCGGCGCCTGGGCGAGGGTCAAGAGGCGGCTGCGTTGCATGAATGTGACAATTGACGAACACATCGGAGCCAGATGCTCGCTCTGCGTACGAGGCCTGATGATTACAGCAGAGTCGTCGAGATGCCCCGTTACGGGGGTCCCCGACCGGTTCACCAGGCGGTCACATCGCCGCCGGACCAGGGCTCAGCTGCTGTGATCCACGCTGATCGGGGCCTCGTCGGCCAGCCGGTAACCGACGCCGTAGACGGTGGTGACCACCTCCGAGCCCTCCAGCTTGGCGCGCAGCCGGCGGACGTGCACGTCCACCGTCCGGGCCACCGCGTGCTCGTAACCCCAGACGCTGGAGAGCAGTTGCAGGCGGGTGAAGACCCGGCGGGGCCGCTCGGCCAGGAACAGCAGAAGCTCGTACTCGATGCGGGTCAGCGCGATGACCCGGTCACCCTGGCGGACCATCCGCGAGCCGGCCAGGATGCGGACGTGGTCCGCCTCGGCGGGCGGCGCGGCGGGGCGCGGGGCCGGCCGTGGCCCCGACGCGGCGTCCTCCACGGCACGCAGTTGACCCTCACCCGATTCGGCCAGCTCGCCGAGCAGCTGCACCAGCCGGGCCAGCCGGGGGCTCAACGGCCCGGGGACGAGGTCGAGGGTGAAGGTCAGGGTCGGGGCGGTGCGCGGACGGGCCTGCGGACGCACGCCGGGGTGGCGGCGCGTGGGGATGGCGACGACGGACATGGTGCCTCCTGAGTGGCGGTACGCCCGCCACGCCGGGTGTGGCGTGACGGTCAGTGGCGCGCCCAGCCGGCGTTGACCGGGGACGCGAGGGGAGAGGGCTGGTGCAGTGGGGTCGGGCCGAGTGCCGGCAGGCCGGCGATCCGCCAGGCCGCGAACCCACCGACCACATCGGTGGCCCGGTGCAGGCCGACGTCCTGCAACGCGGCGGCGGCCAGCGACGAGGTGTAGCCCTCCTGACAGAGGATCACCACCGGCACGTCGTAGTCGACGGCCTGCGGCAGCCGGGCCGGGCACCGTGGGTCGAAGCGCCACTCCAGCACGTTGCGTTCGACGATGAGCGAGCCCGGCACCACGCCGTGCGCGGCCCGCTGCGCGGCCGGCCGGATGTCGACCAGCAGCGCTCCGGTCCGGTACGCCAGGTGGGCCCGCTCCGGGTCCAGCCGGCGCAGCTGGGCCCGTGCGGCGGCCAGGATCTCGTCGATGCCCCGAGAGCCGGGTGGCGGCACGGGGGCGGGACAGTGCTCGGCGGTTGTCTGCATTCTCGGTTCCTTCCGGTGACAGGGGGTTCTCGACGCGCGCGGGCTACCAGGACCGGCCGGCCTCGGCGACCTCGGCGACCCGCAGCCGCCCGTCGATGAGGTGATAGCGGGTCATCCGCAGCAGCGCCGGCCGGTAGACGTGCACGCTGACCGCCGGCGCCGAGCCCCGGTTGGTCACACGGTGCACGTGCCGGGGGCCGAAGCGGCGGCCAGTGCCGGCCGGCAACAGTCGGGGGCGTAGTCGACCGGCGCTGACCGTCTCCTCGGTGAGCGCGCCGCTGACCACCCGGAACGCTCCGGAGGAGCCGCCGTGGTCGTGCAGGTCGGTGCCCTGCCCGGGCAGCCAGCTCAGCGCCCACACCTCGTGCTCGTCGCTCACGGCGAGGCGGGCGTACCAGCGCTCGGCGGGATCGAAGCGCAGCGCGACCGGCCAGCCGGTCGGGTCGGCCCATCCGGCGGCAACGGTGAGCAGGTCGGGCTCCGGACGGTGGTGCGTCATGGCGGTTCCTCGCGGGTCGTTCGGCGGGGTGCTCTCGTACTCTAGACGGCAAAGCCTATAGGTTTAGTAGGTAATTCCGCCTGTTGGGACACGGGTCGCCCGCACGGGTGAATCAGCGCAGCGCCGGCGGGTCCGCGCGGTAGCCCGGCAGCGAGGGCCACCGCACGGTCAACACCACCGAGGAGCGCTCGGCGAACCAGGAGTGGTCGACCCCACGAGCCCACACCACGTAGTCGCCCGGCGCGGCCAGCCGCACCGTCCGGTCCGGCAACTCCACCCGGAAACACCCCTCGACGAGTACGAGCAGAGTGGTGCGCACCTCGCCGGTCGCCCACCGCGACCGGGCCTGCCCAGACGGGTGCACGCCCCACTTCACCTCGACGTCGGTGCTGTGCCGGATCTCCCCCGGCGGCGCGAAGTGCCCGAGCAGCCAACCCGCGTTGGTGGCGCCGTCGACGCCCGCGTTGCCCACGTACACCGTCTCATCCATCGGACCTCCCCCAGCGCGCCGGCCGAGCAACCTATCAGGACCGGTGCGACTAACCTGGAGCGGTGACCGAGGACCTCGACGCCGAGACGCTGGCGTTCGCGCACCGGATGTTCGACCTGGCCCGAGCCGGCGCCACCGACGATCTGGCGGCGCAGATCGACGCCGGACTGCCGGTCAACCTCACCAACGACAAGGGCGACACGCTGCTCATCCTGGCCGCGTACCACTCCCACCCGGACACCGTGGCCGCCCTGCTCAGCCGCGGCGCCGACCACACCCGGGCCAACGACCGGGGTCAGACCGCGCTGGCCGCGGCGGTCTTCCGCAGCAGCACCGAAGCGGTCCGCGCGCTCCTCGCCGCCGGCGCGGACCCGGCACACGGCAACCCGTCGGCGATCGAGACCGCCCGCTTCTTCGACCTGGCGGAGATGACGGAGCTGCTGCGCGTCGGCTGACACCGGCACTGTCGGCCGGTATACAGGGTCGGTGGAAGATCCTCTGCCGGAGCAGATGCGCGCCGCCGGCACCGCGCTGCTGACCGCGCTCGACCCCGCCGCCCGTGAGAGCGCCGTGCACTCGTTCGACGACGAAACGGCCCGACGCTGGCTGGAGTACCGGCCCCGACCCCGACCGGGCGTCTGCCTCGCCGAGCTCGACGTCACCGCCCGCAAGGCCGCGCACCGGTTGCTGGCCACCGCGCTCAGCCCCTCGGCGTACGCGCAGGCCATGGCGATCATCTCGCTGGAGGAGGTGCTGGACCGGGCCGAGGGCTGGCAGCGCGGGCGCCACAGTGCCGACTACTGGGTGGCCGTGTTCGGCGACCCGGCACGCGACGACAGCTGGGCGTGGCGGCTCGAAGGGCACCACCTGTCGGTCAACATGACGGTGGTGGACGGTCAGGTCTCTCCCGCGCCGATTTTCTTCGGCGCCAACCCGGCCGCGGTCCGCTACGCCGGCCGGCCGGTCTCCCGCCCACTCGGTGTCGAGGAGGACCTGGCCCGCGCCCTGCTCGACGCGCTGGGCCCGGCCGAGCGGGCCGCCGCGATCATCGCCGACGAGGCGCCGGCGGACATCATCAGCGCCACCCGTGGGCGGGTCGACGCGCCGCTGGAACCACTCGGCGTACCGGCGGAGCGCCTGGGACCGACCGGCCGCGCGCTGCTCGACCAGGTGGTCGCCCTCTACCTCGACCGCCTGCCGCCCGAGTTGGCCATCCGGGAGGCGGCTCGACTGGACGCCGGCCCGCTGCACTTCGCCTGGGCCGGCCCGACCCACCCCGGGCGGCGGCACTACTACCGGGTGCAGGGCGACGATCTGCTGATCGAGTACGACAACACCACAGCGGACGGCAACCACGCGCACACAGTGCTGCGCCGCCCCGCCAGCGACTTCGGCGCCGACGTCCTAGCCACCCACCACCAATCCCACCCCCACTAAACCCACCCTCTCCACCCCACGCCACCCCGCCCGCGCCCCCACCCCCACCCCGGCCCCGGCCCACGCCCACGCCCCCGCCCACGTCGATCTTGCAGTTTGGGTGGTCGAATTGCCCTGGTAGACGGCTTTCACGGGTGCCGAAAGTGCAAGATCGGCGGAGGGAGGTGTCCGTCAGGGGCGGGTGGCCTCGATGAGGAAGCGTTGGGCGTGGGCGACGAAGGGGCCTTCGTCGGCAATGCGGTGGTGCAGGTCGCGCAGTGGTGCGCGGTAGCGGTCGACAGTGAACCCGGGCACCGTCCAGATCACCTTGCGCAGGAACCAGACCACCGCGCCGATGTCGGCGAAGGTCGCCCGCAGGGTGGCCCGACGCAGGTCGACCACCCGCAGGCCGGCGGCTTCGGCGGCGGCGACCGCGTGCTCGGGGTGCCGCTGGGTAGGCGGCGGCAACGGCCCGAGGATCGCCTCACTCAGCTCCCGCATGGTGCCGGCCCCGATCTGCTGCGACAGGAACGTCCCGCCCGGCCGCAGCACTCGCGCCGTCTGAACCCAGTCGGTACGCACCGGATGCCGACTGACCACCAGGTCGAACGAGGCGTCGCGAAACGGCAGCGGCCCGTCCGGCGCGACCGCGACCACCGACGCGCCAACCCGACGCAGTGTCCGTCGGGCGACCTCCACGTTCGGCGGCCACGCCTCGGTCGCCGTCAGCAGCTTCGGTGGACGTGGCACCTCGGCGAGCACCTCCCCGCCGCCGGTGTCCACATCGAGAGCCGCGTCGGCGTGCGCCATCCGGTCGGTGACCAGCCGGGCGTAACCCCAGGGTGGACGCTCCTCGGTGGCCCGGCCGGCCAGCCAGCCGAAGCCCCAACCATCGACAGGCGCGGCGGCTGCCTCCGCGATCAGGTCCTCGGCGTCACGCTCAGCGGTCATGCCGGTCAGCCTCGCGGCCGGTCACCCGGCCGACAACTGATTTGCCGCCGCCCGGCCGGGGCGCGGGTGGTGGATCTCAGCCGAGGCCGAGCCCGTGCTCCTCGAGGGCGGCCTGGAGGGTTCCGAGCGCCTTCGGGCCCATGCCGTGCAGCTTGGCCAGATCCGCCCGGGGGACGCCCGCGAGCTGGCGCAGCGCGGTGTAGCCGGCGCCGTGCAGGGCCCGGGTGGCGGGCGCGCCGATCTTCGGCAGCGTGTCCAGAGAGGAGGTCATCCGGGGATGGTAGACGGACCAGTCGCACGGATGCCGGCCCCCCGCAGCATGCCCGCCGGCCGGCCGGTTCGCCGGTCGAGCGTGCCCGCCCGGCAGGTCGAGCGTGCCCGTCGGGTCAGGGACGGGCCCGTCGGGTGGGGTCAGGGACGGGCCCGTCGGGTCAGGGACGGGCGATCTCGCCGGTGGAGCCGGCGAGCGCGTCCAGGCCACCGGCCTCGGTGCGGCCGCTGTCGAACTGACGCATCAGCCGGGCGCCCAGGTGCACGCCGACTCCGCCGACGGCCAGCGCGACCAGCTCGGTGACCAGGACCGCGACCGACGCGCCGCGCTGCGGGGAGTGCGACCGGACCAGGCAGGTGAGCAGGAACATCGCGGCCATCACCGCGTTCACCAGGTTGAAGGCGACAGCGGTGCGGCGGGTACGGTCACCCGGCACGTCCCACAGGTCGACCATGCCGGCCACGGTGGTCAGCGCGGCGGCGACGAGGGCGGCAACGCCGGTCCAGTAGCCGACCTCGCCGAGGAACGCGGGCCCGCCGATCACGTCGGTGAGGTCGAAGACGGTGGCGCTGACGAAGAGCCCGAGCGGGAACATCACGAGCATCGGTTGGATCGGTTGCCCCTGCACTCGCAGCCGGCTCTGCATCGGGCCTCCCCCGGGTCGGCGCAGCTCACCTGACCAGAGTGCTATCCCGGCCCGGTCGACGCGAAACGATGCCGCCCGACTCGCCGGCAGCAGGGAGAACGGGCACCGTGGCCGCCGCCCGTCGAGGCCGAACGGCCAGGCCGACGGATGATGGACACGGGTTGCAGGAAGTCGGGGCGTCCGTGGGTCGCTGACACCGCGAGTTCCAGGAACCCGGTTTGATCACACCGCCGACGCGGCCCCAGCGACCGACGCAGCCCCAGCGGGCGGGGTCAGTTGTCGCGTTGGCGGGAGACCGTTCGGACCAGCCGCTCGGCCACCTCGCGCAACGGGATGTCCAGCGACGAGGCGGCGGTGCGCAGCACGTCGAGGGCTTCGGCTGGCGGGCACCCGCGTTGCGTCATGATCACGCCGATGGCCTGGCCCACCACCCCGTCCTGCAGGAGTGCGGCGTCCCGTTCACCGGCGAGGGTGAGCTGTCGGCCGCGGTCGCGGACGGCGGCGAGCAGCAGGCCGGCGTGTTCGGCGAGCAGCATGGCGGTCAGCTGGTGTTGCGGGGTCAGCAGGTCCGGCGCGGCGGCGTACAGGTTGATCGCCCCGATCACCTGGTCGTCGATGTCGACCGGTGCGGAGATCACCCCGCGTACGCCGAGGTCGCGGGCGTGCGCCGTCCAGGCGGGCCAGCGGGGCTCACCGGCGAGGTCGGCGGCGAGGATCATCTCGCGGCGGTGGACCGCGCTCATAGCCGGCGTGTCCGGCCCGTGGCGCAGGTCGTCCAGCCCGGTCAGCCCCTCGTCGGAGGCGGCCACCCCGGCCGGCTCGCCGGCCCGCAGGGCGGTGAACCCGCACCAGCGCACCCCGGCGACGGCGTCCCGGGTGACCCGGACCAGGGCCAGCAGCGCCTCGTCAAAGTCGGTCAGGGCGATCAGCCCGGCGGTCAGCTCCCGTAACAGCGCGGCTGCTTCCAGCACGCCGAGGGTCTGCACCACCGGTTCCCGCGTGTCGAGATTCACCGGTTCGCAGCCTCCGTGCCGTCGCGCGCCTGCCCGGCCAGCATCGTCACCTGTGTCATCGTCTGCTCTCTCCCGACTCGGCCGACCAGCCCTACTACCCTGGGAAGCCTGGGTCGAAACGGCGTAAAGCGGGGCCCCGGTCGCTCGCGGTGGCGCGATCGGGGCCCCGATGGTCGGTACGTCAGCGCGAGGCGCCGCTGAGCCGCCGCCCGATCGACGCGATCAGTCGGTCGAGCTCGGACCCGAACGGGTTGTCGTGCACCAGGTACGTCCAGGTGGCGGTGGGCCGGACCAGGGTGCCGTCGTTGGGCTGCCAGTCCTCATCGAATTCGGTCTCGGTGAAGGTGGCGATGGTGCGGGCCTCGATCTCCGGGATCAGGTCGTTGAATGCCGGCACCGCCGCCCGGTGGAACTCGTCCAGCGGGTCGAGCCGGCCCAGCGCGCGCAGGTGCACGCCCTCGCGGACCTCCGACAGCTCGGCCAGGTGCTCGGCCCAGAGCCGGTCCAGGTGGTAGAGCGCGATCGACCGGGCGGCACGGGCGAGCAGGTCCTCGTCCATCTCGCCGGCCTTCTCGGGCTCCTTCTCCAGCAGCATCACCGCGGCCACGTCGCTGGTGAGCAGCCGCTCCCGGCGGGCGGCGAGGGCCTTGCGCTGCTGCTCGATCACCACGCTGTAGCGCCAGGTGTTGCGGTGGATCTCGTGGTTGACGCCCTCGGCGACCCGCTGGGCGTGCTCCACCGCGTAGTCGACCTGCTCGTCGGTCACCAGACCGTCGGCGTTCATCCGCGGCGAGGCCGGCACCGAGTCGGAGGCGTGTCGGACGACGAGGTCGTCCTCCAGGCTGACGAGGAAGACCGAGCCGCCCGGGTCGCCCTGTCGGCCGGCCCGACCGCGCAGCTGGTCGTCCACCCGGCGGCTGTCGTGCCGGCCGCTGCCGATCACGTAGAGCCCGCCCAGCTCGGCGACCCGCTCCTGGTCGGTCTGGTCGCTGCCGCCGAGGCGGATGTCGACGCCCCGGCCGGCCATCTGGGTGGAGACGGTCACCGCGCCGTAGGCGCCGGCCTCGGCGATGATCGCCGCCTCTTCGTCGTCGTTCTTGGCGTTCAGCACGACGCAGGGCACCCCGGCGGCGTTCAGCCCGGCGGCCAACCCCTCGGACTCCTTCACGTCCAGGGTGCCGATCAGCATCGGCCGCCCCTTGGCGTGCCAACGCTGGATCTCGTCGATCAGCGCCTCGTCCTTCTCCGCCCGGGTGGCGTAGATGCGGTCCGGCTCGTCCTCGCGGATGCACGGGGTGTTCGGCGGAATCACCGCGACCTCGAGGTCGAAGAACTCCCGCAACTGGTCGCCGACCAGCACCGCGGTGGCGGTCATACCGCAGACCTTCGGGTAGAGCGCGATGTACGCCTGCATGGCGATGGTGCCCAGCACCTCGCCCTCGGCGGTGGCGTCCAGCCCCTCCTTGGCCTCGACCGCGGCCTGGAGACCGTCCGGCCAGCGGCGGCGCTGGGCCACCCGGCCGCGCATCTCGTCGACCAGCTCGACCGAGCCGTCCCGGACGATGTAATCCACGTCACGGTGCAGCAGGGCGTGCGCGTGCAGCGCCACGTTGACAGCGGAGAGCTGCGCGACGTGCTCCTCGTCGTACAGGTCGATGCCGAGCTTGGCCTCGATGGCGGCGAGGCCGGCGGAGGTGAACGCCACGCTGCGCCCGTCCTCGGCGACCGTGTAGTGCTTGACCTTGCGCAGGCCACGCACCAGCGCGGCGGCGGCGTGCACCGGGTCCTGCTCACCCGGCACCGCGCCGGCCAGGACCATCGGCACCCGGGCCTCGTCGATCATGATCGAGTCGGCCTCGTCGACGATGGCGGTGGTCAGCGCGGGCTGCACCCGGTCTTCCACGTCGGTGACCAGCTGGTCGCGCAGGTAGTCGAAGCCCGCCTCGCTGACCGAGACGTAGGTGACGTCGCAGGCGTACGCGTCGCGCCGCTCCTGCGGTGTCGAGGCCTCGTTGACCCAGCCGACGGTGAGGCCGAGCAGGGTGTAGACCGGCTCCATCCACTGGGCGTCGCGGCGGGCCAGGTAGTCGTTGATGGTGAGCACGTGCACCGGGCCGTTGCCGAGCCGGACGTGCCCGTACGCGGCGATGGTGGCGGTCAGTGTCTTGCCCTCACCGGTGGCCATCTCGGCGACCTTGCCAGAGAGCAGCGACATCGCGCCGAGCAGCTGCACGTCGTACGGCCGCTGGTCGAGGCCACGGCGGGCGGCCTCGCGGCCGACGGCGCAGATCTCCTCGTAACCGGCGGCGGCGCCCGCGGCCGCGGTCAGCTCGGCGTCGTCGAGCGCGGTGAGGTCAGCCTCGCGCGCCTCGATCGCCGGGAGCAGTTTCTCCAGCGGAGCAAGATCCACGGTCGAGCCGGGGCGCTGGAGGAACCGCCGGAACTTGCTCTTGAACCGTTGCGACACACCCATGAGCGGCAACGGTACGCGATTCCGGGCGGCGCGCGCGGCCCGGCCGCCCGGCAAGTCGGCCTTCCTGGGGCGCAGTCAGCCGACCAGCAGCTGGTGGCTGGCGAGTTCCCGGTACAGCGGGTCGGTGGCGGTCAGTTCGGCGTGGGTGCCCACGGCCACCACCCGGCCGCCGTCGAGGACGACGATCTGGTCGGCGTCGACCACCGTGGCGAGCCGGTGCGCCACGATCAACAGGGTTCGGCGGACGGCCACGGCGTCGATGGCGCGGCGCAGCGCGACCTCGTTGCGGGAGTCGAGGTTGCTGGTCGGCTCGTCGAGCAGCAGCACCGGCGGGCCGGCGAGCAGCGCGCGGGCGATGGCCAGCCGCTGCCGCTCACCTCCGGAGAGCAGCACCCCGCCCTCCCCCACCTGTACGTCGAGGCCCAGCGGGGTGCGCTGCGCCAGGTGGCCCAGGTTGACCTCGTCCAGGACGTCGCGTAAGCGGTCGTCGGTGGCGTCCGGGGTGGTGATCAGCAGGTTCTCCCGCAGCGTGCCGGCCAGCACGGGGGCCTCCTGCTCGACGTAGCCGAGCCGGGCCCGCAGCGCGTCGCGGGGCAGGTCCCGCACGTCGGTGCCATCGAGTCGGACCGCGCCGGCGCTCGCCTCGTAGAAGCGCTCGACCAGGGCCAGCAGAGTGGACTTGCCGGCGCCGGAGGGACCGACCAGGGCGGTCCGGGTGCCGGCGGGGACCGCGAAGCTGACCTCGTGCAGCACCGGCTCGCCGCCCGGGTAGCCGAAGCCCACCCGGTCGAATTCGATCATCGGGGCCGGGCGGCGCGGGGTCGCCGTCGCGACGGCGGGCGCCGGGCGGTCTTCCGCGCCCTCGGCGGGCACGGCCAGGATCTCCTCGATCCGTTGGAGAGCGCCCAGGCCGGACTGCAACTGGGTGTACGCCCGCAGCACCTGACCCAGCGGCAGCGCCAGCAGGAACAGGTACATGACGAACGCGACAAGGTCGCCGACGGAGATCGCCCCGGCGGCGACCCGCGCCCCACCGATGCCGAGCACCAGCAGGAACGCGCCCTGCACGGTGACCGAGCCGATCGGGCCGACCAACGCCTGCACCCGGGCCACCCGCAGCCCCGCCGCGTACGCCCCCCGCGCGCTGCCGGTGACGGCCTCCGTCTCCCGGGTCTCGGCGCGGCTGGCCCGGATGGTCCGGGCCGCCGAGATGGCCCGCTCCACCGCCGAGGTCATCTCGCCGATCCGCTCCTGGGCGACCCGGGCCAGCGCCCGGACCCGGCGGGCGAAGGTGGCGGCGAAGACCAGCCCCAGCGCCACCCCGAGCAGGGTGACGCCGAACAGCAGCGGGTCGAGCAGCACCATGGCCGTGCCGGCGCCGACCACCGTCACCGCCCCGGTGACCGTCTCGAAGAGCCCGGAGGTGACGACCGCCCGCAACAGTGTGGTGTCCGAGCCGACCCGGGAGAGCAGGTCGCCGGTACGTCGGCGGTCGTACTCGGCGATGGGCAGCCGCAGCAGGTGACCGGCGAGCCGGCGCCGGGTGCCCAGCACCACTCCCTCGGCGGTGCGTTGCAGCAGGTAGTCGCGCAGCCCGCCGATCGCCGCCCCGAGCACCACGAGGGCCACCAGCACCGCCACCAGCCGGGACACGCCCTGCTCGGCGCCGATCCGCTCGAGCACCGACCGGGTGAGCAGCGGCTGCGCCAGCGACGCCGCCGAGCCGATCAGCGACAGCGCCCCCACCACGACCAGGGTGCCCCGGTGCTCCCGCAGGTACGGCAGCAACGCGGCCAGGCCGACCGACCGGCCCGTCGGGCTGCCGCCGACCGGCCGGTCGGTCGAGGTGTCGCCGGGAACCGGCCGGTCCTGCACGGTGCTCATGTCGCGAACGGTAGCCGCCTCGGGCAGGCGGCGAAGGCGGGTCAGGCGGCGAGCACCACCTGCAGCTCCTGGCGGCGACGGTCGGCCAGGTCGGTGAGGAGGGCGGGCGCCTCGTCGAACGGCACCACCGCCGAGACGAGATGCTTACGGATCGCGTCGCCGTACGTCCTGAGCAGGTCGACGGTCTCGGCGGAGAGCCGTTCGCGGTCCCAGGTGGGCGCGAGCCCGCGCGGCACCCGGCCGATCTGGGCACAGCGCAGCGACAGACCGTTGTGGTGGAACTCCTCACCGAGGCGGACAGCGTCCGCGCCGCCCTGGTAGAAGGCGAGGTCGACGACGGTGCCCTGGGGCCGCAGCAGCCGCAGGGCGAGGTGCAGCGCCCACGCCTGCCCCCGGCACTGGAACACCACGTCGGCGCCCCGGTCGCCGGCGGTGTGCGCCCAGCGGGTCTTGAGCACCACCGCCGGGTCGTCCGCGTCGGGGTCGAGGGTTTCCAGACCGAGCGCCTCGGCGACCTGGCGGCGTTGCGGGGTGGGGTCGAGCACCACCACCGACGCGGCGCCGTTGCGCCGGGCGAACAACGCCGTCAGCAGCGCCACGACACCGGCGCCGACGACGGCGACCCGTCGGCCGCGTACCCCGTCGCCGAGCGCCCGGACGTCGGTGCCGTGCAGGTCGGCGGCGGCGTGCAGCAGACCGTTGGCGCAGATCGGGCCCATGTGCGCGACGTAGACGCCGAGCAGCGGGTCCAGGTCGTCGGGCAGCGCCACGAACCGTTCGGCGACCGGGTCGGCCAACCAGCCGGTGCGGTGCCCGTACGTCATCGCGCCGACAGTGCCCACCTCGATGGCCGGGGTCTCGCTCTCCACCACCCGGCCGACCTGCATGTAGCCGAGTCGGGTGACCGGGTAGGGCGTGCTGGCCGCGCCCGGCTGGAACAGGCCCAGGTCGGCGTTCCAGGTGACGTTCAGGTAGGGGTTCGTGCCCTTGACGTAGCTCAGCTCGGTGCCGGCGGACACACCGCTGAACAGCGTCTCGACCCGGAACGTGCCGGGGCGCAGCGGGGCGGCGTCCTGCTCGACCAGATCGACCCGACCGGGGCCGGTGACCACCACGACCTTGTCACGCATCGACTGTCACCCCGCTGGCGAGCACCGCCGGGGCGGTCGCGGTGGCGAGCCGCACCGTGGTGCCGGTACGGGCCGAGTCGGCCACAGCGAGGGCCAGGCGTTGGGTCGCGAGGGCCTCGGCGTACGGGACGCGCACGTCGTCGCCGATGCCGCGGACGGCGTCGACGAAGGCGCGGTCCACCGCCACCCGGGCGGCTTCCGGGTCGGCGGGGACGTGTCGTTCGCCGTCAGCGTCGCGGATCGACAGCCCGTCCTCGGTGATGACGAGGGCCAGTCCGTCGGCGAGGATCTCCAGGCCGGCGCGGTGCTTCCAGCCGAGGACGCAGGCGGCGCTGAGCGTGCCGACCGCGCCGTCGGCGAAGCGCAGCGCTGCGGTGGTCACCGAGTCGATGTCGGCGCCGTCGACCGGCGGTGGGGTGCCGTTGCCGTACGCGGTGACCTCGGTCACCTCACCGGCCAGCACGCGGATCAGGTCGAGCACGTGGGCGGCCTGCTCGACCACCGGCCCGCCGGAGCGGTCCCGCCGCGACCACCACGCCACCGGGGGCACCTTGTCCAGCCAGGCGCCGCTGACCATCCGCACCGGACGGTCGGCGAGCAGGTCGCGGGCCTGGTCGAGCACACTCAGGTAGCGCCAGTGGTGGCCGACGGCGGTGCGCAGCCCACGCCGCCCGACCAGGTCGGCGATCCGCTCGGCGGTGTTCAGGTCGACAGCGACGGGCTTCTCCACGAACATCGGCACCCCGGCCTCGATCACCGCCTCCTCGGCGGGACCGTGCGCGAACGGTGGCACGCAGACGTACACGGCGTCCAGATCGGTGGCCAGCAGCTCGGCGACGTCGGCGCAGGCCCGCCCGCCGTGCTGTGCGGCCAGCGCGGACGCGGCCTCCGGCGCGACGTCCGTGACGCCGACCAGTTCGACGTCGTCGAACCCGGCCAGTACCCGCGCGTGGCGCTGTGCCACGCCACCGGCGCCGACCAGACCCACCCGGCATTTCCGCATTCCGACATCCCTTCGAAGACATTTCATGTGCGGTGGGAGCAGTCCCCTGGGGTGTGCGCAATCAAACGTTCATCCCCCGGGAACGCGTTGTCGTCACCTCTGTGATCAAGATGTTGCCGAGAAAGCGGTTAGCGCGTGATGGGGAATGGGAACAACCAATTTCGGTTTTTCCACGCACGAACGGAGGGGTGCCCGTGCGGGACACAACATCGAGCGTGTCACCGGTGGTGGAGGCGTGGGCCACGTACCGGACGACGTCGGCTGCCGACTGGCCGACGCGTCGGCTGATGCGTGCCAAGGGTCAGACCCGGGTCAGCGTGGTGCTGCCGGCGCGCAACGAGGAGGCCACCGTCGGCGCGATCGTGTCGACCATCCGGGAGCACCTGATGGATCGGGTGGCCCTGGTCGACGAGCTGATCGTGGTGGACTCCCGCTCGACGGACCGGACCGCGCAGGTGGCCCGCGCCGCCGGCGCGGAGGTGGTCAGTCAGGACGCGATGACCCGGGGGTTGCCCCGGCTCACCGGCAAGGGCGACGCGCTCTGGGCCGGGCTGGCCGCCGCCGAGGGTGACGTGGTGGCGTTCATCGACGCCGACCTGCGGGAGTTCCGGCCGCACTTCGTGAGCGGGCTGCTCGGCCCGCTGTTGACCGACCCGTCGGTCGACTTCGTGAAGGGCTTCTACCACCGGCCCCTGGTCGGCACGGCAAGCGTGGAGCAGGACGGCGGGGGCCGGGTCACCGAGTTGATGGCCCGTCCGCTGCTCAACCTCTTCTGGCCCGAGCTGGCCGGCTTCGTGCAGCCGCTCGCCGGCGAGTACGCGGGTCGCCGGGACGTGCTGTCCCAGGTGCCGTTCGTCTCCGGGTACGGGGTGGAGACGGCCATGATGATCGACCTGCTCGACCTGGTCGGCCTGGACGCGCTGGCGCAGGTCGACCTCGGTGAGCGCAAGCACCGCCACCAGGACACCGCCGCCCTGGGCCGGATGTCCGCGCAGATCATGTTGACCGCCTGGTCCCGGCTGCAACGGCGCGGCTGGGCGACCCCAGGTCTGGCGCCGGAGTCGTTGCTGACCCAGTTCCGTCGCGGTGGTTCGGACACTCTGCCGAACCTGGACCGCGAGATCGTGGTCAGCGACGTGTCCATCGAGGAGCGCCCGCCGTTGGCCGAACTGCGCCACCGGGTGCCCCGCCGTCGGGTGGCCGCCGCGTGAGCGCGACGAGCCTCACCGTGCTGATGAACGCCGGCCCGTGGCTGTCGGTGCCACCGCCCGGGTACGGCGGCATCGAGAACGTCATCGCCACGCTGGTGCCGGAGCTGCGGCGACTCGGCGTACGGGTGGTGCTCGCCTCGGTGGGCAGCAGCACCCTGCCGGTGGACGAGCAGATCTCGGTCTTCGACGACGGGCAGTTCGCCGCGTTGCAGCGGCCGTATAACCAGGTCTGCGGGATCGCCCAGGCGCACCTGGCCGGGGTGGTCCGGGAGTTGCAATCCCGCGACGACATCGACCTGGTGCACGACCACGTCGAGGCGGTCGGTCTGGCGACCCTCGCCGCGATGGGGCCGGCCGGACCGCCGACCCTGCACACCCTGCACTGGGACCTGGCCAAGCACCCGGCTCTCTACGGCAACCTGGACGGCGGCGACCGGGTCCGGGTCAACGGCGTCTCCGCGTCGCAGCTGGCCCGCGCCCCGCTGGCGCTGCGGGAGCACTCGGTGGGCCATGTGCACCTGTCCACGCCGCTCGCCGTCGACGCTGACCGGCGGCCCCGACCGGAGAAGGGCGAGCACCTGCTCATCCTGGGCCGGATCAACCCGGGTAAGGGCCAGGACGTGGGTGCCCGGCTCGCGCACCGGGTCGGTGTTCCGCTGGTGCTGGCCGGGCCCGTGGGCCCGTACCATCGGCCGGCCGACCTGGCCGCGGCCGGCGACGAGGCCCGACAGAACCCGGACGTGCGGTTCTTTCTCGACGAGGTGGCACCGCACGTCGACGGCGACCTGGTCCGCTGGGTCGGGACCGTGGCCGGCCAGGAGCGTGACGACCTGCTCGCCGGCGCCCGCGCGTCGCTGTTCCCGCTGCGGTGGGAGGAGCCGGGCGGCACGGCGGTCGTCGAGTCGCTCGCCCTGGGTACGCCGGTGGTGGCCACCGCCCGGGGTTGCCTGCCGGAGCTGATCGAGCACGGCCGTACCGGGCTGCTCACCGCCGACGAGGAGGAGCTGGACGACCTCGTCCTCGCCGCCGAGACGCTCGACCCCGACGAGTGCCGGCGGGTGGCCGCGCAGCGCTTCACTCCCGCGGTGATGGCGCAGCGTTACGTCGAGCTGTACGAGCGGGTCCGGCAGTCGGCGAGCGCGCCGAGGTTGCTGCCGGCCTGACCGACGGCGGGGCCGGCCGGTTTGCCGGTCGCGACAGCGGGTAGCCGGCAGCGCTTATGCCCGCCGCGCGACGAGGAGCCGGGAATGGTCGGACCGATGGCGCACTCCCGGGCCCGACCCAACCCGGCCGACGGCAAGCCGCCGGTCCGTCGCGCGGCGGCCACGGCGGGGGTGTTGTTCCTGCTGGTCGGCGTGCTCGGCTTCGTGCCGGGGATCACCACCGGCATGGACGCGCTGCGCTTCGCCGGCCACGACTCGGGCGCGTACCTGTTCGGCGTCTTCCAGGTGTCGGTGCTGCACAACCTGGTGCACCTGGCGTACGGGGTGGTGGGTCTGCTGTTGGCCCGGACGGTCACCGGCGCTCGGGCGTTCCTGATCGGCGGCGGCGCGGTCTACCTGGTGCTCTGGCTCTACGGGCTGGCGGTGGACCACGAGACCGGGGCGAACGTGCTGCCGGTCAACGACGCCGACGACTGGCTGCACCTGGGGCTCGGCGTCGGCATGATCGCGCTGGGCGTCCTGACCGGCCGGCCCCGCCGCTGACCGCCGACGCCGCCTGACCGGCCGGTTCGGTCCCTGACCTGGGGTTGCGGGACGTGACCTGCCTCGCCCCGCCGTCGGTCCGGTTTGATCGGGAACGGCCTCGGGTAGTTGGCAGATCCCGACCCAGCAGCGAATTGAGGCGCCGATGTCGAGCCGGATCACCTGCGAGGTGCGCAGCACGGCACCGGTGGCGGTCGTTCGGCTCGCCGGCCCGCTGCACCTGGGCACGATGCGCTCGGTGCACCACGCGCTGACCGAGGCGCTGGTCGACCAGCCGGAGGCGCTGGTGGTCGACATGGCCGAGGTGAACGTCGAGGACCGCTTGGCGCTGTCCGTGTTCGCCGCTACCGCCCGCCGGGCCGAGGAGTGGCCGGCCGTGCCGGTGCTGCTCTGCTCCCCGTCGCCGATCGCCGCGCGATGGCTGGCCGAGTCGACCACGTGCCGGGTGCTCCCGGTCTCCGCGGACTGCGCGGAGGCGACCCGGTTGGCCGGCACGACGTCCCCGTTGCGGATGCGGGCCCGGCTGGAGCCGGTGGCCGGGGCCTGCCGACGGGCCCGGGAGCTGGTCACCGACGCGTGCGCGCGGTGGAACCTGCCCGACGCGTCCGGCCCGGCCGCGTTGGTGCTCAGCGAGCTGGTCGGCAACGTGGTGCGCCACGCCGGCACGCCGATGCAGGTGACGGTGACCCTGCGCCGGCCGTATCTGCACCTGGCGGTGGTGGACGGCAGCAGCGCCCAGGCCCGGGCGGGCGGGACGGACCTGCACGCCGAGGGTGGACGAGGGTTGATGCTGGTCCGGGAGTTGACCCAGCGGTGGGGCAGCGTGCCGGCCGGGCAGGGCAAGGCCGTCTGGGCGATGCTGCCGGCAACCTGAGCGTTCGAGGCGCTTACGCCCGGTACCAGCGTTCTGACCGAAATTACCGCTCTGGCCTGGTTACATGGTGCGAGGGTCGGGTAGGCACGCTCGTCCTTTCTGCCGTCACGACGGGGTGAGCAGCCATGCCCAAGCGGGTAACCACGGAACCCGGGCGCGATCGGGGCCCGGCGATCCTGGCACCGGCCCGTTTCGGGGGGTTCCCGGGAGCGGTACGAGCGCCGGTCCCCGGTAACTCCCTGATCAAGTTCCTCGCCACGACCGACCACAAGCAGATCGGCCTGCTGTATCTGCTGACCTCCTTCGGGTTCTTCCTGCTGGCCGGGCTCCAGGCGATGCTGATGCGCGCCGAGCTGGCCCGCCCGGG
This sequence comes from Micromonospora sp. NPDC005324, assembly GCF_040607155.1. Taxonomy (NCBI): domain Bacteria; kingdom Bacillati; phylum Actinomycetota; class Actinomycetes; order Micromonosporales; family Micromonosporaceae; genus Micromonospora; species Micromonospora sp. NPDC005324. The sequence goes on along the minus strand of NZ_JBEXGE010000031.1, from coordinate 65,335 downwards.
GCTGCAGTTCCTCTCCTCCGAGCAGTACAACCAGCTCTTCACCTCGCACGGCGCGGTGATGCTGCTGCTGTTCGCCACGCCCGCCGCGTTCGGGTTCGCCAACTACATCGTGCCGATCCAGATCGGCGCACCGGACGTGTCGTTCCCCCGCCTCAACGCGCTCGCCTACTGGCTGTACCTCTTCGGCGGCCTCATGGTGGTCGGCGGGTTCCTCGCCCCGGGCGGCTCTGCGGACTTCGGTTGGACCGCGTACAGCCCGCTCAGCAGTTACGAGAACAGCCCAGGCGTGGGCGCGAACATGTGGGTGGTGGGCCTCGTCATCTCCGGGCTCGGCACCATCCTCGGCGCGGTCAATCTGATCACCACGATCCTCACCCTGCGCGCGCCCGGCATGACCATGTTCCGGATGCCGATCTTCACCTGGAACATGCTGTTCACCAGCGTGCTGGTGATCCTCGTCTTCCCGCTGCTGGCCGCCGCGCTGCTGGCGCTCTCCGCCGACCGGTTGCTCAACGCGCACGTGTACGACGCGGCCACCGGCGGCCCGATGCTCTGGCAGCACCTGTTCTGGTTCTTCGGCCACCCCGAGGTCTACATCATCGCGTTGCCGTTCTTCGGCATCATCACCGAGATCATTCCGGTCTTCTCCCGCAAGCCGCTCTTCGGCTACACCGGGATCGTGCTGGCCACCATCGCCATCACCGTGCTGTCCATGACGGTCTGGGCGCACCACATGTTCGCCACCGGCCAGGTGCTGCTGCCGTTCTTCAGCATCCTGAGCTACCTGATCGCGGTGCCCACCGGTGTGAAGTTCTTCAACTGGATCGGCACCATGTGGAAGGGCCAGCTCACCTTCGAGACGCCGATGCTCTTCGCCATCGGCTTCCTGGTCACCTTCCTGCTCGGCGGCCTCACCGGGGTGCTGCTGGCCAGCCCGCCGGTCGACTGGCACACCCACGACAGCTACTTCGTGGTGGCGCACTTCCACTACGTGGTGTTCGGCACCGTGGTCTTCGCCCTCTTCGGCGGCTACTACTTCTGGTGGCCCAAGATGACCGGGCGGCTGCTCGACGAGCGGCTCGGCAAGGCGCACTTCTGGACGATGTTCATCGGCTTCCACGGCACCTTCCTGGTGCACCACTGGCTGGGCAGCGAGGGCATGCCCCGCCGGTACGCCGACTACCTGCCCACCGACGGCTTCACCACCCTGAACACGATCTCCAGCATCTTCGCGTTCATCCTCGGCCTGTCCACCCTCTTCTTCATCTACAACGCCTGGAAGTCCTGGCGCTACGGGGCGGTGGTGACGGTGGACGACCCGTGGGGCTTCGGCAACTCCCTCGAATGGGCCACCAGCTGCCCCCCACCGCTGCGCAACTTCGACCAGATGCCCCGGATCCGCTCCGAGCGCCCCGCCTTCGACCTGAAGTACGGGCCGCTCGTCGCCGACCTGGGCCGCGACCTGCCGCAGCGCACCACCAAGCCGCCGCAGCAGTTCGCCGAGGAGCTGCGGACGGAGCACCACGTCCCGGAGTCGCCGTCCGCCGAGGGCGCGCACGGCGCCCGCGACGCTGTCGACTACCAGCCAGCGCCGCGCTCCGGCGCCCGGCCGGTGGACGTGCCGGAGCCCGAGGGCGTCCGCCGGCCGAGCTTCGAGCAGAGCGACCCGCCGAAGGACGCCGAGGACGCGCCGAAGCCGCACGAGCGCTGGCGCCACCCGCACAGCGACGGCAACCCCGAAGAGCATTGAGCAGGGGTACGCGCATAAGGGCCGACACCCGGCGGGGTGTCGGCCCTTCGTTCGTCAGTGTGCGATCAGTCCCGGGCCGGCGCCAGGCCGGCGGCGGTGAGCGAGCGGCGTACCGCAGGCTGGACCCGGGTCAGCCGCAGCGGCACCCCGGTCCGCTCCGCCGCGTCCCGACCGGCCATCAGCGCGGCGATCCCACCGGCGTCGAAGCCACCCGCGCCGACCAGGTCGACGACCACCTCGCTGGGCTGGCCGGTGACCGCCTCCAGCATGGCCCGGCGCAGCTGGTCCGCGCCGTCGCGGTCGATCTCGCCGCCGACCTCGACCACCACCGAGTCGCCGTCCTGCTTGACCGAGATCCGGGTCTTGCCCGGGTCGGGTTCGGCGGCGCCGTTCTGCCACGGCGGCGGCGCGTCGGCGAGCATCGCCTGGCGCAGCCAGGTGAGCGCCCGCGACAGCAGCCGGGAGACGTGCATCTGCGAAATGCCGAACCGGGCGGCGATCTCCGCCTGGGTCTGGTTGCCATAGAAGCGCATCGCGAGGATCCGTCGCTCACGCCAGGGCAGTCGGTGCAGCAGACCGCTCACCGTCACCCGGTCGTCGACCGACTCCAACGCGTTGTCGGACTCGCCGACCAGGTCTCCGAACTCGGCGGAGCTCTCCCCACCCACCGGCGCGTTCAGCGAGGCGGGGCTGTAGCCGGCCGCCGACTCCAGGGCGGCGAGGATCTCCTCCTCCGGGGTCTCCAGCCGGGCCGACAGCTCGGCCACCGACGGGGCCCGGGACAGCTCGCTGGTGAGCGCCGCGGTGGCCTGTCCCACCTCGAGGATCAGGTCCCGCAACCGGCGGGGCACGTGCACGCCCCACGTACGGTCCCGGAAGTGCCGTTTGATCTCGCCCACGATGGTGATCGCGGCGTACGCGGTGAACGAGCCCCGTTCCGGGTCATAGCGGTCGACGGCGTTGACCAGCCCCAGCCGGGCCACCTGCTCCAGGTCCTCCAGCGGCTCCCCCCGCCCCCGGTACCGGCGGGCCAGCCGGCCGGCGAAGGGCAGCGCGAAGCGCACCAGGTCGTCCCGGGCCTCCCCATGCCGCTCCGGCGGCAGCCCGGCGATCCGGGCCGCGTACGCCATCGCCGCCGCGTCGAGATCCTCCAGACCTCGATCGGTGGGTGGTGGTGTGGTCGTGGTCGTGCTCGACTGTCCGAACATCCGCGCCTCCCTCAGGAAGGTCCCCCGCCCGGATCGGGAAACCGGTCGTGCGCGTGGTCGAGCCACGCACCGGGCCGGAAAGTGGGTCAGTGACTGGATGCCAGCGGGCGACACCGCCTCTACGCAGCGCAATTAGGCCGTCGCAGCCAGCGATGTTCCCGCTCCGTAGGTACTCAATCACGGGACCCCGGGTTCGCGAGGAAGTTTCGGCGTGCTCCGTCTCAGGAGACCAACAACCCCTGGTGGCCGCCGCTGTCGCGGAGCACGGCCAGTGCCTCGTCGACCCCCAGCGGGGGCGGCACGGGCAGGTCGTACGGCTGGGCGCGCAGCACCTCGGTGGCCCGACGGGTGGGCACCGAGGTGACCGGGTAGCCCCGGGCGGTGGTGCGGTCCAGCGCCCGACGCCGCCGGCCGAACCCGGCGACGGCCAGCCACTGCGGCAGCCCGGCCAGCGCTGGCGAGCGCACCCCGGGCGGCTCGGGCAACACGTCCACCGAGCTGAACGCCTCGCTGCCCGCGAGCCACCACTCGGCCTCGTCGACGCTGCGGCGGGTGGCGTTCTCACACCAGTACGGCACCAGCCCCGCCCGCATCACCTGCCACGGGTCGAGCAGTCGACCGCATTCCACCACCAACCGGTCACCGGTCTTGCCGGCGCGCCGCAGCCACCGCCGGTACAGGTCGGCCACGCCCGCGCTCAGCGCCGCCGGCCGGGGCACCAACACCCGGTGCAACGGGTGCTGGTGGCGGGTGGACCAGTCCCGCGCGGCCACCTCGAAGCCCGAGTCGACGCCGTGCTCGGCGTACGCCGACGGTACTGACACCTCCGGCGGCTCCCACCGGGTCGCGTCGCCGCCGGCGGAGCGAAGCACCTGCCGCAACGCGTGGCTGTCCGGGTGGAAGTCCACCGGGTCCAGCCCGCTGCCCGGGCAGCCGACCTGGAAGCTGTGTCCCGGTCCGCGCTCCAGCACCGGCCAGGTGCGCGCGTCGCCGACCAGCAGCACGGGGGCACCCGGCACCAGCCGGTCGGCCAGGAACTGCGCGTACGCGGCCGGTAGGGCCCTCCACGCGGCCATCAGCGACACGGTCGCCCCGGTCAGCGCGCCACGGCTGGCCGGGCAGTGCACCTGGCGCAGGTGCAGGTCGGCGTTGCCGGCGAGCAACCGGGTGGCGAGTGCCGCGCCATGCTCCGCGGCGTCCGCCGGGCGGTCCACCCCGCCGTCGGACCAGTGCACTGTCATCTCGAAGCCCGCCGGCAGCCACGGCACGCCGAGGGCCACCGCGAGGTGCGCGGCCGCGCCGTGCGGAGAGCCGATGAGCACCCCGGGGTAGCGGCGGCGGGGGTACTGGTCGACGAACCAGCGGGCCACCCGGGCGGCGTCCACCTCGCCGATCTGGGCCACTGTGAGCGCGACCCGGCCGGCGGCACGGGTGACCGCGGCACGGCGTACCGGCTCGGGGGCGCCGGGGAACCGCGACGTCGGCCCGGTGTGCCCGAGGTCCGCGCAGTCGACCCCCCGCAGTGCCCGGGCGGTGGCGGCGACCAGCACCCGGGCGGAGCTGCCCGCGGCCACGACCCGGTCGCCGGCCAGACCGGCACCATCGGCCGTGAGCCCCTTGTGCACCTTGTGCACCGGCCCCACCTTGCCTCGTTCGCTCACCACGCGGCCCGGCTTCCCGTCCCGATGGGGTTCAAACGGGGCATCACCCACCCGGCGGTACATTCCGCTGGTCAGCGGGGTGCCCCGGTCATCACCGGCGTTCGGCGGCTCGGGTTTCGCCAGGGACAGGACGGGCACTTCCGGGGCCATGCGCACCGACGACACCAGCGAGCCCGCCGCCGCCACGATCACCCCGTACGAGGACGGACCGTTGCTGGTCCGCGGCGACTTCGCGTTGGTCACCCCCGACGGTGAGCGCATCGACGCGCGGCGGGGCACTGTGGCGCTGTGCCGGTGCGGCAAGTCGGCGCTCAAGCCGTTCTGCGACGGCACCCACAAGGCGATCAACTTCCGCGCGGGCACCACCCGCGAGGGCTGACCCCACGTCGCGTCCCGGATGCGCCTCGCCCCTCGGATCAGACGAGCGCGGGTGGGGCCACCTCGGGCGACGCGACAAGCGAGACCTTCGGCGGCAGGGCCGGTGGGGCGGGTGTCCGCAGCGAACTGCGGCCGGCTGCCCAGCTGTCCAGCAGGTGCGCGGCGAACAGCCGGTCCACCGCGAGCCCGGCCGCCGCGCCGAAGAGGACGTCGGAGGCGAGGGCCGGCTCGGCGCGGACCAGGCCGCCGCACAAGTCGTGCGCGGCGATCTGCTCGTGCACCGCGTCGGCCTCGACGTGCTCGTCGTAGAAACGGGTGGCCACCCCGTCGAAGCCGAGCCGGCGCAGCCCGTTGCCGTAGCGACGGTTCGGCAGCGAGGAGGTCATCTCGAACGCGGCCAGGTGCCCGAGCAGCGCGCCGCGCAGCCGTCGGTGCAGCCCGAACAGCGACATCAGGTTGTTCGTCGCCAACGTCACCGCCGGCGCCACGTCGATGTGGGCGCCGTAGCCGCTGTCCAGGCCCAACCGGTCGAGGGTGCCCCGGAACAGCTCGGCGTGCATCCGGTCCAGCCGCCCGTTGCCGTACTCGTCGGTCTGGATCTCCACGAGCGCGGCCTTGGCCGGGCCACCGAGGCGGGGCAGCGCCCAGCTGTGCGGGTCGGCCTCCCGCAGGTGGTAGACGGAGCGGTGGGCGACGAACTCGCGGAACTGGTTGAGGTCGGCGCGGCGTTGCAGCGTCGCGGCCAGCGACGGCCCGTCGTCGGCCGCGACCAGCTCGGCCAAACCGGCCGCCACGCCGGCGGCGGGCACCGACGGCGCGCCGACCAGCCGGCGCAGCGCCGCCTCGAAGACCCGCTCGCAGCGGGCCCGCAGCGCCAGCAGTGTCGGCTGCCACTCCCACGACTCGTCCACCCCGAGCCAACCCCGGTAGTGCAGCTCGTAGCAGAGGAAGAGCGTCAGCTGAAGGTCCTCGTCGGTGATCGGGTCCGCCGGGTCGAGGTCGACGCCGAGATCGGCCGGCAGGTCGCGCGGTGGGCGCCGCAGAGCCTCGACGACCGCTGCGGAGAGCCGACCCCGAGCCGTCGGCACTGTCGCGGGACCGTAGCGGCGGTCGGCGGGCTCGGACATGGAACCTCCAGCGTCGTCGGGCCGCTACTGATGCCCTGGTCCGGGGTGGCTAAACGAGATCGTCGGCGTTCGCGGTGACCTGCACCTGCTCGCGGACCTTCCGGGCCGGAGCGCCCTCGGCGTACAGGCCGCGCAGGTCGGCGAAGGCGGGCTCCGGCGGCGCCAGCGACACCGCCGGGTCGACGACCGCCTCCAGTACGCAGGGGCGGTCCGCGGCGAGGGCCTCGTCCCAGGCGGCGCCGACCAGCTCAGGGCGGTCCACCCGCACCCCGTGCAGCCCCAGCAGCCGCGCCCATCCGGCGTACGGCACGTCGGGGCGGCGGTGGGTCGGGTCGGACGATGGTCGTCGCCCGCCACCCATGCCGTTCTGGTCCCGGTTGTTGAGCACCAGCACCACCAGCCGCGGGTCGCGCCACTGCTGCCAGAGGTGCGAGACGGTGATCAGTTCGGCGAGCCCGTTGAGCTGCATCGCCCCGTCACCGACCAGCGCGACCACCGGCTGGTCGGGGGCGGCGAGCTTGGCCGCCACCGCGTACGGCAGGGCGCAGCCCATCGAGCCGAGGGTGCCGCACAGCTGCGCGTTGACCCCGGGCGGCAGGGTCAGGTGCCGGGCGTACCAGTAGAGGACCGAGCCGACATCGACGGCGACCGCGCCGGTGCCGGGCATCCGGGCGGACAACTCCTGAAGGACGAGCTGCGGGTTGACCGGGTCCGCGGCGGCGGCGGCCCGCTCGGCGGCGACCTCCCGCCACCGGTCCACCGAACTCTCCACCGTGGCGCGCCACTGCTGTTCGGGCCGGCCGCGCAATCGGCTCAGCAGCGCCCGCAGCGTCTCGGCGGCATCACCGACCAGCGGCACGTCGGCCGGGTACCGGGTGCCGATCCGCCGGCCGTCGATGTCGATCTGCACCGTGCGCGCCTGCTCGGGCATCGGGAAGTAGTCGGTCCACGGGTCGTTGGTGCCGACCATCAGCAGCGTGTCGCACCCACCCATCAGCTCGGCCGCCGCCGGGGTGCCGACCTCGCCGAGCACCCCGGTGTGGAACGGCAGCCGCTCGTCGAGCACCGGCTTGCCGAGCAGCGAGGTGGCCACCCCGGCACCCAGCCGGTCGGCAATCTCGATGATCTCGGCGGCCGCGTCCCGACCACCCTGGCCCACCAGGATCGCGGTCCGCTGGCCGCCGCTGAGCAGTTGCGCGGCGGCGTCCAGGTCCACCTCGTGCGGCAGGACCCGGGCGAGCGGTTCACCGGGGGTCGCCGTGATCACCCCGGCGCCGTACGACTGCAGGTCGGGCACCAGCGCCTCCTGCAACTGTCGGGGCAGCACCACGCACGTCGGGCTGCGGGTGGCCGCCGCCGTCCGGAACGCCTGGTCCAGCAGCGCCCCCACCTCATCGGGGCTGCGGCCGTACCGGACGAACTGGTTGCACACGTCCCCGAAGAGCCGGCTCAGCCCGATCTCCTGGTGCGCTCCGCCGAGTGGCCCGGAGATGTCCTCCCCGACGATGGCCACCACCGGCTTGCTGTCCAGCTTGGCGTCGTAGAGGCCGTTGAGCAGCTGGACGGCGCTGGGCCCCTGGGTGGCGAGGCAGACCCCGATGCCGCCGGTGAACTTGGCGTGCCCGGTGGCCATGAACGAGGCGGTCTCCTCGTGCCGGGCCGGGACGAACGCCGGCTCGCCGCCGGTGCGGTCCAGCGCGTCGACCAGTGGAGCGATCGCCTCGCCCGGGTACCCGAAGGCGCGGGGTACCCGCCAGGCCAGCAGCCGCTCCACCACGACGTCCGCGACCGTTCGGTCAACCATTGCCGCGCCCCGGTGTGCTGGGGTCGACGTAGCGCAGCACCGCGCCGACGCCGTCGGTGAGGTCGGGCGCCTCGTCGGCGCCGAGCACCGTCAGTGCCGCGTCGGTGCCGACGAGCGCTCGGACCAGCGCCGCGTCGGCGCGTACCCGCTGCGGGTCGGCCACCGACATGGCGGCCAACTGCCCCGGGTCGACGGCGATCTCGGTGGGTTCCGCGCCGATCCACAACTCACCGTTGGCCGACGGGTCGTCCACGATGATCATCATGTCCACCTGGTTGCGTTGCAGGGCCGAGACGACAGCGTCGAGGCCGCCGCCCACGTCCTCCTGCACGCCGAACTTGTCCAGCGCGTCGCTGATCCGCTGGTCGGCGATCTCCGCGATGGTCTGCACGGTGAGGTCGTCCAGCATCGTCTGGTCGGCGCCGCCGGCCCGCGACCCGGCATCGGTACGGACCACCAGGTCCTGCCAGCGCTCCGGCATCTGGGCGGCGATCATCCCGGTGGCCCGGACGTCACCGGCGACCACCACCACGTCCGCGCCGACCCGGTCGGCCAGTTGCACTGTCGCCGCTGTGACGTCGCCGGCGTTCTGGTGCCACGCCTCCATGGCCGCCCGCTGGTAGCGCGACTGGGACCAGCCGCCGGGCTTCGCCCGCCGCAGCGGGTACTCGTCCCGGCCGGCGACGTGCGCTCGCCGGGGCACCCCGCCGGCGCTGACCGCCATCGCGTCGGCGCCGAGCCGGTCGGCGACCACACGTACCCAGGCCACCTGCTCGCCGCGCTGGGCGAGCAGCGGCATCACGTGCGGCAACGGGCCGACGTTGGCCAGGTCCCGCAGTGGCGGCGCGGACAGGTACTCGGAGAGCACCACGTGGCCGTGACTGGCGAAGAGCGCCAGGCCGTAGTCCCCGACCATCGGATCGTGGCCTCGGACCACCCGGTCCAGCGCGGCGATGTTCGCCTCGTCCGCCCCCTGTTCGGCCAGGCTGCGTTCCAGGGCACGCCAGCGCAGGTCCAACGCGGGTTTGGCGTCCTCCGTGTCGGCGGAGGCATCCAGATACACCGAGCACCACGGCCCGGGACGGTCGTAGAGCGGGCGCAGGAAGGACAGCTGCATGCTCGACCCCTTTCCAGCTCGGCCCCCCGCTTACCCGGGTCGCCGGGGATGTCACCTCGCGGCCGTGAGCCCGTGACCAGGTTTCATTCACGTCGTTCAACCGAGGACGTCGATACGATCTGTGAACACAAGCGGACTCTCGGTGGTGGAGATGGACAGCGGACTCGAAACCCGACGGATCGTGCACCCGACGGAACGAATCGTCACCGGGCGGCTGATCCGCCTGCTCGACGGCTACACCCGTGAGGTACGCATCGGTCAGCCGGTGCTGGTGGCGGTGCTCGCCGCGGCGGCCTTCGCCCGGTTGCCCGCCCTGCTGCTGCGCTCGCTCTTCTCGTTCGGCGGGGGCGGCACCCGCCGGCGCTGGAAGGAGCTGAAGCAGGGCCCGGAATACCTGGTCACCCCGGTGCGGCTACGCAACACCGCCGGTCAGCTCTGCGAGGTGGAGCTGCACGGTCACCTTCCGCAGAGCGCCCTGCACCCGGCAGATCAGGTGCAACTCACAGTGCGCCCGCAACGCGACCCGGAGCTGCCGCCCCGGATCGAGCGGATCGTCAACCTCACCACCGGGCAGTTGCTGACCCCGCGTACGGCGACCCTCTGGTCGCATCTCGGACCGCCACTGCTGTTGCAGGCGTTCCTGGGCACTCTGCTGCTGGCCGGCATCGCGGCCTGCTCCGCGCTGACCTGACCGGTCCGACGGCCCGGCGGCTCAGCTCGGCGAGGTGGGTGCGCTGGCAGGTTGGCGGCTCAGCCGACCGGGACGGGCTCGCGGGCCGGTTGCCGGTCGACGCCGAGCATGCCCCGGCGGCGGGCCCAGCGCTCGAAGGCCAGGGTCGCGAACGGCGGCACAGCGCTGGCCAGGGCCACCGCTGTGGCCAGCAGGCTCCACCGGTGCAGCCGGGCCACGGCCAGCACCAGCAGGACGTACGCGACGAACAGGCCGCCGTGGATCGGCCCGAAGATCTTGACGCCCAGCTCGTTGTCCGGCGGACCGTACTTGACCAGCATGCCGACCAGCAGGGCCAGCCAGGAGCAGGCCTCGGCGATCGCCGCCGCGACGAACAGCCGGGTCACCTTCTCGCGCATCCGCACGCCACCACCTCTCGGACCGTCATGCTATCGGTCTGCTCCGGCTGGGCTAACAGGGCGGGCAGGTGGGTAGGAAAGGGTCCTCGGGTCTTCCCCCGCCCGCCGATCACGTGCGAGGTTAGGGGGACCAGCGGTGACGGGGTGGTGACCATGGGCGAGGACGTCGGTGTACGAACCTTCAGTCGAGAGGATCGCGCCCGCTATCGCGACAAGGTCCGCCGCTGCCTAGATGTCTTCGCCGAGATGCTGCGCGAGTCGCGCTTCGACCTCGACCGGCCGATGACCGGCGTGGAGATCGAGCTGAACCTGGTCGACGAGGCGTCGAATCCGGCGATGCGCAACGCGGACGTGCTGGCGGCCATCGCCGATGAGAGCTTCCAGACCGAGCTGGGCCAGTTCAACGTCGAGATCAACGTGCCGCCGCGCCGGCTGACCGGCACCGGCACTGCCGACTTCGAGGAGTACGTGCGGGCCAGCCTCAACGCCGCCGAGGTGAAGGCCCGGGCGATCGGCGCACACATGGTGATGATCGGCATCCTGCCGACGCTGCGCCCCGAGCACCTGACCGCCGAGACGCTGTCGGCCAACCCCCGCTACAAGCTGCTCAACGAACAGATCTTCGCGGCCCGCGGTGAGGATCTGCCGATCACCATCAGCGGGGTGGAACGGTTGGCGGTCACCGCCGACACGATCACCCCGGAGGCGGCCTGCACCAGCACCCAGTTCCACCTCCAGGTCAGCCCGGCCCAGTTCGCCGACTACTGGAACGCCGCCCAGACGGTGGCCGGCATCCAGGTCGCGGTCGGCGCGAACTCGCCGCTGTTCTTCGGCCGGGAGCTGTGGCGCGAGACCCGCATCCCGCTGTTCCAGCAGGCCACCGACACCCGGTCGGAAGAGATCAAAGCCCAGGGGGTACGCCCCCGGGTCTGGTTCGGCGAACGCTGGATCACCAGCGTGTTCGACCTGTTCGAGGAGAACGTGCGCTACTTCCCGGCGTTGCTGCCGGTCTGCGATCCGGAGGACCCGGCGCAGGCCCTCGCGGCCGGCGAGGTGCCCAATCTGGCCGAGTTGCGCCTGCACAACGGCACCGTCTACCGGTGGAACCGCCCGGTGTACGACGTGTCGCGGGGCCGCCCGCACCTGCGGGTGGAGAATCGGGTGCTGCCGGCCGGTCCGACAGTGTTGGACACCATCGCCAACGGCGCCTTCTACTTCGGGTTGGTGCGCGCCCTCGCCGAGTCGGACCGGCCACTGTGGTCGCAGATGTCGTTCAGCGCCGCCGAGGAGAACTTCACCAGCTGCGCCCGGCACGGCATCGACGCGCAGGTCTTCTGGCCCGGTCTGGGCTACCTGCCCGTCACCGAGCTGGTGTTGCGCCGGTTGCTGCCGATGGCGCATCACGGCCTGGACCGGTGGGGGCTCGACCCCACCGAACGGGACCGGTTGCTCGGCATCATCGAGCAGCGCTGCCTGACCAGCCGCAACGGCGCGACCTGGCAGGTGGAGACGCTGCACCGGTTGGAGTCGGCCGACCACCTGGACCGGCCGGAGGCGCTGCGCGAGGTGGTCCGGCACTACGTCGACCTGATGCACAGCAACCGGCCGGTGCACGAGTGGCCGATCCCGTGAGCGCCCCGGGTGACCCGATCGGCGCGGGGCTCAGCCTCGCGGGGTGGGGACACCGAAGAGGTCGATGATGCCGCCGGGAAGCTGGGCGAGCAGGTCGTGTCGCTCGTCGTCATTCAGCGCCTCGGCGACGGTACGCAGCACCGCCTGGGCGTGTTGACGCACCTGGTCCGCGTTCGCGACCTGTTCGCGGTCGCCGACGTGCTTCAGGAACTCGCCAATGTCCCACCGGCGGCCCTGCGGATTACGGGTGACCGAGGCGTCCAGCCGATCCGGTAGCTGTGCCGCCAGGTTGTCCGCCTCCTGTCCGGCGAGCCGTTCGCCGAGCACCGACAGGACGGCCTGTATGGACCGCACGGCTTCGTTCTCACCGAGGCCCGCGCGCTGCCGTACCGTGGCGATCATCTGCTCGTACTCCATGCCCCGCTCCTTCGGTCTCGTCGGCATGCCGTGAGGGCCTGCCTGCGGACGAACGGGGTGAGTTCCCGGGCTCCCTGACCACAAACGGGGTCACTCGCGGATTCGGACTCCCCGCCATCGGCGGGCGGGGCCTCGCAAACATGCCAGTCACGTCACTCGGGTCGCCAGCTGAGCCAGGTCGCGCCGTGCGTCGTCCCTTGTAGACGGGACGCCGGTGGCCACTTCTAAAACAGACCCTTACGGCACCGGCCCCGAGTCGGCCGAGGCGCTCCGCAGGGCGGTGATGACCACCGCGCCCGTCACCATCTCCCGGGACCCGGCCGAGACAGCCGCCTCAGTGGTGGTGCCGGGGCGCGCAACGGGGCCCCTGCTCGGCGGCTGCCTGACGCTGATCTCCACCTCGCTCGGCGCGGGGGACAGCAACCGGCTGTACAGCTGGAAACCGGCCTTCTCCAGCGCCCGTTGCTCGGCGACGTTCTCCGGGTGCGTACCGGCCTGGATGCGCTGGGCCGGGCTGTGCTGAAAGAGGTAGTCGCAGAGCAACGCCTGCGCGCGCCAGCCGACGCCCCTCCCCCGCCACTGCGGCAGCAGGACAATGCCGATCTCCCAGTACGACGCCCGTCCGGCGTAACGCCCAGCGGTGTAGCTGACGATGCCGGCGGCGGCCTGCTCCTGCTCGACCTCGACGACGAGCCGTCCGTCGTCCCCGCCGAGGTAGCCGTCGACGGCGAACCGCCGCGCCGGCGCGCCGGCGTCCCGGAAGCCGGCCCAGTCCAGCCCGATCAGGCCCGGCTCGGTGCAGAACCGCCGCAACATCACCAGGTCGGGCTCGGCAACCGGCCGTAGCCGGGCAGTGAGATCAACCGAGACAGACATCGACATGTCACCAGTTCCATGGCGTCACGCCAACTCGCGCCGAGCCAAGGCCGGGTACGGCGCCGTGCGCACGCAGAGGGACTGATAGCCGAGGTTCTGGTCGGCTCCTTTGGAGCTGAATCGTTGACGACATCACCCCCGGCCCACCCCGGCCAAGCCGCCGGGCTCCCCGGCAGAGGCAGCCAAGCCCGCCGGACCGCATCGTTTGCGACATCAGCTCCAAAGGCAGCGCGCGAAGCCCGCCGGCCGGCAGACCTGGCCGCCGGTCAGACCTTGAGCAGCACCTTCGTACAGTCGTCCTGCTTCTTCTGGAAGATCTTGTAACCCTTCGGGGCGTCGCGCAGCGGCATGCGGTGGCTGACGATGAAGCTCGGGTCGATCTCGCCGCGCTGGATGCGCTCCAGTAGCGGTCGGGTGTAGCGCTGGACGTGGCACTGACCGGTCCGCATGATCAGCGAGCGGTTCATGAACGCGCCCATCGGGAACTTGTCGACGAAGCCGCCGTACGCGCCGACGACCGAGACCACCCCGCCGGAGCGACAGGCGAGGATCGCCTGCCGCAGGGCGAACGGCCGCTCAGTCTCGACCCGCGCGACCTGCTTGGCCCGGTCGTAGGCGTACATGGCGGCGTTGCCGTGGTGGCCCTCCAGGCCCACCGCGTCGATGCACGCGTCGGGGCCCCGACCGGCGGTCATCTCGTTGAGGGTGTCCAGCACGTCGGCTTCCTCATAGTTGATCGTCTCGGCGTCGATGTGCTCCTTGGCCAGCCGCAGCCGGTACGGGAACCGGTCGATGACGATCACCCGCTCCGCGCCGAGCAACCGGGCGCTGGCCGCGGCGAGCAACCCGACCGGCCCGGCGCCCCAGACGGCGATCACCTGCCCCGGTTTGATGTCGCACATCTCGGCGCCCATGTAGCCGGTCGGGAACACGTCGGCCAGCATGACCGCCTGGTCGTCACTGATCTCGTCGGGCACCTTGACCGGGCCGACGTCGGCGAACGGCACCCGGGCGTACTCGGCCTGGCCGCCGGCGTACCCGCCGAGCAGGTGCGAGTAGCCGAAGATGCCGGCCGGCGAGTGCCCCATGATCTTCTCGGCGATGCCGGCGTTCGGGTTGGAGTTCTCGCAGACCGAGTAGAGGCCGCGCTGGCAGGACGAGCAGTGCCCGCAGGCGATGGGGAACGGCACCACCACCCGGTCGCCCGGCTTGAGGTTGCGCACCTGCGGGCCGACCTCGACCACCTCGCCCATGAACTCGTGGCCGAGGATGTCGCCCTTGCGCATCGCGGGGATGTAGCCGTGGTAGAGATGCAGGTCCGAGCCGCAGATCGCTGTGGTGCTGATCCGGACGATCGCGTCCCGGGCATTCAGGATCTTCGGGTCGGGTACGTCGATGACCTTGACGCTGTCGGTGCCCATCCAGGCGGTGGCCTTCATCAGCGGTCCCTTTCGTAAAGCTCGGGCGGTCAGCGACGGGACGCCGGCAGCGGCTGGGCGGGTCGCTGCATGGCCTGTTGGCGTACGGAGATGCCGTTGGGGCTGCCCTCGGAGCGGACGACCTCGCCGGTCTCCAGGACCTGCTTGAACCGGCGCAGGTCGTCACGGACCTGCTGCTCGGGTTCCTCCCCGAAGAGCTTCGCCACCACTCGCCCGAGCGCGCCGGCCGGCGGGGCGTAGCGCAGCTCCACCCGTACCTCGGTGCCCCGGTCGCCGGGTGCGGGCACGAACCGGACCCGCCCGGCGTTGGGCACCCGGGTCCCCGGCAGCGACCGCCAGGTGATCGACGTGTTCGGCTGGTCGTCGATGATCTCGGCGTCCCACTCGACGCGGTGTCCGGCCGGACCACGGGCGATCCAGTGCGAACGGCGCAGGTCGTCGGCGCGGACGGACTCCAGGTGCGCCATGAACCGGGGCAGGTTCTCCATGTCCCGCCAGAACCGGTACGCCTCGGCGGGCGACCGGTTCACCGTCACCGCGATCTGCATCCGGATCACCCGGGCGCGGGCCCGTTGATCCCGACCGACGCGCACGGCGGCGAGCACGTCGACGGCGGTGATGCCGGCGATGGCGAGGGTGGTCAGCGCGACCCGCTGGCGGCGTTTCCCGCCGCGGTCGGCGAGGGCCCGCCCGAGCAGGGCGAGGTCCATGGCGTCGCCGGCCACCCGACTCCAGGCCCAGCCAGCCGGGCGGCGGCCGCTGAGCAGGCCGGCGGCGCTGCCCAGCTCGCGCAGGCCGATGGCCGGAAGCACGGACCGCGCGACCGGGGAGTCGTCCACCCCCGTCAGTCGCGCGAGAGGTCCGGGCGCGACCAGCGCGCCCACTCCCAGGGCCAGGCTCAGCAGGCCGAGCGCGCTCGGCAGCGTCGCCGGCACCGGCCCGTCCAGCTCCGGCAGGAGCACAGTGTCGACACGACTCATGTCCGGTTCCTTCCGGTGGGCATCGCCGCCGGTCCGCCGGCGGGGGCACCCGTGACGCTATGTCGTGCCGGTGCCGCATGCGGCGGGTTCGGGGCAGAACGTCCGATGCGGTCGGTGTGGCCGGTCGGCTGACCCGGATTCTGGCCGGAACCCGGAACCTTCTCCGCGGCCCGTTGGTGGGAATGGTGGAGAAGGGGGGTGACGGTGTCCGACGGCGATCTGATCTCCGAGCTCTACGCCGGCTGTTTCCGACGCCTGGTCGTCCAGCTGTACGCGGTGACCGGCGACCTGACCGAGGCGCAGGAAGCGGTCCAGGAGGCGTTCACCCGGGCGCTGATGACGCCGGGGCGGTTCGCCGGGCTGGAGAACCCGGAGGCCTGGTTGCGTCGGGTCGCTGTGAACTGGGCCCGCAGCCGGTTCCGCCGCCGTCGGATGCTCGACGGGCTGCTGCGCCGCATCGGTCCACCGCCGGCCGTCGCCGACCACTCCCCGGAGCACCTCGCCCTGCTCGCGGCGCTGCGCGCCCTGCCGGAGGGGCAGCGACACGCGCTGGCCCTGCACTACCTCGTCGACCTGCCGGTGGACGAGGTCGCCGCGACGCTGGGCGTGTCGTCCGGGACGGTGAAGTCCCGGTTGTCGCGGGGCCGGGTCGCTCTGGCGGCGTTGCTCGCCGACACCGACGCTACGGAAACCGGGAGGATCGATGTCCGTTCGTGAGTTCTCCGGCTTCGACGTTGACACCGTCACCGAGGCCGTCGCGCAGCCGCCCCTGGACGAGCTGCGCACCACCGCCCGCTCCCGTCGGCGCCGGTCGGTCGCGACGGTGACGACCGCACTGGTCGCACTGGCCGGGCTGGCGGTCGTACCGCTCGTGGTCGAGCCGGACCGGGCCGCGCCGGCCGACCCGCCGACGCCGTCGGGTGCGCAGTTCAGCCAGTTCACGCTGACCGGGCCGGATTCCGGGGTCGACGTACGGCAGGACGGATGCGTCGTGCGCTTCGCCTACACCGGCGACGGCGGCCGCAGCTGGTCGGACTGGGACGCGGCGCGCTTCGAGGGCACCCGATGTGCGGCCGGCATCGCCGCCGGGACGCCGGGCAGCGGCACTGACTTCTTCGTACTCGGTGAGCGGTCCTACCTGGTCACCGACTCGGGGACGGCGAAAATCTCCACCGACTACGGCCGCACCTGGCGGGACGCGGCGTCCGCGATCGTCGCCGTACCCACGTTCCCGGCGACGGCCCGACCGGTCCTCTGCGGGTTCGGCTGTCGGCCGGTGTTGGAGCCGCTGGCGGTGGACCCGTCGAGCGGAACTGTGTACCGACTCACCGCCACGGCGCCCTCGTGGCGTGCGCTGTACAGCCTCTACCCGGCAGCGGACGGCAGCATCTGGGCCACGTACCGGATGGCAAGCGCCCAGGGCTCGACAGTCGCCCGCAGCGCCGACCGAGGCGCCACCTGGACCACCTGGGAGGTGGCCGACGGCGGGGATGTGATCTCGGCGGTCGGGATCGACGACCAGGAAGGGTACGTGCTGACCGAACCGACCACGGCGGGTGGCGGGGCGCGGCTGCTGCGGACCACTGACGGCGCGAAGACCTGGACGGACACCGGCGCCGAGCTGTCGGATCAGCTCCACTACGACCTCACTGTGGGGTCCGACGGGTCCCTGCTGGCGATCACGCCCGGCGAGGGCACCGACGACGACCGCCGTGCGCGGCTGCTGGTCAGCCGGGACGACGGAGAGCACTTCACCGTCGCCCGGGAGTACGGCCGGCTCGTCGGTGCGGTCAGTGTCGCTCCCGGCTACGCCTGGATCTTCGGGCGTGACGACGGGTCGACGGGCGAGCCGGACCACGTCCTCGTCACCACGGACGCGACCACCTGGACCCGCTTCTCGCTCGCACAGTGAACAAGGGCGCCGCCCGGCGTTAGGAGTGCGCGGCACCGGGTAGCCGGCATCCGCTCTTACCAGCGCCCGAGGAGGTGGGATGTCGGCGACCAGCGCCTTCTTCGAGCGGTTGACGGTCGCCGGCCAGGATCCGCGGTTCAGCAAGGTCTGTGGCAGCGTGCGATTCGACATCCGCGACGACGGCCACCTGGAGCAGTGGCTGCTGGACATCGATCATGGTCGGATGCGGGTGACCCGAAGCGGTGGCCCCGCCACCACCGTCATCCAGGTGTCCGCGCAGGTCGCGGAGGCGATGGCGCGGGGCGAGGTGAACGGGCTGGCGGCGATCACCCGGGGCGAGATCATGGTGGATGGTGACCTCGCCCTGGCGTTGCGCATCGGGCGGCTGTTCCCGCAAGAGCCCGGAAGGCTTCAGCGCGACGACCCCGACAGTGGGACGTGACCGATGAGGGACATAGCGGGCACTGCGGCATGCATCGACGGGAACACCTTCATGGTGTCCGACGCCAGCGGCGACGTGGAGTCCTCCCCGAGCACCCCGGTCGGCCTCTTCGCCGCCGACACGCGCTTCCTGTCCCGCTGGAGACTCACCGTCAACGGCGAGTGCATGACAGCCCTGTCGGTGGACGACAGCCAGTACTTCGAGGTCACGTTCTTCGTGGTGCCGGGCGCCGCGGTGGACTACGTGGAGGCCGACGTGTCGGCCATTCGGCGTCGGCGCATCGGTCCGGATCTCACCGAGTCGCTGACGATCTTCAACTATGGCGAGCAGGACATGACACTCGACGTACGTCTGGAGGTGGCCGCCGACTTCGCCGACATCTTCGAGATCAAGTTCGACATCGGCGACAAGACCGGCGAGCACTACACGCGTGTCGGCCCGAACGAGTTACGGCTGGGCTACCGGCGCGGCACCTACCGACGTGAGGTCGTCGTGTCGGCGAGTGAGCCCGCGGAGTTCGACCCGGGGGGCCTCCGGTTCGCGGTCCGGCTGCGCCCCGGGCAGCAGTGGTCGACCCGGTTGCAGGCCGCCATGCTGGCGTTGCGTCCGGACGGCGTCGACCTGCGCGCCGCCCTACGCGCCCAACGGCCGGACGAGTCCACCCTGCCCACGAGCGTGCAGGCGTGGGTCGCGGCGGCCCCGACCCTGGACACCGACAGCGTCGGCCTCCAGCAGGTCTACCACCGCAGCCTGGTGGACCTGGCGGCGCTGCGCTTCGCGCCGCTCTCGCTCGGCGGCGCGAGCGTGCCCGCGGCCGGGTTGCCCTGGTTCATGACCCTGTTCGGCCGCGACAGCCTGTTGACCTGCCTACAGACCCTGCCGATCACCCCGTCGCTGACCCCACCGACGCTGCGGATCCTCGCGTCGTTGCAGGGCGCCCGGACCGACGACGTGCTGGAGGAGGACCCGGGCCGGATCCTGCACGAACTGCGCTACGGGGAGTCGGCAGCGTTCGAGGAGCAGCCGCACTCCCCCTACTACGGCACTGTGGACGCCTCACCGCTGTTCGTGGTGCTGCTCGACGAGTACGAGCGGTGGAGCGGCGACACCGCGCTGGTCATGGAGTTGGAGCAGGAGGCCCGCGCGGCCCTGACCTGGATCGACAGGTACGCGGACCTGACCTCCACCGGCTACGTCTGGTACCAGCGACGCAACCGCGCCACCGGGCTGGACAACCAGTGCTGGAAGGACTCCTGGGACAGCATCTCCTACGCCGACGGCCGGCTGCCGGGCTTCCCGAGGGCCACCTGCGAAACCCAGGGGTACGCCTACGACGCGAAGATCCGAGGAGCACGCCTGGCCCGTACCGTGTGGGGTGATCCTGCCTTCGCCGATCGCCTGGAGAGCGAGGCGGCGGCCCTGTACGACCGGTTCAACCGGGACTTCTGGCTGGAGGACCGCGGCTTCTACGCCCTCGCGCTCGACCACGACGGCACTCCCGTGGACAGCCTGTCCTCCAACATCGGGCACCTGCTGTGGAGCGGCATCGTGCCACCGGAGCGGGCTCCCCGGGTGGTCGAGCACCTGATGGGTCCGGCGTTGTTCTCCGGTTGGGGGGTGCGGACGTTCGCCGAGGGGCAGCGCCGCTACAACCCGCTCGGCTACCACAACGGCACGGTCTGGCCGTTCGACAACTCGTTCATCGCCTGGGGTCTGCGCCGCTACGGGTTCAGCAACGAGGCGGCCCGCATCGCCGAGGGCATCCTCTCCGCCGCCACCTACTTCGAGGGTCGGCTACCCGAGGCGTTCGGCGGGTTCGACCGCGAAACCACCCGGTTCCCGATCCGGTACCCGACCGCCGGCAGTCCACAGGCGTGGTCCAGCGGCGCCACCATGCTGCTGATCCGCACCATGCTCGGCATCAACCCGCACGATGACCACCTGACCGTGGACCCCGCGCTGCCCGCCACCTTCGGGCGGATCGCTCTCCTGGACATCCCCGGCCGTTGGGGCATGCGCGACGCGTTCGCCCGGCAACGCTCCGACCAGCACTAGCGAGACGCTCAACTGACGGTGAAGCCGCCGTGGGTACGCGCCTCCCGCAGCCAGTCGAGCCAGGCCATCCACAGCTCGTCGGTCTCCCACTCGGCCCGCGGGGTCGTCGGCGACGCCTCGTAGAGAATCAACGCCTGCTCGATCTCGGTCCGGCCCACCAGCCAGGGGCCGTTGCTCGTCAGCTTGAACTCGGGGATCCCCACCTTGCCGGGGCTGGTCTGCGCGGCTGCCGCCCGTTCGGCCTCCTTGTAGGCGTCGCGTCGGCGCTGATCGCTGCGCCAGTCGTCGACGCTGTCGAACTGCCAGTCCGGAAAGGGCTGTGGCGTTGCCTGGTAGGTCATGCCGGCTGACCGCATGCGTTCCCGGCAGAACCCCATGCCGGCGATGTTCAGGTTGAACTGGTGGGCGGCAGCGAGCGACGAGTACTCGTCGTAGCACTGTGGCCAGTTGCCGCACGATCCATTCAGATCCATGCACGCTTCGGCGTGGGCGCGCGCGGTAGCGGCGGGTTCGGGCAGATCAACGTGTTCGAAGGTGTAGCCCATCGGATCCCCCGGCCGCCGGCAGAACAGGAGCTTGGCATTCTGCCCGACGCCGACGAGCGACGCCCGCCGTGCCTACCCGGTCAGAACCCAACCGGCGGTAGGTCCGGTGGCCCGGAAGGTGCGCCGGTACGCGTCCGGTGGCACGCCGACGGTGCGGTGGAAGTGCCGACGCAGCGTCGCGGCCGTGCCCATGCCAGCCGCCTCGGCGATGGCGTCGATGCTGTCGTCGGTCTGTTCCAGCAGCTCCTGGGCGCGGCGGATCCGCTGCGTCGACAGCCACAGCAGTGGGGTGGTGCCGGTGGCCGACCGGAAGTGGCGGGCCAGGTTGCGTGAGCTCATGTTCGCCTGCCGGGCCAGGTCCTCGACGCTCAGCGGCCGGTTCAGGCGGGCCAGCGCCCAGGGGAACACTGTGGCGAGCGGGTGGTCGTCGCGGGCCGGCACCGGGGTGGTGACGTACTGGGCCTGACCGCCGGCGCGGTGCGGCGGCACGATCAGGCGGCGGGCGACGGCGTTGGCGACGGTCGAGCCATGGTCGCGTCGGATCAGGTGCAGGCACAGGTCAATCGCTGCGGCCTTGCCGGCGGAGGCGAGCACTGTGCCGTTGTCGACGTAGAGCACGTCCGGGTCGACCCGTACCCGGGGATAGCGGGCGGCCAACGCCTCCGTGTGCGCCCAGTGCGTGGTGGCCCGCAGCCCGTCGAGCACCCCGGCGGCGGCCAGCACGAACGCGCCGGTGCACAGCGAGACCATCCGGGCACCCGCCCGGTGGGCCGCGCGGACCGCGTCGAGCAGGTCGGGGGGTACGTCCCCGTCGACGTCCTCGACCGACGGGATGATCACGGTGTCGGCGCGGGCCAGCCGGTCCAGCCCGTCGTCGGGGGCCACCAGGAAACGGCCGATCCGGACCGGGGCGGGGCCGCAGATCGTCACGTCGTACCAGGGGTCGGCCAGGCCGGAGGGGTCGTGGGCGAAGACCTCGCAGGCCAGCGCCAGCTCGAAGTGCAGCATTCCGTCGGTGGCGGCGATCGCAACGAGGGCCATGTCCGAAACTGTACGGGGGTTGGCGTTCCCGACACTGGTCGGCCGTCGGCCGCTGCGGGAGGCTTGGTCCAGTCGATAGTTCGAGGGGGCAAGCGATGGGCTACAGCGTGGCGGTGTTCGGGGCGTACGGGCACACCGGACGGTTCGTGATGGCGGAGCTGCGTGAGCGCGGGTTCGGCGCGCTGGCGGTGGGCCGCGACCCGCGCCAGTTGGCGGCGTTCGGGCTCGCCCACCGGGTGGCGTCGGTCGACGATCGGGCCTCACTCGACGCGGCGCTGACCGGCGTGGACGCGGTCATCAACTGCGCCGGCCCGTTCGCGTCGACCGCCCCCGGCGTGATCGAGGCCGCGCTGCGCGCCGGGATCCCGTACGTGGACGTGGCGGCCGAGATCGAGGCGAACCTCGACACGTTCGCGCACTTCAACGAGCGCGCTCGGGCGAACGGTGTCGCGGTGGTCCCGGCGATGGCCTTCTTCGGCGGGCTCGGTGACCTGCTCGCGACGACGGCAATGGGCGACTGGACGTCGGCCGACGAGGCGCACGTCGCGTACGGACTGAGCAGCTGGCACCCGACGGCCGGGACGGTCGCCGCGGGCACCGTCTCCCGCGAGCGCCGCGCCGGCCGTCGGGTCCGCTACACCGGCGGCCGGTTGGAGTACCACTCCGGCGGGGATCTGCCGAGGGTGGACTGGGACTTCCCCGCGCCGCTGGGCCGGCGCACCGTCCTCGGGGAGTTCACCATGGCCGACGTCGTCACCATCCCCCGTCACCTGGCCATCCCCGAGGTCCGCACCTACATGACCGTCGACGCCGCCACCGACCTGGCCGCCGCGGCGGCGCCGGTCGCGGTCGACGGGCGGGGCCGGTCGGCGCAGACGTTCACTGTCGACGTCATCGTGCGCCGCGGCGACACGCGCCGCCGCGTCGTGGCCAGTGGCCGGGACATCTACGCCGTCAGCGCGCCCCTGGCCGTGGAGGCGGTCCGGCGCGTCCTCGATGGTCGGACGAGGACCAGCGGCGTCGCCTCCGCCGGCGAGATGTTCGACGCGCCCGACTTCCTGCGCGCGTTGTCGCCGACCATCCGCGTCGAACCGGTCAGCGACTGAGGCCGAGAATTCGACCACAATCTGTTACTCAAAATCCGTAATCATTGCGCCAGAACGGGGCGACGGGACTTATAAGAAACTTAAGACTGTACGAGCGAAAAATTGTCATCCGGAGCCACCGAGCTGGCTGCCAGGGCACTTGTCGAACGGCCTCCTTAATTCTTTCCCCGCGAGTTGATGAAGGCCCCTGACGTGCACATACTCCTCCCGACAGGAGCTTTTGTCGTCGACTCGAAGGAAACCACTGGTAATGCGGACTCCCCCCGCGCACGTCGCACCGCCGGATCGGGCGCGAAAGCGCCGTCGCGTCACTCGCATCACGCTCGCCTCCGCTGTCGTCGCCGCGCTGGCCGGCAGCGGCATCTACATCGCCGGCGCCCAGGCCGAAGAGGTCGCTGTGCCCGGCCGGGTGCAGGCAGAGGCCTTCGCGGCACAGTCCGGGGCGCAGACCGAGGGCACCGGCGACGCCGACGGCGGCCGGAACGTTGGGTGGCTCGCCAGCGGCGACTGGCTGCGCTACGACGGTGTGTCGGTAACGGGCGTCGACCTGACGGCCCGGGTCGCCTCGCACAACGCCGCCGGCGGCACCGTCGAGTTGCACCTCGGCGCGCAGAACGGTCAACTGCTGGCCAGCTTCCCGATCGCCCAGACCGGCGGCTGGCAGAGGTGGACGAGCGTCACCGCGAAGGCGTCCGCCGTGCCGGCCGGCGCGCAGACCGTCTTCGCCGTCCTGAGGAGCGCCTCGACGTCGGATTTCGTGAACCTGAACTGGTTCACGTTCGGCCCCGCGACGGGCTCGTCGCCGAGCGCGTCGGTCACGCCGAGCGCGTCGGCCGCCCCTTCGGCCACGCCGAGTTCCACCGCGTCCGCGTCCCCGTCGACGTCCGTCCCGCCGAGCGCGCCGGCCGGCGGCTGGGTGCCCGTCGACCAGGCGAAGTGGAACAGGGAACTGGCCGCCTTCAACGCCATCAAGCCGAAGGCGGTGCCGCCGGGCACCACCCGGGTGCCGGAGTTCCACACCGACTGCGGCGTCGCGAATTCCGCCCCGGACGACCCGATCGTCCTGCCGGGCCTCGCGGGCGCCTCGCACATGCACACCTTCTTCGGCCCGAAGATCGACGCCTTCACCACGACTGACAAGCTGTTCGCCGCGGCGAACACCTGCAACGCCCCCGGGGACAAGAGCGCCTACTGGACCCCGGAACTGCGCAAGGACGGCAAGGCCGTGCCGATCAAGAGCATGCGCATCTACTACGGCTCACGGGTCAAGGACCCGTCGACCGTCAAGCCCTTCCCGCCGGGCCTCGTGGTGGTCGAAGGCGACGCCAAGCGGCAGGTCGACACTCCGAAGAACGCCGGTAGCAACCAGTTCTGGTGCGCGGGCAGCGCCGAGATCGGCCGCAGCGCCGACGGCAACTGGCCGAGGTGTGCCCCCGGCGGCAACCTGATCTTCCAGCTCGTGTTCAAGGACTGCTGGGACGGCAAGAACATCGACTCCCCCGATCACAAGTCGCACATGGGCGACCCGGTGAACGGCGTCTGCACCGGCACGTACCCGGTGGCCGTGCCGGATCTCTCCTTCATGGTCAACTACGAGTCGCTGGGCGGTGACAGCCTCAGCCTCTCCTCCGGCAAGCCGTCATCCATGCACGGCGACTTCATGAACGCCTGGGAGCCGGAGCGTCTCGGCGACCTGGTGAAGTCCTGCCTCAACCAGAACGCCAAGTGCGGCGTCGACACGACCTTCGCCGGCGGCTGACCACCGCCCCCGCCGTCGACGGACGGCCCCCACGCTCAGGCATGGGGGCCGTCCGTCACCGCACCACGGTGGTCACAGAACCAGGCTGACGCCGAACGCCTTGCACACGGTCGAAATGTCCTTACCGGCCTTCTCGAAGACCGGATTGTCGGCGGCGGTCGCCGGGTCCGCCGCGGCCGCGGCCTTGGCCGCCTCGGCGCCGAACGTACGCAGGGCAGCGGCCAGCTTGCCGTCCCCGGTCGCGGCGACCGCTCTCACCTTCTTGTCCAGATCGCTCAGGATCTTCTGGTAGTCCGCCGCCGACGGCTCGCCGGCCGTGGCGAGCTTCACCAGCTCCACCCTCATCTCGTCGCTGGCCTTCTTCGCCGACTCGCAGAGTTCCTTGTCGCTCGCGCTACCCGCCGCGGGTGACGAGGCCGGAGTGGCGGCAGCGGAGGTGGCCACCGCGGACGGGGCTGCGGAGGTGGGAGCGGGCGTGGCGGATCCGGCGGTCGTCGCCTCGTCGGTGTCGCCACAGGCGGCGAGGGCTGTCGAAACGGCAAGGATCACCATGGCTGAGGCAAGACGGGAAGGTTTCACGGCGGCGATTCACCGTCGCCCACTGGCCACCGCACGGCAACCACCTATGTGGACGGCGGGGTGGTAGGAAGAGCGAGTTGCCTCACCTCAGGGAGATGATCGTGGCACGTTCCCACCTGTCCCGCCGTTCGCTGCTGACCGCAGGTGGCGCCGCCGCCGTGGCGCTCGGCGCGACCGCAGCCAGCCCGTCCGCCGCCACCGCCGCGCCCGCCGACAACCCGGTCGACACTCCGACGGAGGCGCTGCGTCGGCTGCAGGCCGGCAACCGGCGGTTCACCTCCGGCCACGGCCGGCACCCGCACCAGGGCCTGAGCGACCTGCACCGGCTCGCCGCCGGCCAGCACCCGTTCGCCATCACCGTCGGCTGCGCGGACTCCCGGGTGGCCCCCGAGGTGCTCTTCGACCAGGGGCTGGGTGACCTGTTCGACAACCGGGTGGCCGGCAACATCGTCGACGACCTGCTGCTCGGCAGCGTCGAGTTCGCCGTGGAGGAGTTCGGCAGCCTGCTCATCGTCGTCCTCGGCCACGAACGCTGCGGCGCGATCACCGCCACCATCGACGCCATCCACACCGGCGGTACGGCGCCCGGGCACATCGGCACCATCGTGGACGCCCTGCGGCCGGTCGTCGAGCCGGTGCTGGACCAGCCCGGCGACCCGGTCGAGAACGGGGTGCGCGCCAACATCGCCGCCCAGGTGGGGGCGCTCAGCGCACGCAGCACCATCATCGCCGAGAAGGTGCACGAGGGCGCGCTGCGGGTGGTGGGCGCCCGCTACGACCTGGACAACGGGCGGGTTTCCCTGGTGGCCTGAGGCAGTCACCCGATCCTGGGCCACCCGGACGGCGACGCTGGTCGGTCATCCACTGCCGCCGACCAGCGCCGCCGGTGGCGTCGCGGCAGACGGGTACGGCGGTAGTAGGACCAACCCGCCAGCGGCAGCGCGACAGTCCAGGCCAGCAGGAGCGGGAGGCCGATCAGGACGCCGGTCGGAGTGAAGATGTCGTCCGCGCTCGATTCCCCCAGATCCGCGGCGAACTGCCAGGGCAGGGTCGCCGAGTAGCCGATCATCAGGGCTGATCCCAGCACCGTTGGCGTCAGCGGCAGCCACTGTGGCACCCGACGTCCGCGCAGCCACGGCACCCACCGGGGGAAGACCACGCCCCAGTCCTGAATGAGCCCCAGCGCCAGCACGCCGCCGAGCCCGGCGAGAACGCACAGGAGGCCCAGGTAGAACGCTCCGGCCGGCAGGCCCAGGAAACCGTCGACGGGGTGGTCCCCCACCCCGGGCCCGCGACCGTGGTACCACTCGCGGAACGGACCGGGATTGGCGAACAGCGGGATGCCGAGGATCCATGGCACGTGCAGCGGGATGAACCCCATTACGGGGGCGATCCACGCCACGTGACCGGCTCGGCGGGCCCAGAGCGGCGGCGGGGGCGGGGCGGGCGTTGTCCTCGTACGTGGTGTTCGAGTCACGGCGTCGTCTCCATCAGCGGTGGGCGTTGGCACCTCTGAGATCACCGTGGCCGAACGGCGAGACGAGCGGATCGCCGCCCGGAGGGACTCGCCTCCCCCTGCCCGGGGATGGGGCCCGCACCGCGCTGATCGCGGCCGGCGTCCGCCGGGAGCGCCGCCCCGACTAGGGTGCTGACATGGTCGATCGGCACCAGGTGATGAACTTCCGGGTCCGGGCCCAGCAGCTCGACCGGGACGAGGGCACGCTCGCCGACACCGCCGTCCTGGACCTCGGGGTGCAGAACACCGGTCCGGACGGCGGCCGGTGGGCGCTGGCGGTGCGCGGGGTGGACGTGACCGGGGTGTCCGACACGGATCTGGTCCTGCTGTGGACCGTGCGGGGCGCTCCCCACCTCTACCGCCGGGCCGACGTTGCGAAGGTGGCGGCCGCCGTCGAACCCTTCTCCGAGGCCGACGCGGGCAAGCGCATCTACGACGCCGCGAAACCCTTGAAGGCCGCTGGCATCGACACGCTCGCGGCCCGGGACGAGATCGCCGACCGGATGCGGGCCGTCGTCAACACACCGACGGTCAAGGGGGACGTTTCCGGCCGGCTGGCCGCCATGCTGCCCGAGCCGTATCTGCGGTTCTGCCGGCCGTGCGACGCCACGCACCTCTACGAGATGCCGTTCCGGCTCGCCGCCGTGCGGGCCGGGCTGGAGTTGCAGCTCGACACCTCACCCCCGGTCCTGCGGCGCATCACCGGGTTCAGGAAGGCAGCCGCTGCGGGCGACCGCTTCGACCTCATCCGCGCGTATCTTCGCCTCCTCGGTCCGGCCACCCCGAAACAGGTGGCCGACTATCTCGACGCCCCGGTGAGGGACGTGAAGGCGCGCTGGCCCGACGATGTGATCGAGGTGACGGTCGACCGCGAGGTGCGCTCACTGCTGGCCGCCGACGAGGAGTCGCTGGAGTCGGCCGACGCCACTGTCACCCGTCTGCTCGGCCCGTTCGACCTGTTCCTCCAGGCCAAGGACCGGGCAACGCTGGTGCCGGACGCCGCCCACGCCAAGGAGCTGTGGCCGGTGCTGGGTCGCCCCGGCGCCGTCCTGGTCGACGGCGAGTTGGTCGGCACCTGGCGGCCGCGCAAGTCCGGCAGGACGTTCACTGTCGCCGTCCAGCCGTGGCAGCGGCTGCCGGACGCCACGCGTAGGGCCATCACCGCGCAGGCCGAACACCTCGCCGCGTACCGCTCCGTCTCCCTCAGCGGCGTCGACTTCGGCAGCTGACCGTCGACGACACTCACTCCACCGTCCAGTCGATGGCGCTCGGCTGCACCCGAGCGCAGATCGGCGCACCGGCGGCGTCGGTCAACCCGACCCGGCCGACCAGCGTCGCGTTGCCCTCGTGTGCGGCGCGCAGCAGCTCGGTCGGCACGTCGGTGAACATCAACTTCGCTCGTCGGAACATCGCGAAGCCGTCCTGGGTCACCGCGCCCCAGCTCAGGTAGAGAAACCGCGCCCCGGGGCGACCGTGCACCCAGGGGCCGCAGACGTCGAGCGCCCCGTCGATCTCGCGGCTGGACACCTCGAAGGACCAGGTGGCGCCAACCGCGTCGGCCGGCACCTGATCGACCACCTCGGCCTTGCGCTGAACCCCGACGTGCACGTTGCCCCGCCGCAGCGCGTCGGCCTCCGCACCGGAGCGCTGACCTGGGAAGTCGGTGCCGTCGATCCTGATCCGCATGCAGCGACTCTAGTTACCCGGCCGGTTGCTCGGCGGGGGTGTCGTCCTCGCCGTACTCGCCGCGGATGGGCAGGTAGTAGGCGGGCAGGAACGCGGCGATGATGGCGACGCCGGCGATCGGCACGAACGCGCCGACGAGGATGCCGGAGCCGATCCAGACCAGCGCGAGCGCGAACCGGCGGCCGATGGCCCGCGCACCGAAGGGACCGAGGCCGGGGTCCAGCAGCTTGGCCCGGCGCAGGTGCGCCCACACGATGTTGAAGAGGGCCGCCGCAATCCACAGTGTGCCGCCGTAGACGACGACCGACGCGCGCAGCCCCTGCTCCGCGCGCAAGGCGTCGGCGAGCAGTGACGTGGAGAACGGCAGGAACGCGATGACCATCAGGAGCAATGTGTTGAGGAACAGGACCCACCGGTCGACGTGCCGGACGCGGTCGAACATGACGTGGTGATTCACCCACACCTGCCCGATGAGCAGGAAACTCAGCGTGTAGGCCAGATACGACGGCCACAGCGCGCCGAGCCCCGCAACGAGGCGCCCGAAGTCGTGAGGCGGTTGGATCTCCAGCACCAGAAGCGTCACGGCGATCGCGAAGACACCGTCGCTGAAGGACAGCAACCGACCCGGGCTACGGGTGAGCCGCGAGGTTTCCCTTGTGGGAGGCACCTCACGAATTATGCTGTATGCCGGCTTTCCTTGTCGGCAACGCTGTCGGCGGTCTTCCGTAGGTAGGTCTCGGCCAACTGGCGAAGCCGTGACCTGTCGAAGCTGTCCCCGTGGCCGGGATGGACGACGGACACGTCGAGGTCGACGAGAAACTCCATGCTTCGCCGGTACGCGGCCACGTCGGAGTTCGGCAGACTGTCGATCAGGGTGCCCTCGTAGATGATGTCGCCGGAGTACAGGGTGCCGGTGCGCTCCTCCAACAGGGCGATGCTCCCCGGAGTGTGGCCGGGAAGGTGCAGCACGGTCAGCACCCGTCCGCCCAGGTCGATCCGGTCGCCGTCGTCGAGCAGGCGGTTCAGGGTCATCGGCGCGACGCGGTAGGCAGCCGGGTCGTAACCGGGATCGGGCAGGACGTCGATCATGAGCTCCGGAACGGCTTCTCCGGCGGCGTCGATGCCCAGCTTGTCGAAGAGTTCCGCGCCGTACAGGCTCGCCGGTATGCCCGCCGCCAAGATCCCGGCCTCGGCGGGGTGGGCGGCCCGGTCCCCGAACTCCGACGCCCCGCCGACGTGATCCAGGTGCGCATGGGTGAGCACGACCATCGGATCGCGCACGAACAGGCCCGGAATCGCCCGCCGCACGGCGACGACACCGAGCCCGGCGTCGATCACGATGTCCCGATCGTTGCCCCGCAACCACCAGAAGTTCGCCGACAGCAGCTCGTTGACGTGCGGCTCCGAGATCCGGATGACGTCGCCGTCCACTTCCGCCCGCGTGTACCAGTCGACCATGCCCGAGAGTGTGCCAGCGCGGCGATGCCACTTCGACCCCGCGAATCATGCTGGGCCAGGGAAAGCTCGGATGATCGAGAACAGACGGTCGGCGGGGTCCACCACTGCGGCCAGCACCGCGCCGGGCACGAGGGCCGGGTCGGTCGCGCGGATCGTGTCCGCCTCGAAGGTGGCGAACCCCGGCCCGCTGATGCGCAGGTGGAGTTCCAGCTCGGGATTCTCTCCAGCCAGGTGGTTCGCCACCGCGAGGATCTCCGCCGTCGCGGCCACACCGGTGGCGGACAGTCGACACGAGTCACGGCGCGAGCGGCCCACCACCCGCCAGCCGAAGACGCCGAACCCGACACCGACGGCTGTCGCGAGGACGCCGCCGACCAGCAGACCCCAGAAGTCGCTGGACGATCGCGGTGGGTCCAGCGTCACAGCGGCGACGAGCAGGACCGGTCCGGGTAGGCAGATCGCCAGGAACAGGAGCCGGGAGAGCAACGCGCCCACCGGTCCGACACGCGCTTCCGCTTCGCGAGGGGCACTCGTCACCCTCGCACCGTAGTGCAGCAGCTGGCTGGCCCACTCCACCGTCCAGGCGAGGCCGGGAGGCTGAATCCGTCAACGCCGGAACGCGGGAACGCCCGATCCGCCGATCCGAACGAGTACGACACACCGTCAGCCGGTCCGGGTCATGGAGATCGTCTGGCTGGTGACAGTCCTCTACATCGGCCCTGCCGCCGTCCCGCCTCTACTGGAACTGGGGCAGGCCCGAGGCCCGGCGCCCACTGCGCTCTCGGCTTCATCGAAAGCGAGCGGCAAGGAGATCACTCTCCCCGCCGCCTCTAACGTATACCGCACCTGGGGGCTTGCGGCAAGACCCCGGTCGTGGCGCAGAATCGGCGGCCGGACCAGCACAAACGAGGTAACGGGGGCGCGACGTGGGTGTGTTGTCGATGGACGGGGACCGCAGCGACCAGGCACCGCTGGTGGATCTTCGGGAGGTCGACGAGACGCAGGTGTCGGTCGTCGGCGGCAAGGCCGCGCACCTGGGCGCGCTGTCCCGGATCGACGGCATCCGGGTGCCGGCCGGGTTCTGCGTGACGACGGCCGCCTTCCGGCGGATCATGACGCAGACGCCGTCGATCGACGATCGGCTCGAACAGCTGTCGCGTCTGAGCCCGGACGACCGGGAGGCGGTTCGCACGCTCAGCGCGGAGATCCGCCGCAGCGTCGAGGAGACAGCGATCCCGGACGATCTGGCCGCCGAGATCACCGGCGCGCTCGCCCGGTTCGGCGAGCAGGCCGCCTACGCCGTGCGCTCCAGCGCGACGGCGGAGGACACTCCCACGGCGTCCTTCGCCGGCCAGCAGGACACCTACCTGAACGTGGTGGGGCCGGAGGCGATCCTGCGGCACGTCAGCCGGTGCTGGGCGTCGCTGTTCACCGAGCGGGCCGTCATCTACCGCCTGCGCAACGGCATCGACCACCGCACCGTCGAGATGGCTGTCGTCGTACAGCGGATGGTTTTTCCGGATGCCTCCGGCATCCTGTTCACGGCGGACCCGGTGACGGGCAACCGGAAGGTCGCGACAGTGGACGCCAGCTTCGGCCTCGGCGAAGCCCTGGTGTCCGGCCTGGTGAACCCGGACGTCTTCACGGTGCGCGAGGGCGAGGTCGTCGCCGGCACTGTCGCCGTGAAGGAGCGCGCCGTCGCCGCGCTGCCGGGCGGCGGGACACGCGAGGTGGCGATCGATCCGCAGCGGCAGGAGCAGCCGACGCTGACGCAGGCTCAGGTGGTGCGGCTCGTCCGCCTCGGGCGACGGGTCGAGGCGCACTTCGGCCGCCCGCAGGACATCGAGTGGTGCCTGGTCGACGACGACTTCCAGATCGTGCAGAGCCGGCCGATCACCACGCTGTTCCCCATCCCGGCGGCCGACGACCAGGAGAACCACGTCTACCTCTCGGTCGGCCACCAGCAGATGATGACCGACGCCATGCGGCCGCTGGGGCTCTCCATGTGGCAGCTGACCGCCATGGCCCCGATGCTCGCGGCCGGCGGGAGGCTGTTCGTCGACGCCACCCGGCTGCTGGCCTCCCCCGCCAGCCGCGCCGGCTTCCTCACGATGGCGGGGCGCGACGATCCGCTGATGAAGGACGCCCTGGAGACCCTCCTCGACCGCCGGGACTTCATTCCGACGCTCCCGGACCAGGGCGGTCCGGGTGAGCCGACGACCGGCGGCGCGTCCACCTCGGTCGAGACCGACCCGGCCGTCGTCGCCGAGTTGATCGAGCGCAGTGAGGCGTCCATCGGCGCCCTGCGGCGCGATATCGCGACGGTGACCGGTACGGCGCTGTTCGACTTCCTGCTGGAGGCCTTCCAGGAGCACAAGCGGGTCCTCGGCGATCCGCTGAACATGCAGGCGATCATGGCCGGCATGGAGGCCACCTGGTGGCTCAACGACCGGCTGCACGAGTGGCTGGGCGAGAAGAACGCCGCGGACACCCTCACCCTGTCCGCCCCCGGCAACGTCACGTCGGAGATGGGGCTGGCGCTGCTCGACGTCGCCGACGTGATCCGTCCGCATCCGGAGGTGGTGGCGTTGCTGAAGGACGTCGCGCACGACGACTTCCTCGACGAACTGCCGAAGGTCGCGGGCGGGGCCGAGGCGCGCGCCGCCATCGAGGCGTACCTCGACCGGTACGGCATGCGCTGCGTCGGCGAGATCGACATCACCAGGCCGCGGTGGAGCGAACGCCCCGGCACGCTCGTGCCCGTGCTCCTGGACAACGTCAAGCTCTTCGAGGCGGGCGCGGCCCGGCGGCGCTTCGAGCAGGGCCAACAGCAGGCGCAGGAGCAGGCCCGGGAGGTGTTGACGCGCCTGCGGGCGCTGCCGGACGGGCAACAGAAGGCCGACGAGACCGCGCGGATGATCGACCGGGTGCGGGCCTTCATCGGCTATCGGGAGTACCCGAAGTACGACATCATCAGCCGCTACTTCGCCTACAAGCAGGCGCTGCTGGCAGAGGCCGAGCGCCTGGTGCGGGCCGGCGTGCTCACCGAGGCCGAAGACGTCTTCCACCTCACGTTCCAGGAGTTCCACGAGGTCGCGCGCTCGCACCGGGTGGACGACGAGCTGATCCGGCGGCGCCGGGAGGAGTTCCGGTCGTACCAGGGGCTCACCCCGCCCCGGGTGTTGACCTCCGACGGCGAGGCGATCACCGGCGCGTACCGACGCGACGACGTGCCGGCCGGCGCCCTGGCCGGTGTGCCGGTGTCCGCCGGGACGGTCGAGGGACGCGCCCGAGTCATCCTGGACATGGCGCAGGCCGACCTCGAAGCGGGTGACATCCTCGTCACGGCCCACACGGACCCGAGCTGGACGCCTCTGTTCGTCGGCATCGCCGGCCTGGTGACGGAGGTCGGCGGGTTGATGACGCACGGCGCGGTGATCGCGAGGGAGTATGGCCTGCCGGCTGTCGTCAGCGTGCTCGACGCCACCCGGCTGATCCGCGACGGGCAGCGGATCCGCGTGCACGGCAGTGACGGGTACGTCGAGATCCTGCCCTGACCGACGGCACCCTCAGGAGGAACGACGATGGCGGTTTCGGTCCGACGGCTGGCGATCGTGGTGGCCACGGCGTCGACAGTGGTGTCGTTGGCGGCGTGCAGCGGCGGCGGGGACGCCACCGAGGCGCGGACGACGCCGAGCCCGCAGGTGACGCTCGCTCCGTCGCCGGCCGCCGACCAGGAGTTCCGGCGGCTGGAGGAGCAGTTCGGGGTACGGCTGGGGATCTACGCCGTCGACACGGGCACCGGCCGCACCGTGGAGTACCGCTCCGACGATCGGTTCGCGTACGCCTCGACGTGGAAGGCCCTCGCTGCCGCCGAGGTGCTCGACGGCACGACCGACGCCCAGCTGAACCGGGTGGTGCGGTACTCGGCGCGGGACCTGGTGGCGCACTCCCCCGTCACCGAGAAACACGTCGGCGAGGGCATGAGCCTGCGCGCCCTCGCCGACGCCGCCGTGCGCTACAGCGACAACACGGCCGGCAACCTGCTGCTGCGCCACCTCGGCGGGCCGGCGGGGTTCGAGTCGAAGCTGCGCGCGCTCGGCGACACGGTCACCGACGTCGCCCGCTACGAGACCGCGCTGAACGAGGCAACACCTGGCGACAAGCGGGACACCAGCACCGCGCGGGCCCTGGTGCGCGACCTCCGGGCGTACACAGTGGGGGACGTTCTGGAACCGGCGGACCGTGACGTGCTGCGCGGCTGGCTGCGAGGCAACACCACCGGCGCGGCGCTGGTCCGCGCCGGGGTGCCGGTCGGCTGGGTGGTCGGGGACAAGACCGGGACCGGCGGGTACGGCACCCGCAACGACATCGCGGTGCTCTGGCCGCCCGACCGGGCCCCGATCGTGCTCGCCGTGCTGTCCAGCCGCGACACGAAGGACGCCACCCCCGACGACGCTCTCATCGCCCAGGCCACCCGGGTGCTCGTCGCCTCGCTGTGAGCACTAGGCGGGGTGGTACTTCAGCAGGACGACCCCGGAGGTGAAGGGCTCGGCGGACATCAGCTCCAGTCGTGCCGGCGGCTGACCACCGTCGAACAGCGGCCTGCCGTGGCGCAGGAACACGGGATGCACCAGAAGGTGCAGCTCGTCGACGAGCCGGAGGTCGACGAGGGACCGGATCACTGTGAGACTGCCGTAGACCACGATGTCGCCGCCGGGCCCCCGCTTGATTTCGGTGATCTCGTCGGCGTCGAGGCGGGCGAGCCGCCGAGTGTTCGTCCAGGTGGCGGTGTTCCCCGAGGCGGAGACGACGATCTTCTCCAGCGCGTCGAGGCGTTGGGCATACCCTCGTACGTCGTCCGGCTGGTCGGGGTTCTGCGCGGTCGACGGCCAGTGGCCGGCGAAGTCGGCGTGCGTGATCCGGCCCAGCATCAGGCTGCCGGCGTTGTCCACCAGGGCCCGCTCGTACTTCTGCAGGTGGTCGTCGACCAGCAACCAGTCCATCTCGTCGTCGGGGCCGGCGACGAACCCGTCGAGGGTGGTCCACATCGACACGACGATCCTGCGCATCTCGTCCTCCGTCTTGGTGCGGTGATCCCCGGGCGGGCTACTGGCCGCCGCTGAGCGCGGCGCGGACGGGTGCTCATGCCGCGCGGGAAGGTCGCCCCTCCGGAAGCCCGTCCGCGGTGTCGATGCAGACCACCTTGCGGCAGGCTCATGTGAGCCACGCTAGGGGTCCAACTCCTAAAGAACAAGTGCTACTCCTGAATTAGGATCCAGGTAGGGTGGACGCCATGAGCGGCATGCGTAGTTACGGAGATCCGTGCGGTGTCGCGCGTGGACTGGACATCATCGGCGAGCGGTGGGCGCTGCTGGTGGTACGCGACCTGCTGCTCGGCCCCCGGCGGTTCAACGACCTGCTCGGCGGCCTACCCGGGGTGAGCCCGAACGTGCTGAGCCAGCGGCTGCGCCAGTTGACCGAGCACGGCGTGGTGCACCGGCGGGACCTGGGCCCGCCGACGCGGGTCCACCTCTATGAACTCACCGAATGGGGCCGTGCCCTGGAGCCCATCCTCCTGCAGTTCGGGCGCTGGGGAAGCCAGTCCCCACAGTCACCCGACGGCCCCCTCGGCGTCGACTCCCTGCTGCTCAGCATCAAGGCGGCGTTCGACCCGGCGCGAGCCCCGGAACTCGCCGGCAGCTACGCGTTCCACATCGACGCCGACACGTACCTCGCCGAGGTCGCCGGCGAGACGGTGCAGCTCCGGCGCGGCACGGCGTCCGCCCCCGATGCGGCGCTCACCACCGACATCGACACCCTCCGGGCCGTCTGCGGCCAGGAGATGACCGTGGGAGAGGCAGTGGAGTCGGGTGCGCTGCGGTTGAGCGGCGACGAGGAGGCCAGGCGGCGCCTCACCGATCTGCTCCTGGCCCCGTTCACCCTGCGCCCCGGCCCGCCACGCCCTGACGACCGGCGATCCGCCCCCGTGGAGAACGTCACCCTCGGCGTGGGCTGATTCCCGCCACCGCCAGCTCGAGCAGTCGGGTCGCTGCGGCGGCGGGATCCGGGTGGTGCTCGGTTGCCAGGGCGATGCCGGTGATCAGCACGAGCAGATCGGCGATGGTCACGTCCGGCGCCACCGCGCCGCAGTGCACGGCCCGGCGGACGAGTGGTTCGCCCGCCTCGGTGAGCTGCGCGGAGGCACAGTGCTCGTGCGCCTCGGTGGGGTTGGCCGTGCAGCCGCGGGTCAACGCGATGGCCAGGCCCCTGATGGTGGCGACGTTCCCGTTGACGGCGGCGAGCCAGTCCAGCAGCGCGGCCCGCGCGTCGGCGGCGTCGGAAAGCTCCCGGGCGCGGACGCCGAGGTTCTCGATCACGTCGCGGAAGACGGCGTCCAGCAGCGCGTGGCGGCTGGGGAAGTGTCGGCGCACCGTGGCCGAGCCGACTCCGGCGATGCGGGCGATCTGCTCGAGGGACGCGTCGGCGCCGTGCGCGGCGATCTCCTGCTCGGCCACGGCCAGCAGACGCGCGTAGTTGCGCCGGGCATCCGCTCGCTGGCTGGACATGGGGCGTCACCTCACGGGTTGCTAAGTGGCGGGGTCCGCCGTATCTTAGCGAAGCATAAACGGCGGGCCCCGCCGTTTATCGTTCACCCCGTGACAGGAGATTTCGCATGGCCACCAGATCCGCACCCGTCCTGGTCACCGGCGCCACGGGAAGGCAGGGTGGTGCCACCGCTCGCGCTCTGCTCGCCGCCCGCGTACCCGTCCGGGCTCTGGTCCGTGATCCCGCGACCGACCGCGCGCGGGCCGTCGAGGCCCTCGGGGCCGAACTGGTCACCGGCGACCTCGACGATCGCGACTCGCTGGTCCGGGCCGCGCAAGGAGCACGGGCCGTCTTCTCGGTGCAGATGCCCGCGATGACTGGCAACAGCATCAACTTCGACGGCGAGCTGCCCAAGGCCGTCAACCTGATCGAAGCCGCGCTGGCCGCCGAGGTGCCGCAGTTCGTGCACACGTCAGTGAGCGGGGCCGGCCAGCACACCGGAACGCCCGGCTGGACCGAGGGTCGGTGGGCGGCCATGGAGCCCTACTACACCACCAAGGCCGGCATCCAGGATCGCGTCCGCGAGGCGGGCTTCCCGCACTGGACGATCATCAAGCCGGGCTTCTTCATGGACAACTTTCTGCCCTCGGTGGCCTACCTCCTCCCCCGGGGCATCGCCGGCGGCTTGGCGACGGTCCTCAAGCCACAGACCTCGCTCTCCCTCGTCGCGGTCGACGACATCGGCCGGGCGGCCGCCGCGGCCATCGCGGAACCCGATCGGTTCCACGGGATCGAGCTGGAGCTGGCGAGCGACCACCTGACGATGACGGAGATCACCAAGGCGCTCTCCGACGCTCTGGGCGCCGAACTGACCGCACCCGACATGACCGAGGAGGAGGCGGTCGCCGCCGGGATGCCGGAGTGGGCCGGCATCTCCCACGAGCAGATGAACGTTGTCGGCCAACCCGCTCGCCCGGAGTACGCGCGGGCCCTCGGCATCCCCCTCACGACGTTCGCCGAGTGGGCGCGCGAGAACCTGCCTGAGCCGTCGCGGCGCTGAGGGGGCGGCGCCGCACTCAGGCCCGAGTCGCATCTCGCGGGTCTGCCCGGGTGGCGTGCATCGAACATGATCGTTAGCCTTGCCCAGCCTCCATCTTGGACAAAGGAAAGGCCCCTCATGAAGCGCAGAACGATGACCCGTCTGGTGGCGGTGCTCGCCATGATCGCGGCGACGCTGGTCGGCACCAGCAGCCCGGCGTCGGCCGGCACCACCGGCCCCTGGGTGATCCAGCCGTTCACGAACGACTACTGCATCCACCCCGAGGCGTACGCGTCGGCGAGCGGGACCGTGGTCGATCAGCATCTCTGCGACAGGGGGCCGATCCGCAACTGGAACTTCACCACGACCAGCTCGGGCTACTACCAGATCTCCTACCGCAATGGCGGGAAGTGCATGGCCGTCCGCAACGCGTCGAAGACCGAACGGGAGAAGATCGTCACGCAGCTGTGCGGCGACGCCCGCCTCAACGACCAGTGGCTGCCGATCAAGCTCTTCACCTCCGGGAGCGCCGACTACTACCAGCTGAAGAACCGCAACACCGGCAAGTGCATGGCGGTGGAGGGCAACTCGACGCAGAACGGCGCCGACATGATGCAGTTCACCTGTTACACGACCTCGAACAACCAGGCCTTCACCTGGGGCCTGGACTAGGCAACGCCGTCGAGCCGCGGCGGGACCTGTTCGGGTCCCCCGCGGTCCCGCCTCGCACGACATCGACTCGGTCTGGTTTGGCCGGGGCGTCCCCGACTCGGGCACGATCACACAGTGGCGGCTACCTGGCCCACCGGGAACCGCACGCCGGTGAGGTCTTCCGAGACGGCCCAGAGGCGTTGCTGCACGCTCACGTCGTAGGACTCGGGGCTGGAAGTGACCAGCCTCGGGTAGCCGCGCGCCTCGGCCGCGCCGTCGGGGCCGTAGTACTGCCCGCCGAGGACGGACGGGTCGGTGGCGGCCCGCAGGGTGGGCAGCGCGCCCGCCGTCGCGGGCTGGGTGATCACCGGAGCGAGCCAGGTGAGCGGTCGGCGGACGACCGCCGGGGCGTTGCGGGCCAGTTCGGTGTTGGAGATGCCGGGGTGTGCGGCCACCGCGACGGTGGTGCCGTGCGCGGCGAGCCGGCGCTGCAACTCGTAGGTGAACATCAGATTGGCGAGCTTCGACTGGCCGTAGGCGGCGACCCGACCGTAGGACCGTTCCCATTGCAGGTCGTCGAAGTGGATGGCGGCGCGGATGCGGTGGCCGGTGCTGCTGACCGTCACCACCCGGGAGCCGGGCACGGGCAGCAGCAGGTCGAGCAGCAGGCCGGTGAGCGCGAAGTGGCCCAGGTGGTTGGTGCCGAACTGCATCTCGAAGCCGTCGCGGGTGCTCTGCCTCGGCGTGTACATCACGCCGGCGTTGTTGATCAGCAGGTCGATCCGCGGGTGCGTGGCGCGCAGGCCGGCAGCGGCGTCGCGTACCGATTCCAGCGAGGTCAGATCCAGCTCCCGTACGGAGACGTCGCCGTTGATCCGGGCGGCGGCAAGGTTGCCTTTCTGTGTGTCGCGCACGGCCAGCACGACCGACGCCCCGCGCTCGGCGAGGCGCCGGGCGGTCTCGAAGCCCAGCCCGGTGTTGGCGCCGGTGACCACGGCGACCCGGCCGTCCTGGCGCGGAATGTGCTGCTCGGTCCACTTCATCTCAGGCTCCTTATGTACCGCCGGTAACTTATGCCAGAAACGGTAAAGTACCGCCGGTACTTTGTCAAGGCACCGCCGGTACCTAAGCTAGGGTTGGCGACATGACGTTCCAGCGGGCGCGCAGCGAGGAGCAGCGTGAGGTCCGGCGCCGGGCCATCCTGGAGACCACGTCGGCGATGCTCGACGAGATGCCGGTGGCCGAGGTGACCCTGAACGAGCTGAGCCGGCGGGTCGGCCTGGCCAAGACGGCGGTGCTGCGCTATTTCGAGTCCCGCGAGGCGGTGCTGCTAGACCTGATAAACGACCGGACGACGACCTGGCTGGCCGAGCTGGACCAGGAACTGGCCCACGGTGTCGACCCGGGCCGGCCGGCGATGGAACGGGCGGAGCAGACGGCCGACGTGCTCAGCCGGTCGCTCGCCGCCCAGACGGTGCTCTGCGATCTCTTCGGCGCGCAGGGCGGGGTGCTCGAGCACAACGTCTCGGTCGAGGCGGTCCGCCGGCACAAGCGGGCCTCACTGGGCAACCTCGCGGTGATGGCCGACCTCGTCCGGCGGCATTTACCCGAGGTCGGCGACAACGCCGAGCTGTTCTGCCTGAACGCCCTGATCATGGGTGGCGCGCTGTCCGCCTACACCTCGCCGCCGCCGAGCCTGCTCGCCGTCTACGAGTCCGAGCCGGCGCTCGCGGTCCACCATGTCGACCTACGGACAGCCCTGCGGGTCGCCATCATCACGTCGCTCGTGGGCATACTGCCGCGCTTTTGATCCGCTGCGGGAAACCCGGTGGTCATCGGGCTGGTTGCTGTCTACCGTTGCTCGCCGTGCTCTCCAACGAACAGATCATCGGGCAGGCCCTGGACCGGATCGAGGCCGGGTACGTCTTTCCTGAGAAGGTCGCTGACATCGACGCCGCGATCCGGCGCCGTCTCGCGGCAGGCGAGTACGACGACCTGGACGAGCCGGCGCTCTGCGAGACGGTGACCGCTCACCTTCAGCAGGTGTGTCCGGACAAGCATCTGCGGCTGCTGTGGTCGGACCAGCCGCAGTCGCTGGATCCAGCGGACGAAGACGGAGGGCGGGCCGCGTTCCTCGCGCTGCTCAGGGCGGAGAACCAGGGGGTCCGCCGGGTCGAGCACCTGAACGGCAACGTCGGGCTCATCGACGTGCGACGCATCGCGTACGCCGACGAAGGCGCCGCCGCGATCGGCGCGGCCATGCAACTGGTCGCCCTCAGCTCCGCGCTCGTCCTGGACCTGCGCGCCTGCTCCGGCGGAACACCGGAGGGAGCCGCGATGTGGTGCAGCTACTTCTTCCGCGACGACCAGGTGCACCTCAACGACTTCTACGAGCGGTCCACCGGCGCCACCCGCCAGTTCTGGACGACCGCCCACCTGCCCGCGCCGCGCTACGCGGACCGCCCGGTCCACGTGCTGACCAGCGCGGTGACGTTCTCCGGGGGCGAGGACGTGGCGTACACCCTTCAGGCGCACGGCCGGGCCGTCGTCGTCGGTGAGACGACGCGTGGCGGCGCGCACCCGACGGCCCGCCACCCGGTCACCGAACACATTCTCGTGACCGTGCCGACCGCCCGGACCATCAACAGCGTCACCGGCACCAACTGGGAGGGCGTCGGAGTGGTCCCCGACGTGCCCGTCCCGGCAGACCAGGCACTCGCCACGGCACTCAAGGCCATCCTGGCCGCGTAGGCCCAGCGGCGGCCGTTGCTGGGCCGCCGGGATAGGTGCCGCGAACCACGCCTGCCGCCGGTGGGACGAGCGTGGCCTACCCGACATCGACGGTGGCGCGCTGCCGTACGGCGTGACGCTGCTGCCCGACGGAGCGCAGGCCCAGGTAGGCGACCGCACCGGAGGCCAGGTACAGCAGGGCCTGCACATTGAGCACGAGCACGACGCTGAGCACGTCGCCGAGCAGGCCGGCAGCCGCCATGCCCAGCCCCTGCGAGGCGTTGAAGATCGCGTGGTAGACGCCGAAGGCCCGGCCCAACTCGGTGTCGGGCACGCTCTGTTGGATCTGCGCGAAAGCTCCGCTGGCGTACGCGATGCCTGGCGCACCGACCAGGATGAACAACCCGACGTACCACTCGGGTTGACGGGTGACCGCCGGCCCGTTCCAGATGACCAGGCTGATCAGGGCGAAGGTGGTCGCACCGAGGCTCATCAGCAGCCGGGGGCTGAGCCGAGCGCCCAGCATGCCGACGATGAGCCCACCTGCCACCCCGCCGATCGCCTGAACGCCGCGCAGCACACCGGTGAGGGTGCCGTCGGCATGCAGCGCGCGGCTGACGAAGACCACGAAGAGCACAACGAACAGGCCCTGCGCGATGCCGCCCAACGCCACACTCACGAGCGTCATCCGCACGGCACGGTTGCGTAGCATCGCCGTGAGGCCGTGTCGCCAGGCGGTGAAGAACGACGACGTACGGTCCGGGGTCGTCGGCTGCGCGGTTGCGTGGTGGATGGCGCGGCGGCCGGCGGCGGTCAGGGCTGCCGTGATCGCGAAGGCCACGACGGCGCCGACAGCGAGGTAACGGGTGCCGTCACGGGTGATCGCGAACCCGCCCAGCGAACCTCCGATGAGCCGTCCCACGCTCATGTTGAGCGCCACCACACTGTTGGCGCGCACCAGGTGCGCGGGCTCGACGAGGCGTGGCAGCGCGGCGTTGCGGGCGGAGTCGAACGTCTGCGTCAGCACCGCCTGGGCCCCGGCGACCAGCGAGATGACCCACAGGTGGTGGTCGGGTTGACCGAGCAGGGGGATCACCACCGCGGCCTGGAGCGCGGCGACACAGGTCATGAGCCGGAACCGGTCGAGACGGTCGGCGAGCGCACCGGCGAACGATCCCAGCGTGATGCCGCACAGCAGCTCGACGAGGAACACGGCGGAGGTGGTGAGCGCCGAGCCGGTCACCCCGAACACGTAGATCGGCAGCCCGGTGAGCAGCAGCCAGCTCGCGACGCTGGAGAAGAGCCCGCCAGCCCAGATCAGGACGAATCCGCGGAGTCGCAGCAGCGTCAGCATCTCAGATGAACTCCGGCGTGGGGTACGCCTGGAGGTTGAGGGTGACGGGCCGGGCGTCGCTCGGGGGCGCGGTGCGCAACGGGCGCAGGTACGGCCGGATGACGGCGTCCAGGGTCAGGGCGAGATGCCGCAACTCCTCCGGGGTGAGCGAGAGCGTGTAGTTGTGGAAGGTGGCGCTCTTCCGCCACTCGTCGGTCAGTTTGTGCTGCTGATGCTGGTAGCGCTGCAGCGATCGGAACACCTCGTCGACCCCCAGGGCGGTCAGCGCGTCGTTGATCTGCTGCCCCTCGGCGTCGTCGGGATCCGGAAGGAATTCGAACCCGGTGGCGGCGGCGCGCCACGGTCGGTCACGCCGGTTGGTCCCCTCGGCGTGGACTCGCTCGATGAGGCCGTGCCGGGCCAGTTGATGCAGGTGGTAACTGCAGTTCGCCCCGGTGTCGTCCAGGGCCTCGGCGCACTGCGCGGCGGTTCTCGGGCCGGCGGCGAGCAGGTAGCGCAGCAGCCGCAGGCGCAACGGGTGCGCGAGGGCCCGCAGCTTGGTGGCGTCCTGGACGCGCACCCGGCGTTCTGGCTCGTGTTGCTCCATGGGCACCCCTTAAACGAAAGACTCCTTTCGGTTATACGCCCTTGTGGCCGAGATTCGCAACAAGTCTTTCGCATCGGCCCGGCCACAGCGGTGGCCCCCGTCCCGCCCTTCCGATGGTGGCGAAGATCGACTCGGGCTTCGTGAAGTCGGGGTGCCCGTGGAGCCGGGACACCCCGACTTCCGTGAAGGCGAGCGGATCATCGGGTCGTCCTGCCGGTGCCGCCGCAACCGTCAGGGTTGTCCGCAGGTGGCACCATCGTTCTGATGAACGTGCGTCGCTTGGCGGCCATCGACATGTACGGCAGCCGAGGAACCACCCGCCGTCGGCGGATCATTCTGGCCGAGTTCCTCGTCGGCGTCGTTCTCATGGTGACGTCAGGCGTCTGGCTGCTGGCGTCG
The DNA here is from genome assembly GCF_040607155.1 of Micromonospora sp. NPDC005324. NCBI lineage: Bacteria > Bacillati > Actinomycetota > Actinomycetes > Micromonosporales > Micromonosporaceae > Micromonospora > Micromonospora sp. NPDC005324. Next base: position 22,450 of record NZ_JBEXGE010000031.1, on the reverse strand, counting down.
TCGAGCGGCCTCAGCACCCGAGCGATCGGCCTGTGGTTGACCGGCGCTGGTCTCAACTACGCACCGCTGTCCCTGTATGCGCTGGCACTGATGCGACCCGGCGCCCTCGACGCCGAACTGGCTGGCGTCGACATCGACCGGGAGCTGCGCCGGTACACAGTGCTGCAGCTCTGGGTCTTCGTGCCGCTCTCGCTCGTCGTTCTCGCCATCCGCAATGCACTCGCCCGGCGTAAGGATCGAACGACAACTCCTTGACCACCTGACGAGCGTCTTCGACGCGCCCGCCATCCCACAGGTTTGGCCGACGACAACTTCGAGCACAACCATGAACGCGAGGTCCTGCCAGCTAGTGAGGAGTGAGGCCAGTGAAACGACCGCCTCTCGGCATACTCCTCATGGGCTTGGGCTCTGTCGTCGGGTTCCTGCTCGCCGGCCCCGTCGCTGAACGCTATCCGGACGCCTTCGTGGGCACATCGACCGTGATCATCATCCTGGTCCTGCCTGCCATGCTCGTGCACGTGCTGCGCCGCCGGCGGCAGCAGAGGGACTGAGGAAACCGCAGACATGCGCAGGCAATCAAGGGGGTTCACGATGCGGCGTCGGCAAGCAACGGGCGCGCTGGTCCTTCTCGCGTTCTTCGTGTTGATCATCGCGGTGCAGTTCGCCTGGCCGGAGGTGTCACCAACGCTTCGATACCTGAGCGGCGGGCTGATCGCGGTTGGGCTGCTTCTCTTGGCCGTGGGCTTCGCGGTGAGGGAACGGCGGCGTCGCTCTGACGGCTGACGGCGGAGCGCTCGGTGCGAGGGTTCCGGGACGCGGTGGTCCGCTCCGACAGCGAGTGCGCAACTCCTGCTCTAATCTAAGAGCGTCGATTTTTGCCGCACGACCTGAACCCCCATCGGCAACTCCAACCGGTAGGCGAGGAGAGGAATCCCGATCGTGAACGTCGGTAACCGAACCCTTCCGCGACTCCTCTCCATCCTGCTGGCCCTCGTGCTCGCCACAGGCCTGTCCCTGCTCGGCGCCGCGACGGCGGCGGCCGGGCAGACCAGCCTGCGAGCCGCCGACCCCAGCGTGATCCGCGTCGGCGGCACCTACATCTCCGTCCAGTCGGTCAACGGCGGGATCGCCGTGCGGCAGGCGGCCTCTCCCGACGCGCTGGCCGCCGCACCCGCGCGGCAGGTCTGGACGGACAGCCGCAACCTCGGTGAGGTTTGGGCCCCGGAGATCGTCACCGATGGCGGCCGCTACTACATCTACTTCTCGGCCGGGCGCGGCACCGCCCACCGCATGTACGCGATCCACTCGGCGTCGCCGGCCAGCGGCTACACGGCCGAGCGGCAGCTCGCGCTGCCCGACGGCAGGTGGGCCATCGACGGCAGCCTGTTCACCTTCAACGGGCAGCGGTGGTTCGTCTGGTCGGGCTGGGCCGGAGACACCAACGTCGAACAGAACATCTACCTCAGCCGGATGAGTGACCCGCTCACCCCGACCGGTGGCCGGTACGTCATCTCCCAGCCACGCGAGAGCTGGGAGCGCGTCGTCGGCAACCCGTTCATCAACGAGTCCCCCGAGGCGATCAGGGACCCCAACGGGCAGCTCCACATCGTCTACTCCGCCAACGGCAGCTGGAGCGACCAGTACTGCCTCGCCGACCTGCGGCTGCGCGCCGGCGGCGACCCGACGTACGTGTGGGACTGGTACAAGTCGAACGGCTGCCTGTTCGGCTCGAACCGGGCCACCATGATGGCCGGCTGGGATCCCACCCTGCACGTGAACGGGCCTGGTCACCACAGCTTCGTGCTGCTCAACGGCGACATCGCCACCAGCCCACCCGCCGGGCCGAGGTTCCCGCTGATGTACCACGGGGTGCCCAAGGGCACCGCGTACTCCTGGGCGAACCGCTACTGGTACACCGGCACCTTCTGCTGGTGGGGCAACACCACCTACCGCCGCGCCAACGTGCCCGGCCCGACGGCCGACACCGGATTCAGCATCAAGTTCTTCGAGTGATCCGGACGTGCACCTGCTTCCTTGCCGGGCGCCCCGGCTCGATTGGCGCGCATCGATGGTGATCGTCTAGCCTTGGCGTTCCTCCACTGTGGACGACGGAAGGCACTTCATGTTGCGCAAGACGATGACCAGCCTGGCGGCGGTGCTCACCATGATCGCGGCGATGCTGGTCGGCACCGGCAGCCCGGCGGCGGCCGCCGCCACCGGCCCGTGGGTGATCCAGCCCTACACGAACGACTACTGCCTGTCGCCGGAGGCCTTCTCGTCCGCGCTGAACATCGTGGTCGACCAGCACCTCTGCGAGGGCGGGCCGAACCGCAACTGGACCTTCACCACTACCAGTTCGGGCTACTACCGCATCTCCTTCAACAACGGCGGACGGTGCATGGCCGTGCGCGGCGCGGTCACCACCGAGCGGGCGAAGATCGCCACGCAGGTGTGCGGCGATGCCCGCCTCAACGACCAGTGGCTGCCGATCAAGCTCTTCACCTCCGGGGGTGCCGACTACTACCAGCTGAAGAACCGGGGCACCAACAAGTGCATGGCGGTGGAGGCCAACTCGAGGTTGAACGGCGCCGACATGATGCAGTTCACCTGCTACACGACGTCGGAGAACCAGGCCTTCACCTGGGGCCTCTGGTAAGCAAAGCTCTTCGGCCGCGGCGGGACCTCTTCGGGTCCCGCCGCGGTTTCGCATTCCCGGCCGGCGACGAGATCGCCCCCGACGCCAGGTGGACCTCAAGAAAGTTAAGGCCAGCTTCTTGGAAGTTGAGGAATCTTAAGATACAACTTTAGTTATGACAGAACAGGCGATGGACTGGCAGGACCTGACCGGCCTGACGCGGGGGCAGCCGTTCGTCGTCGAGCGGGTGCGCCTGGCGAGCAACGGCGTTGCGATCGAGGGCGAGTTCGAGCCACCGCAACTGGCTCAGCTCAACGTCGATGACCAGGTCTTCGTCACGGCGTTCGTGCGCTGCCACGGTTCGATCAAGGAGATGGAACGCATCTTCGGGGTGAGCTACCCGACGATCAAGTCACGACTCAACCGGATCACGCAGATGCTCGACTTCGTCGAGACCGATCCGGCACCCTCGCGAGCCGACGTCATCGATCGGCTGCGCCGCGGTGAGATCAGCGCACAGCAGGCGCTGGCCGAGCTGGACGGTCGGTCGTGATGCCGCAGTTGGTGACCGTCACTGTCAACCGCCCGGACCGCCGGCCCGTCCGCCTCTGGGTTCCCGTACTCCCCGTGGTGCTCGTGCTCTTCCCGGTCGTGGTCCTGGTCGTGCTGGCGGCGATCGTGGCCTGCGTCGTGTTCCGCATCGGTGTGGTGCGGGCACTCGGCGCCGCTTGGCGTGTCATCTCGGCACTGCCCGGCGCCCGCTTCGACATCGAGCACTGCCGCACGGCCGTGCTCGTGGCTATCCGATAAAGGAGAGGTTCGAATGACCGAACAACGCAAGGACATCCTCGACATGCTGGTCGCCGGCAAGGTCACCGCAGAGGAGGCGGAGCAGCTGATTGCCGCACTCGAACGGGACCAGGCACCGGCGACGGTGAGTCACGACGCCCGGCCGAAGGGCAAGGTGAAGTACCTGCGGGTGCTGGTGGACTCCACCGACAACCTCGAGCCGTCACGGGTCAACGTGCGGGTGCCACTGCAACTGCTGCGGGCCGGTGTACGGCTGGCGGCGCTGATCCCGCCGCAGGCCCTGGTCAAGGCCAATGCCTCACTCAGCGACTCCGGTGTGCCGATCGACCTGACGCAGCTCAAGCCCGAACAGTTGGAGGCGCTCGTGGAGCACCTCGACGAGGTGACAGTGGAGGTGGATTCACCCGATGCCACAGTGCGGGTCTTCTGCGAGTAGGCGCCGTCTGATGGGACGGCCCCTCGAGAGGGTGCTGGAACACCCTCCCGAGGCTGCGCCCGCCGCAGCAGAGCACAGGTGAACTGCCAACCTGAAGTCTAGCCACTCACCAGCAGACCAGCGGAGGGACCACTCGGACGGGTGGTCCCTCCGCGGCTCGCGCACTGACCGACTCTTCAGCTCTTGGCCTGGCTGCGACGGGCCCGCCGACGGGGCTTGTCGTCGCCGCCGGCAAGCCGGGTGAAGGTGAGCATGTTCGCCAGCGCCACGGCGATGATCGCGACACCGACCTGGATCGCGAGCACGACCCAGTCCCAGCGCAGCACCCACACCTTGACGCCGGCTCCGTCGTCGATATCAAGCGCCCTGGCGACAACGGTGCCCAGCACCGCCGAACCGACGCCGAGAACGAACGTGGCGACGACGCCGATCCGCTGCCTCCCCGGCAGGATGAGTCGGCCGAGCAGGCCGACGAGGGCACCGATGAGCACCGCGCCGAGATAACCAGTTACCAGCATTTGCTGTCTCTCCCTCCAGCAGTGCCGAGATACATGCCCGAATCTCACGTTCCCGGAAACCCGGTCCCGATCAGGGCCGCGGGCATGTCGGTCTGATCCACTACCCTGGCGGAGCTTTCATCCCTGAACGAAGGACGTCCATGGCCCGCCCCTACAGACCCGGACCGAAGCAGTTCGTCTTCGCTGCCGGTGATGGCAACGATCAGCACGTCTCGGTGGGCGACCCCCAGGAGGCCTACGTGGCGTTCTCGGCGTTCTTCCGGGGCCGCGAGTCGGACACCTACACCATCACTGACGAACCGGCGGCGCAGAGTTTGGTGCTCATGCCCCGCCTGGGGAAGATCTCCCGGATCAAGCATGCGGACCAGCTCAGGTCGGAACACCTCCGGGTCGACAGGCCCAACCGCTACCTTCCGAGCGCGATGCTGTTCTTCGAGAACGGATACGCCGGCCTCGACCACTTCGGCCAGTGGTTTTCCGACCTCTCCGACCTCGACGCCTCACCGGAGACCCGCGGTGCCGCCCGCGCCGCCGCGTTCACGATGGAAGCAGCGGCGATCGAGGAAGTCGCCCGGATCTGGGCGGATTCGGGCATCGTCGACCCGAGCGACAGGTACTACGTCTTCTTCGACTCGCACGATGTCGGCGAGGACCGCGCCGAGCGAGCCGAGCTGCTCCAGTTGATCGAATTCCTCGGTCTCGAACGGGTCGACGGCCCGGCTGCGGCCGCCGGGGGCGAAGTCTGGGTGCGCACCGACCCACGCCTCGATGTCGAATGTGCACGGTGGTCGTGAACAGATGAGAGACATCGTGTTCACGCGTAGCGGCAACGGCTGGATCCCGAAGGTGATCCGCGAGGACGGCGAGCTGAAACTGATGCTCGCCGCCGGGGCCGACGCCAACCATGACCCTCGCACGTTCACGGTCCCGATCTCCGAAGCCCACCTCGCGGTGATCCGGGAGGACCTGGCCAGACACCTGCTGCTGTGGAGTGCGGTCCTTCCGCTGTGCGACGCTGCCGGAACCCGGGGCCAGCTCGACGAGAACGCTGCCGTCGCGCTCCTGGACCCGATCCTGCTCTCCCCGCCCCCGGACGTCGACGCGCTCTTTCGGCGCATCCGGTGGGACAGGATTCGGCTCGTCGCCCATGGCGCCGACATCGCGCTACTGGAGCGCGGCCAGGTTTGCGAGGCGATGGGCGCGGCAACGGAGCTGTCGAACGAGAAACGTGCCCAGGAGTATCACGCAAACCGCCGTCGCTCCGAGCGCGGAGTAGTCCTCGGGGCACTCGATGCTGCGATTCTGAGGTACACGGGCCAGTATCTGCATGGCGCGACGGTGCCACGGCGGAGCCCCGATGCCGTCGACCCCGCACTGCTGCCCCAGGTCATGCGGGTGATCGACACCGCTGAGCAGGCGTGCGCCGGAAAGCGGATCGGCCTCGATCCGCGGCGGGGAAACCGGGACACTGACAAGCGTGACTGGGATCGGATGGCAGCGACTGTCGACGCGGCAGTGCGCCGCGCGTACCCCGAACTCGCCGATGACGCGGTGCGGACGGTGGGCTTTCTGCTGTGCTCGGAGGCTGCGGGCCGCTCCAGGAGCACACCGGTGCTAGACGACGAGGAGGCCACCGACGACCACGGTAAGACGGCCCTGACCTTCACCGATGACAAGGGCGGCGAGAAGAATTGGGTACGGGACGGTTCTCGCACTGCCTCCGCCGAGTTCTGGGAGTTCGTCGCCGATCGCTCTGCCGGGGACAACGAAGTGTTCACCATCGAGGACGAGGAGATGGGCGAGGGGATCCAGCTGCACTTCTACGCGGACTCCATCGCCCGGATCACGACGGTGCGACACGGGGAAGCCGGGTCGGACCCGGAGTACCAGGTCGAGTACAGCCTGGTCGACGGGATCGGCGGGTACCGGAAGCTGGTGAGCGCCTTCGTCCGCGGCGGCTGCGCCGCACTCGACCAGCACGGTCAGTGGATGTCGGATGTCGCCGAGTTCGAGCGCGCGCGTCGTCAGCGCAAAGCCCGGTAGTTCCCAGAAAAAACCCACGCGAGGCCGGTGCGGAGGCCAGCGGGCGTCAGCGGGTGAGGCCGACAAGCGTCGCCAGTCGCGCCACGCCGCGTAGGAGGCGGTTGCGCCGCCGATGTTAGGTTCGCTGACATGACTGGGCAGATCACGGCCGCCCAGTTCCACGCGGCCGACGGTGTCGAGGACTGGCGCTGCCTCTACCATCTGGTCTCGGCCTACTTCCCGACCGGCTCGCTGTCCAAGGGCGTCGCGCTCGTCGATGAGATCGGCCGGCTAGCCGACGAGGCCCAGCAGCAACATCTCATCATCGACCTGCGCGGCGCCGGCGTCACGGTGAGCCTGAATCGGCGCGACATCTCGTTGGCCCGGCGCATCTCGGCCGCCGCCAAGGAACTGGGCCTCCCCGCCGACCCGACCGCCGTGCAACTCATCAACGTCACCCTTGACGCACTCGTCGGCGCGGATGTGCTGCCGTTCTGGCGCGCGCTGCTCGGCTATCGGCAGTTTGGCGACGACTACCTGTTCGACCCGTCGCGCCGCGGCCCGGGCTTCAATTTACAACCGATGGACGAGGCGCGCCCACAGCGCAACCGCATGCACCTCGACATAGCGGTCCCGCACGATCAGGCAGAGGCTCGCATCGCCGCCGCCCTGGCCGCCGGCGGCCACCTGGTGTCCGACGCGCACGCACCCAAGTGGTGGGTCCTGGCCGACGCCGAGGGCAACGAGGCGTGCGTCGCCACCTGGGTCGGCCGCGCGTAGCAGGACGGCGAGCTTTCATCTCGTGAGCCCGACCAGGGTGGCGAGTCGCGCCACGCCGGCCGGCGCCAGCTGGCGCGGGCAACATCGGCGATCACGGTACGCGCCGGCGGCCGACACCGAACCTCGGCCGGCGCGACACTGTCCGCGTCCACCAGGGATCGACGAACTGGGCTCGCTGAATCACCTCCTCGTCGGCGAGGCCGTCCGCGCCACCCTCTTCGTCATCTGCGGCACCGCAGGCGTCGGCAAGACGGCGCTGGCGTTGCGATGGGCGCATGCCGTACGACAGCGGTTTCCCGACGGGCAGCTATACGCGAACCTCCGCGGCTACGATCCGGGCCAGCCCAGACATGAGGTATCGGCTTGTTGGGCCACCACGCTGAGCACTACTGTCCTGACCGACAGTATTTTTAGCCGTCTGCTCTTCTGTTGGAGGTCGAGATGAGGCTGACCAAGCTCTACAAGGATCCTGGCTCGGGTGGCAACGGTTGCCCCACGGTCTACCTCGGCGAAAACGGGGAGCTTGTCGTTCAAGGAAGCCTCATCGACGAGGACACCGCTGGCGAGCTAGAGAACGTACTTCCTGGTGAGGGCGCGGTACGGATTCCTGCTGAAGTCCTGCTCGGTGCCATTGAGCGCTACCGCGAGTCCGAGCAGCGGTGATCGGGAGTTGACCCGATCGTTCACGTCCCTGGCTGACGACGAGTTCAACCAACTGTTTCGCGACTTCCGTTACACGGCGTACCGGCTGGAGACCCTTCAGCGGTATGACGTGTCGTACGAGCAGGACGAGTTCGCACGGTTCCTGGCGGGCGAGACGCGCGGAGAGTTTCCGGGGATCGCGGCGTGGTGCGACACAGTGCGGGCGGCGGCGTCGGCGGGCAAACGCATGCACCGGGTCCATGTCGTCACCGAACCGCTGTCAGATTACGTGCGGTTCGAGTGCGGTTGGGCCTACGAGCACACGGTCGAGGCGGGCGAGGACGTCCGCCTCATCGTGGTCCCGGGCGACGACTGGCCGACCACATTGCCGCATTACGACTACTGGTTGTTCGACTCCGCCCGTCTCGTGGCCATGTACTACGACGAGGAGGGCAGGTTCGTCTCCGGCGAGGTGGTCAGCGAACCAGAGCAAATAGTGCAAGCCAATCTGTGGCGTGATGCGGCCGTCTCGGCGTCGGTTTCCTACCGGGAGATCGCAGACCAGCTCCAGATCAACGCCCCGTGACCCGCCGCTCGCTGCCGGGCCGGCAGCGTGAAGGTCTACAGCCACCGCGTCAACTCCCCCTCGACGCAACCGGTTTCGTCAACCGCGAGCGAACCCTCAGCCGACTGGACGCGGCACTGCCGTCCGACGACGTACCTGCGGCTGCGGGCCACCCGCCGATGATCGTGGCTACTATCGCGGGCGCCCCCGGCGTGGGAAAGACAGCGCTGGCCGTCCACTGGGCTCACCGAGCACGAGGGTGGTTCACCGATGGCGACCTCTACGTCGACATGCGCGGCTACGGTCCGGGGCCAGCCCTCGATGTCGGCCAGGCACTGGACACGTTCCTCCGCGCGTTGCACGTGCCGGCGGAGCAGATCCCTACGGACACAGACGGACGGGCGGCAATGTTCAGGTCCGTCCTGAACGGCAAGCGCGTCCTGATCGTGGTGGACAATGTGTCCACCGTCGGTCAGGTCCGGCCACTTCTCCCGGCAACACCGACGTGCATGGCGATCGTCACCAGCCGCAGCCGGCTTTCCGGCTTGGTGGCACGGGAAGGAGCGTCGCGGATGACCTTGGACGTCCTGTCTCCCGAAGAAGCAGTCACGCTGCTCAGCGATACCATCGGCGGGGGCCGGGTCCGCACAGAGCCACAGGCCGCCGCTGAACTTGCCCGCCGCTGTGCCTACCTTCCCCTCGCCCTGCGGATCATCGGGGAGCGCATCGCCAACTCTCCCCATGTGACCCTCGCGGAGTTCGTGGCAGACCTCGCACTGGTCGAGCATCAGCTTGACGCTCTCGCGGTCGACGATGACGAGCTGTCCGACGTACGGGCGGTGTTCTCCTGGTCCTACCAAGCGCTGCCCACCGAAACGGCGCGGCTCTTCCGACTCCTCGGGTTGCACGCCGGCTCCGACACCTCGGCCTCAGCAGCGGCGGCCCTCGCCGGCGTGAGTCTGTCCCGATCCCGCAATCTGCTTGACCAGCTCACCGCTGCGCACCTTATGCAGAACCCCAGCCGCGACCGATACCTGTTCCACGACCTTCTCCGCGCCTACGCGCTCGAACGAGCACAGGCCGAGGAGACGCCCGAGCAACAGCGCCAATCGCGACGCCGCGTCTACTTCTGGTACCTGCTGATGGCTGAAGAAGGTCGCAAGGTCATCCTCCCGTACTCACATGCCGTCGCCCTGCCTCCAGGCGAGCCCGGTGTCATCCTCGCTCCTCCGCACACCGTGGCCGAGGCGATGGCATGGTTCGAACGCGAACGGCTCAACCTTCTGGACACCGTTCGGCAGGCCGACGATCTGGGAGAACTCGAGGTTGCCTGGCAGCTGCCGGTGGTCAGCGACGGGTTCTTCGAGCTCAAGTCCTACTGGGCCGACTGGCGCGACATCCACCTCACCGGCCTGCGTGCGGCGCGCTCGGCCGGGTCGCGCCTCGGCGAGGCTGCCAACCTCCGCTGCCTCGGCGACGCCCACTGGCGGATGGGGCAGCGCGAGACCGCGCTCGACTGCTATCACCAAGGCGTCGCCGCGAGCCGCGAGGTCGACGACCACTGGGTGGAAGGATTCTGTCTGCGTGGGCTGGGCCTCATCCACGAGGAGCTTGGGCAGACGAACGAGGCCATGGACTTCTTCGGTCAGGCGCGAGAGGTCTTTCGCCGCCACGGCATCACCCGAGGCGAAGGTATGTCCTTGCTCAGCCTCGGCAACGGGCACCGCGCACACGGACGCCTCGACACGGCCATCGCGCACTACCTGGAAGCCGTCACCATCCTCGACGGCATCGATGATCAGTGGAGTGTCGCCTGGGCCTCCTATCCGCTCGGCCTGGCATATCAGCAGGCCGGTCGACTCGACGAGGCCCTGGAACGGCACACGGACGCCCTGGAGCTGTTCCGCCGGTTCGACGACCGCCGCTGCGAAGGGCTCACTTTGGCAGCGCTCGGCGACACCCACCACGCCGCCAGCCAGCACGATGCCGCGCGGCGCTGCTGGCAGCAGGCGCTACGGATCCTCGATCCCCTCGGAGATCCCCAAGCCAGTGTCGTTCGTGGCCTTCTCGCACGAACCGGCAGCCGCAAGAGCACCTGATCGCCCATTACGGTTACCTCCAGGCGACCGAGTCTCACCGGGTGAGGCCGACCAGCGTCGCCAGGCGCGCCACGCCGGCCGGCGCCGGCTGCGCGCGGGCGACATCGGCGATCACGGTACGCGCCAACGGCCGGCACCGAACCTCGGCCGGCGCGACACTGTCCGCGTCCACCAGCGCGCGTGCCGCCCTGCGCAGGTCACCCACCTGGAGGTACGCCCGCGCGACGTCCACCAGGTACGCGCCCCGATACTCGGCCGGCAACCGCCGCCACGCCTCCCGCCGAACCACCGTCGTGTGCCTCTGGAGCGCCTCGACGGTGTCACCCCGCGAGGTCGCCACCAGCACCCGCGCCAGCTCGACGGCGACCGGCCCGAAGCTGGTGCGGTGCGTGTCGTCGCACCCCCTCAGGCTGGCCGTGATCCCTGCGGCCCGGTCGGTCAGCTCGTCGGCGCGGCGGTGCTCGCCGCAACCGGCGGCAGCAAGCGCGGCCTGCACCAGCAACGTCCCACCCACCGCCCTCCCCCGGTGGTCCCCCTCCCCCTCGCCCCCGCCCTGCCCCTCGCCCCCGTGATCATGAGCTTTGCGGGCGGTTTGATCTCCAAAAGCGCCGCTAACCTCATGATCACCGGAGCGGGTTGGGTGTGAGAGGACGCGGTTGGCGGCGGGGAGCAGGGCGGCCAGGGCCAGGCGGTCACGGTTCTGCACGCGGAGCGCCTGGCCCACCGAGATGGTCGCTGCCGCCGCGAGCAGTGGGTCGTCGGCGGCGGTGGACATCGCGCGGTCGGCGGCCAGCCAGGCGAGGTCGGCCTCGCCGAGCTTCACCAGCAGCGACGAGGTGATCCGGTACGCGTGTACCAGCAGCTCCGCCGACCGCGCGCCCTGGGCAGCGTCGAGCAGACCCGGCAGCAGGCGCACCAACTGCCCGTAGTGCGCGTGCTGGTAGGTCAACCAGGCGTGCCCAACCTGCCTTCTCAACTCGTCCGTCTGTGGTGGAGCTTGCGGGATGTCGTAGCGGGCGAGCGCGGCCCGGATGTCGTCCACCCCGTCCGGCGTGCCCGCCGGGCTGCTCTGGGGCTGACCGAGCAGCACCTCCGGATCGACCCGCAGGACGTGGGCCAGCTCCTGGATCACCGAGTACCGGTCCAGGGTGCGGGCACCCCGCTCGATCTTGTCCACCCAACTCTTCGACCTGCGCAGCCGGTCGGCAAGCATCTGTTGCGTCATCGACCGCCGCACCCGCCAGCGGGCGACCCGGCGGCCGATCGGGAGGTCATCGTTGGTCACGCCGCCACCGCCGGTCCGGGACCGCGCGGGTCGTGTCCTCCACGGGTACGCGCTCCGCCTCGGCCTGCGCCAGGAGGCGCTGTTTGGCAGCCTCCCGCTCGGCCGCTTCGGACTGCTCGCCCTCGCTTGCCGACTCGTCGTTATGCATGCCCACCTCCATCGAACAGTGGGCGCGACATCAGTCTGAGTAGCCACCAGCGCCGTCACCCACCGTCATCGTCTATGTGACAATCGGTGGCGGACCAGGCGAAACGCGTCCGCTACGGCATAGCGGACAGTCGGAGATGGTGGACAGCCTCGGCCACCTGACGGGCGAGTTCTCGGGATGCCGTGGCAAGCGCAATGGCGTCTGCCGCCGCCAGGGTCTCGCGGGCCGTCGCCGCGTCCCCGCCCTGCGCCTGAGCGACGGCGAGATGCACCAGGTTGCGGCCATGCCACTCGGCACCGCTTGCCTCCTCGCTGACGCCCGCGACACCGGTTGTCAGCAGTGCCAGCGCGCGATCGTTCGCACGACTGTCCGCAGCACCGAGATAGCGCCAGACGCTCCCCTGTTGAACGGCGAAGAACGATGGCGTGTACCAGTAGCCCCATGGGGACAGTGGTTCCTCTGTCGATTGGGCCGAGAGGTCCGACGCCTCCGACAGCCGCGCCAGTACGTCAGCGCTAGCTGCTCCGGCCATGGCTAGACCCCTGGCCTCCTGCCCTGCGCAGTAGGCGCGTAGGGCCGCGTTCACCGCCTCATCCCGCCGCGATGCCCGCGATAGCTCAATCATGGACGGGAGATCGTTCCGCAACTCTGCCTGGTGCCCCTGAAAGGACAGTACGGTGGCGATCAAATCGGTATTGCCAGCCTCAGTAGCCCATTGCAAGGCCCTCGCGTTCCAGGCCGTGGCAATGCGCTCCTCGCCCCGGGCGATGCTCAACCAGCCTGCGAACTGCGCCCACTGCCCAGCGACATCGATAATCCAGGGCTGCAAGGCGTGCGGGGCCTCCCGCAGCAGATCGATCATGGTGCCGAGGTGGGCGCGGACCGGCCCGATGATCGGACCTGACCCTACGGCGTCCTCCAACCGGCGGTAGCCACCGAGAAGGCCTGCGAGGGCATCTGCGGCTGCACGGTCGACGCTGCGAGGACGTCCGGTCAAGTACGCCAAGCGGTCGCCGCCGTCGGGGGCGTCAATGACCAATGCTGCCAAAGCGCCGTTTGCCTGCAAGGCGTCGTCGAGCCGGGCCGCCACCTCTACTGTCGGCTTCGTCTGTCCCGCTTCCAACTGGTGAATGAGGCTCTTGCCGTGGTTCACGGCGGCGGCGAGTTGCCGCAACGACATGCCCAGCGCCTCCCGAAGGTGGCGCAGTTCCCCGGCGAAACGCGGGTCGACGATTGTGGTTGCGCGTGGCGGCATGCAGCACTCCTACTTACGCCAACGCCGGCCACTGCAGCCGGCAACCTCTGATATCTCGATGGTACTCGGAGCAACGAATCATTTTGATCTCTGTTAGGATCGCATGCCAGCCCTCCCGGGTCTACTTCAACCCGCCGGGACTCACCGTAGAGGATCATGACGTTAGTGGGCGGGTCAAGACCAGAAGGATAGGGCTTCGGCGCATTACCGTAGTCCAATGAGAAGAGCAGTGCTATCGGTAGGCAGTTTTATTAAATACGCAATAACTATTGTTTCGTTGGCCAGGAACCGGTTGGGGCAAGGGGTAGCCAACGTGCGGGGGTCGAAAAATATCCGAGACGGTCCTAGAGTGTCAGCATGCGCCCCTTGGAAGCAGGCCTCGTCGAACGCCTCAACCTCAAGTTGGCCTTAGAGGTCGAAGCCGCTGCCGTTCGGGACCTCATGCCCGAAGAACCGGCCTGGAGAAACTTGGTCGCGAATGCCAACGCCATCAGTGATTGGCTTGCTGCCCAACTGCTGTCTGGTCATCTACCTGCGCCCCAAGCTGTGGTTGGCGCACGCAAGGCGGGGCATGGGGTAAGACCAATTGCGATGCTATATCAAATCGACAGAATTGTTTATCGAGCACTCACCTCGCTCGCACTTACAGGGCGGAAGTCCGTGGATAGATCACGGCAACGGTACCTTGATTTTGTGGTTGCACCGATCAAGTACAGCTTCAATGATGAACAGTTGGTCAATCCCACCGAACCTTGGGCAACCACAAGTCGCATCCAATATATCGTCAAGAGTGACGTAAGTTCGTTTTACCAGTACATTGACCACGAGATCCTGGCCAAGGAACTTATGCTTCAAACCGGTGAATTTGCCGCGATTGAGCCCTAATCGACTTTCTGGCCGACGTGCAGGGACGAAGGTTCGGTTTACCCCAGCAACTTCAGCCTTCCCATGAGCTGTCGGAGTACTACATAGATATTGTCGAGCGGAGGATGATTCGAGAAGGCTTCCCAATATGGCGATACAACGACGATTTTCGCATAGCGACTCGTTCCTATGGAGACGCCCTCCGCGCCGTAGATGCACTCTCGGCAGTAGCACGCGAGCTCGGCCTTGTCGTCAGTGAGCATAAAACTTCGACACCTTCGTTGACGACCTACGTATTTGATACTACAGGCCTAACGGCCGACGACGCCATTCCAAGCGATATTAGCGCGGAAGACGCGGTTGGAGATTACCTCGAAGAGTTGGATGAAAGCACTCTTGGGGAGGCTAGACAGCTTATTGGTGAGGCGAATCCCATCGCCGCCGCAATTAAGGACGGGAATCCCAGTCTTAATGATGTACGCAGACTCAGGCGAACAATTGCGGCTTTCCGCCTTGAGGAGAATCCGGGACTAACTTCAGAGACTGTCCGAATAGTTGCATATGTTGCTTCGCTGACGCCAGACGTCGCCCGGTACCTGTCATCGTTAGACGAAATGTCACCAGTTGCGGGATCTGTCGATTCGATCATTGCGGAAGTTTCTCTAAACGAATGGCAAGAGCTCTGGATTATCGATGTTATTCGTCGCCTCAAATTTCTCGATGAGAACGCGGCGGGCGACGTCATCTCCCGACAGAGATGGGTCCGGAAGCTCTCTTTTACTGACCGTTCGCCCGTTGTGCGTGCTTCCTGCTTCTGGGCACTTGCCGCAGCGGACATGGTGACGGTTCAGCAGGTTGACTCAGCAATGCGCGAGGCTCCGTCCTGTCTATCGTCGTGGTATCTCGTTGCCCTTCAGACGCTTGTTGTCAACGCGGATGACAAGGCAGCGCGGCTCGTCAAGGCAGTCAAGTCTGAATCAAAGCTGCACGGATGGATCTTGTCATGAATCGACGCGTTCCTCGTCAGTCCACCGAGACGGCTCTTCGCCTCATTCGGATCACAATTTCGGAGAGTCTTAACGATCCCGGGGGACTACACCTTGGACGGATCCGAGATACGCCCTCACTTATAGGCGGCAGGAATACTTCACAAGCGTCGCGTCAGTCCTCATACCTTCGCATTGTGAGTGTGGCGGAGTCCTACACCGACACTCTTCTTTCCGAAGTGCTGCGAGAGCGGGTGGATTCCGACGAGGAGATAGTCGCCAAGTTGATGCACGTTGTCGACGGTTTATCCGCCAACACTTGGCCGAGACGCGAGCAGCTCTTCAATCATCTTTTCGGCATCACTCTCAGGCTTCCCTAGCAACAGCGAATTTGCCGCTATCAAACGTGTTCGAAACATCATCGCTCACGGGTTGGGGAGAGCGTCCAAGCGAGAGCTCGGGAATCTATCTAAGCTAAATTCGGTTGGAATCCAAGCACGAGATCACGAGATCGTAATCTCGCAGGCAAGCCTACTGACAGCCGGAGACGTTGCATTCAACTACATATCGTGGCTGGATAGCCAATCATGAAAGAGTTGAATTCTCGATTTAAGAATTTCGCAGTAGCGCACTCCTTAGAGCGCCACGATCGCCGCAGTTTCCGCCGGCAACTGAATCCGGTCCCGCATCACGGTGACACCCTCCCCCGTAGCCAGCAGCACCCGCCGCGCCACCCCAGGCAGCGACACCCCCTGCCCCCGCCCAGCGAAGTTCGCCACCACCAGCGTGTCCCCCCGCCGCATTACCAGGAACTGGTCCCCGTGCTGCACCGAGACAGCGTTCAACCGAGGATCCGACAGGTCCGGAGAAGAACGGCGCAAGGCAATCAACCGCTGGTAGAACGACAACATCTCCCGATGCTCAGGCTTGTCCAGCTCAGCCCAGTCCAACCGCGACCGTACGAACGTCTCCGGGTCCTGCGGATCGGGCACGTCCCCCTCGGGCCACCCGTGCGCTGCGAACTCCCGCCGCCGCCCGGTCCGCACCGCAGTAGCCAACTCCGGCTCCGGGTGCGACGTGAAGAACTGCCACGGCGTGGAGGCCGCCCACTCCTCCCCCATGAACAGCATGGGAGTGAACGGCGCCGTCAACAGCAACGTAGCCCCAACGCGGAGCAGCGAAGGCGAGAGAGAAGCCGAGATCCGATCCCCGGTAGCCCGGTTTCCAATCTGGTCATGGTTCTGCAGGTAGGCAACAAGCCGATGACCAGGAACGCGGGAGTCCAGTGGCCGCCCATGGTGACGGTTCCGGAAGCTCGACCACGTCCCCGCGTGGAAGAACCCACCCGTCAACACGTCCGACAGCGTCTCCAGGGACCCGAAATCCCCGTAGTACCCCTGCCGCTCCCCCGTCAGCAACGTGTGCAGGGCGTGGTGCGCGTCGTCGTTCCACTGGGCGTGCAGCCCGAAGCCGCCCGCCTCCCGAGACGTGATCAGCCGCGGGTCGTTGAGGTCGGACTCGGCGATCAGCGACAACGGCCGCCCCAGGTGCGTCGACAGCGACTCGACGGCAAGAGCCAGCTCCTCGAGCAGCGGAACAGCCCGCGAGTCCGGCAGCGCGTGCACCGCATCCAACCGCAGCCCGTCGACGCGGTAGTCGCGCAGCCACATGAGCACGCTGTCGATGATGTAGCGGCGTACCTCGTCGGAGTGCGGCCCGTCCAGGTTGACCGATCGCCCCCAGGAGTTCGACTGCTCCGCGAGGTAGGGCCCGAACTGCGGCGCGTAGGCCCCGGAGGGCCCGAAATGGTTGTAGACAACGTCGAGGATCACCCCCAGACCGCGAGCGTGGGCGGCGTCGACGAACCGTTTCAGGCCGTCGGGGCCGCCGTAGGGCTCGTGGGGGGCGTACCAGCAGACGCCGTCGTACCCCCAGTTGTGTTCGCCGTTGAAGGCGTTGACCGGGAGCAGTTCGATCAGGTCGACGCCCAGCGACACCAGGTGGTCGAGGCGGTCGATGGCCGCGTCGAAGGTGCCGTCCGGGGTGAAGGTGCCGATGTGCAGCTCGTAGAGGATGCTGCCGGGCAGCTGCCGGCCCGTCCACGAGGAATCACTCCACTGGAACGCGGAATGGTCGTAGCGTCGGCTCGGCCCGTGCACTCCCGCAGGTTGCCACGGTGACCGGGGGTCGGGCAGTGGGGTTTCGTCGTCGTTCAGCAGAAAGGAGTAGTCGAGGCCGGCGTCGGGCACCTCGACTTTCCACCAGCCGTCGGCGGCGGCGCGCATCTCGTGGTCGGTATCGCCGGCCAGGCGCAGCCGCACCCGGGTGGCGTCCGGTGCCCAGACGGAGAACTCGGTCATGAAACGGCCTCCTCGGCAGCGGTGGGAGGAGCCAGCAGAGCGACGGGGTAGTCGGCCAGAAGAGTGTCCAGCGACGTCTCCCCGCCACTGTAGACCCGGCCGGTGAACAGGTCCTTCATCTCGTGAACGGGAAGTGACAGGGCTGTGTCACACCACCCACCGGCGCGGGCCAGGCCCAGCGGCAGCCGGGTCGCCACGGCGATCACGCCGCCCCGGTCGAACGCCACCACGTGCCGGCCCACCGGCCCGTGCGCGGGCACCGGCCGGTAGGTGGTGAACAGCTCCGGGTGCGCCCGCCGCAACCGCAGTGTCCGCGACACGACGAGCAGCTTCGCCGCTCCGTCGGTGTCGACCGGGGGACGCCAGCCGCCGTCGAGGCGTGCCAGCATCTCTCGGCGTACGTCGAAGTCGACAGGGCGGCGGTTGTCCGGGTCGACGAGGGAGTTGTCCCACAGCTCGGTGCCCTGGTAGGTGTCCGGCACTCCGGGCATGGTGAGCTGGATGAGCTTCTGCCCGAGCGAGTTGCACCAGCCGGCCGGGGCGATGGCGGCGGCGAGTTCGGTCAGCTCGTCGTGCAGGCTCGGGTCGTCGTACATGCGGTCGACCACTGCGTGCACTGCCTGCTCGAAGGCCGGGTCGGGGTCCGCCCAACTGGTCGAGGCACCGGCCTCCCGGGCGGCCTTCTCGACGTACGCGTGCAGCCGTTCCCGCTCGATCGGCCACGCGCCGACGGCGGTCTGCCAGAGCAGGTGGGCGAACGCCGGGTCGGGCAGCGGCGCGTACTCCATCCAGGTCTTGACCTGCTCCGCCCAGCGGCCCGGGAGTTCGCTGAGCACGGCGAGCCGGGCGCGGACGTCCTCGCCGCGTTTGGTGTCGTGGGTGGAGAGGGTGGTCATGCTGGCCGGCCAGCGGACCTGTTGGGCGGCGGCGAAGCGGTGGAACTCCGCCGGCGGCACCCCGAAGTGGGAGGGGTCGTCGCCGACCTCGTTGAGCGCCACGAACCGGGTCCAGCGGTAGAACGCGGTGTCCTCCACGCCCTTGGCCATCACCGCGCCGGTGAGCTGCGGGAACCGCATGCCCAGCTCGTCGTCGGGGTTGCGCAGTCGGCGGGTGACAGCGTCCAGGGCGATGGCCAGGTCGGGGCGGCGGCGGCCGGCCTCGGAGCGGGCGGCGGCGAGGTGCCGGGCGCCGTGCGGCGGGTAGCCCCGGTAGACGGCGAACGCGGCGGCCAGCTCGGCGAGGGACGCGCGGGCCTGCTCGGTGGGCACCTCGGGGGCGAGGGCGGCCAGCCGGGTCAGCTCGGCGGCGAGCAGTTGGGTGGCGGCGGCCAGCTTCGTGGCGTGGGTCAGGTCCTCCCAGGAGGTGTGCTGCCCGGTGAGGCGGTTGTCCAGCGCGGTGAAGTCGCCCTCGGCGTCGGTGTCGACGAAGAGCCCGCCGACCGCGGCCAGGGCGTCGTAGCCGGTGGTGCCGTCCACCGGCCAGTCCGGCAGCTCCTCGCCGTACTCCAGGATCTTCTCCACCACGAGCCAGGCGTCGGGCGCTTCGGCCCGCAACCGGGCCAGGTAGCCGGCCGGGTCGCGCAGGCCGTCCGGGTGGTCGACGCGGATGCCGTCGACCTCGCCGGCGGCGGCCCAGCGCAGGATCAGCTCGTGGGTGGCGGCGAAGACCGCCGGGTCCTCCACGCGCAGGCCCGCCAGGCCCGCGATGGCGAAGAATCGGCGGTACGTCAGCTCGGCGTCACCGCGCCGCCAGGAGACCAGCTCGTAGTGCTGCCGGTCGTGCACCTCCGCGGCATTGCCGTCGCCGGTGCCGTCGGCGAGCGGGAAGCGGTGCTCGTGGTAGCGCAGCTCCCCGTCGACCACCTTGAGGTCGTCGAGGGCGGCCTCGTCGTCGGCGAGCACCGGCAGCAGCAGCCGGCCCCGGTCCCAGTCGATGTCGAACCAGTCGGCGTACGCCGAGTCGCGCCCCCGGCGCAGCACGTCCCACCAGGCGGGGTTGGCGGGCGGGACGGCGACCCCGGCGTGGTTGGGCACGATGTCGACGACCAGGCCGAGTTGCTTGTCGCGCAGGGCGGCCAGCAGCCGCTGCCGGGCGGCCTCCCCACCCAGCTCCGGGTTGACGGCCCGGTGGTCGACCACGTCGTAGCCGTGCTGGGAGCCGGGGGTGGCGGTCAGCAGCGGGGCGCTGTAGAGGTGGCTGACGCCGAGGTCGTCCAGGTAGTCGACGATCGCGGCGGTGGCGTCCAGGTCGAAGCCGGGGCGGACCTGGATCCGGTAGGTGGCAGTGGGAGGGGTGGCCGGCATGTCAGATCGTCCTCTCCAGCACGACGAGGGAGCGGTCCGGCACCCGGATGGTGCTGCCCGCGCTGATCACCGTGGCGTCGCCCGGCTCGGGTTCGGCAGTGCTGATCACCCGTTCCCACTTCTGGCCGTACTCGCTGCCGGGCATGGTGAAGTCCAGCGGCGCGTCGTGGGCGTTGAAGCAGAGCAGGAACGAGGCGTCGTGGTGCTTCTGCCCGTACTGGCCGCGCTCGCGGATGCCCTCGCCGTTGACGAACAGCGCCACCGAGCGGCCGAAGTCGTTGCCCCAGTCCTCGCCGGTCATCTCCCGCCCGTCCGGGGTGTGCCAGGCCAGGTCGGGCAGCGGCTCGTCGATGCCGCGCCCGTTCACCGGCAGGCCGGTGAAGAAGCGGCGACGCCGGAACACCTGGTGACGTTTGCGGAACGCGGTGAGCGTCTGCACGAACTCCAGCAGCTGCTCGTCGACGTTGTCCCAGTCGACCCAGGCCAGCTCGCTGTCCTGGCAGTAGACGTTGTTGTTGCCGTGCTGGGTGCGGCCCAGCTCGTCACCGTGGCCGATCATCGGCACGCCCTGCGACAGCATCACTGTGGCCAGGAAGTTGCGCCGCTGCTTGGCCCGCAGCGCGAGGACCGCCTCGTCGTCGGTGTCGCCCTCGACCCCGCAGTTCCAGGACCGGTTGTGGCTCTCGCCGTCCCGGTTCTCCTCGCCGTTGGCCTCGTTGTGCTTGTCGTTGTACGACACCAGGTCGTTGAGGGTGAACCCGTCGTGCACGGTGACGAAGTTGATGCTGTGGAACGGTCGGCGGCCGTCGTCCTGGTAGAGGTCGGCGGAGCCGGAGATCCGGGACGCGAACTCGGCGAGGGTGGCCGGCTCGCCGCGCCAGAAGTCCCGGACGGTGTCGCGGTATTTTCCGTTCCACTCCGTCCACAGCGGCGGGAAGTTGCCCACCTGGTAGCCGCCGGGGCCGACGTCCCACGGCTCGGCGATCAGCTTCACCCGGCTGACCACCGGGTCCTGCTGCACCACCTCGAAGAAGGTGGAGAGCCGGTCCACCTCGTAGAACTCCCGTGCCAGGGTGGCCGCCAGGTCGAACCGGAAGCCGTCGACGTGCATCTCGGTCACCCAGTAGCGCAGCGAATCCATGATCAGTTGCAGGGAGTGCGGGCTGCGCACGTTGAGGCTGTTGCCGGTGCCGGTGTAGTCGACGAAGTAGCGGCGGTCCTCCTCGCTGAGCCGGTAGTAGCTCGGGGCGTCCACACCCTTGAAGCTCAGCGTCGGGCCGAGGTGGTTGCCCTCGGCGGTGTGGTTGTAGACCACGTCGAGGATGACCTCGATGCCGGCCGCGTGCAGCGCCTTGACCATGCCCCGGAACTCCTGCACCTGCTGGCCGGTTCGGCCCAGCGCGGAGTAGCCGTGGTGCGGGGCGAAGAAGCCGATGGTGTTGTAGCCCCAGTAGTTGCGCAGCCCCAGGTCGTCCAGGCGGTTGTCGTGGATGAACTGGTGCACCGGCATCAGCTCGATCGCCGTCACCCCGAGCCGGGTCAGATAGTCGATCATCGGCGGGGAGGCGATGGCCGCGTACGTGCCGCGCAGCTCCTCCGGGATGTCCGGGTGGCGCATGGTCAGCCCGCGCACGTGCGCCTCGTAGATCACCGAGTGGTGGTAAGGGATGCGCGGCGGCTTGTCGTTGCCCCAGTCGAAGTACGGGTTGACCACCACCGACTTCGGCATGAACGGCGCCGAGTCGGTCTCGTTCATCCGTTCCGGCTCAGCCATGTCGTAGTCGTAGACCGCCGGGTCCCACTGCACGTCACCGTCGATGGCCTTGGCGTACGGGTCGATCAGCAGCTTGTGCGGGTTGCAGCGCAGCCCGTTCGCGGGGTCGTACGGGCCGTACACCCGGTAGCCGTAGCGCTGGCCCGGCTCGATGCCCGGCAGGTACGCGTGCCACACGTAGGCGTCCACCTCGCGCAGCTCGACGCGGCGCTCCGCGCCGGTGTCCCACTCGTCGAAGAGGCACAGCTCGATCCGCTCGGCCACCTCGGAGAAGATGGCGAAGTTGGTGCCCATCCCGTCGTAGGTGGCGCCCAGGGGGTACCGCTCGCCCGGCCAGACCTGCATGTCGCTCCTTAGACCATGGTTATGTGCGCACCGGCCGAGATCGCCCGCGCGCAGGCGGGTATTGCCCCCCGACCGGGCGCGCCAATCCATCCTTGCAGCCGTGCCCGGAAACCACCTGTCTGATGCGCGCTACACCACTCGGGTGTCCTCCGTCACGATGACCCTTTTCGAGGTGCGTTCTTGGTCCCGATGGACTTTCCTTGTTCGGGGGCAAGCGTCCGCGCGCGTCCCGCCGGGCCCTCGGCCACCCCTTACACCTCTCGCTCCGCCGCCACTGACGCCGGCGCGCACCACCATGCATGGACGGAGATTGATGTGACGACCCTGCGGGTCGACGAGCAGTTCGCTGCCACCAAGGACCGGGCCCACCGGCCCACACTGACCTCCCGGCCTCCCGCGCAGGGCGGTCCCACCGCGCAGCCCGGCACCCCCGTTCCGGCGCAGTCCGGCCCCGGGGTGCCCCCGCAGACCCGCCGCATCCTCATGCTGTCCTGGGAGTACCCGCCGGTGCTCGTCGGCGGTCTCGGCCGACACGTGCACGCCCTCTCCGTCGCCCTCGCCGCCGCCGGCCACGAGGTCACCGTCGTCACCCGCCACAGCGACGGCGCGCCCCTGGAGGAGTA
>NZ_JBEXGE010000030.1:0-93151 GCF_040607155.1 Micromonospora sp. NPDC005324 | reverse complement strand
CCCCCCCCCCCCCCCCCCCCCCACCGCCGCCCGCTCCCGGCACTTCGGCCCGTTCCTGGCCGACCTCGCCGAGCGAGGGCTGCGCGGCCCGCGCCACCCCGGCGTCCGGTCCCGTTTCGCCCCTGGGGTACGCGCCGCCGGGCTCGCCCGGGTGATCGCCGACGCGTACGACCGGGACAACTGCGTACTCGTCGTGGCCCTGCCCGACCTGGGCGCCGACGCCGAGCGGACGCTGGTGGCCGCCGCCGAGTGGCTCGTGCGGCACGGCGGCTTCACTGTGTGGTTGGCCGGCGGGCCGCTGCGCCACGCCGACCGGGTGCGCTCGGTGCCCCTGCCGGTGCCGGCGCGATTCGCCGGGCTGGCCAACACGACCGAACGGCCTCCGGCCACCGCGGCCGAGCCGGAGTCGACGGTGCTGGCCTGGCCGCCGATAGCTGGCGTTCCACGCGGTGACAGCGCCGCCGAGCAGGCGTTGGAACGCGCACTCGCGCCACACGACTGGGCGCGGGGCCGGCGGTGGAACCAGACCTACGAGTGGCACGTCCTGGCCGAGGCGTACCGACTGGATCTGTTTTGGCCCACGGAGGGTCTTGCGGTCGAGGTGGACGGCCCGGAGCATCGTGGGCGAATCGCTTTCGCCAACGATCGGCGGAGAGACGTGCAGCTGCAACTCCTCGGGCTGGACGTGCTCCGCTTCACCAACGAGCAGGTGCTCACCGACGTGCCGGCGGTGGTCGACGGGATCCGTCGGCTGCTGGTCCGGCGACGCGCGGGCGGCACGCACCCCCACGGAGATGAGACATCATGACGAGCCCGGCGGACGTCCCGCACCTGACGCCGAACCAGATCAACGCCCTCGTGGTGTTGATGGTCGAGGCACGCCGACTCACCAACGTCGAGCTGAAAGAGCTGGCGGGTTTCACGCTGACCGGCAGGGACAACACGAAGCTCGTCGACCTGGGCCTGGTGGACACCGATCGGACGCACCGGCCGTTCGCCCACGAGCTGACCGAGGAGGGCTGGCGGGTGTCGCGTCAGCTGCACACCTCCGTGCCGCCGAAGCAGGGCGGCTCGACGACCCGGTCGCTGTTCGTCGTCCTGTCCAACCTGCACCGTTCGCTGGACCGGCTCCGGGTCAGCCACGGCGACTTCTTCAAGCAGACCGAGGCAACTGCCCCCGCGGCCGGCGAGCCGCGACACGAAGCGCCGGCACCCACGGCGGCAATGACGACGGCGGCACCGGCAGCGGTGGCACCGGTGTCCGCGGCGGCGGTGGAGGCGCTCGTTCGTTCCGCGTACCGGGATCTGGCCACCGCGCCGGGCGCATGGGTCGGCCTCGCCGACGTCCGCGACCGGCTCGCCGACACCGACCGGGTCGCCCTCGACGCGGCGTTGCGGGCGATGGTAGGCCGGGAGGACGTCCGCATCATCCCGGTGGCGAACAGCAAGTCACTGACCGCACGGGACCGGGCCGCTGCCGTCCGCATCGGGAACGAGGACAACCACGCCCTGGCGATCGGCCCGGCATGATCTCCGACGACCAGCGGGCCGCGCTGGAAGCGGTGAACCTGAACCCGGCGGTCACCCCGGACGACGTCTGGCGACCCAGCCCGCACAACGTGCCGGAGCTGCACGAGAAGGTGGCCGCGGAGATCCTGCGCGGGGTTGCGCGGGCCCGCACCGACGACACCAGCATGCCGCTCGGCGTGGCCATGCAGGGCCGCGCGGGTGCCGGGAAGACGCACCTGCTCGGAGCGGTCCGCGAACGGATCCAGCGCGACGGCGGCTACTTCTTCCTGGTCGACATGGTCAGTGGCAAGACGTTCTGGGAGAGCGTGGCCCTGGCCCTGGTGGAGGGGATGGGCCGCCCCCACGTCGGCTGGGGCACCCAGTTGAAGACCTTCCTGCGTCGACTCACCCCCCAGCTGGGCCTGCCGGTGGAGGTTCGCGACGCGGTCGCCGGCGCCCAGCCGGTGACCCGTGCGCAGCTCGACACCTTCATCTGGGCGCTGCGCGAGCGCGATCGGGAGGTCGGGCGGGACGCCCAGGACACCGCTCGGGCGCTCGTCCTGCACGGCGCGACCGACTTCGAGGCACAGGACGTCGGTTACGCCCACCTCATCTCCGAACCGGGTGACCCGGCCGCGCGGGCGGCGTGGGGGTTGAGCACCGCTATCCGCACCCCGCAGCAGGTCGTGCAGGACATCTCCCGGTTGATGGCCCTGACCCTGGACCCCACTGTCATCGCCGTGGACCAGCTCGACACGCTGTTCGCCCAGACCAGCACCTCACTGCTCAACCATCATCAGGGGCTGGAGGACGGCCAGGCCAAGGTGCTCGGCCCGATCGCCGACGGCCTGCTCAAGCTCCGCGACATCACCCGCCGCACGCTGGTCGTCGTCTCGTGCCTGCCGGACACCTGGGTGTTGATGACCCGCGCGGCGCCCACTCCGGTCGCCGACCGCTTCCGTACGGCGACACTGCCGGACCGGATCCCCACCTCGGAGATCGGGCAGGCGATCGTGGCGAAGCGCCTCTCCGCCGCGTTCGCGGGTATGTACTTCGGGCCACCGCACCCCACCTGGCCGATCGCCCCCGCCGCCTTCGCCGACGCACCAACCCTGACGCCACGCGCCCTGCTCCGCCGGGTGGACCGCCACATCGCCTGGTGCCGTGACCGCGACGAGGTGGTCGAACTGGACCGGCTCATCGACGGCGCCGACACGACGCCAACGGTCAGCACCGCCTGTGGCGCTGCCGCCGATCCGACGACTGACGAGCGCCGCCTGCACGAGTTGGACGAACGTTTCGCCGAACTGGTCGAGGCTGCGGACGTGTCGGCCGCCGTCGACCCGACGGGCGAGGACGAGCACCTGCCGCCGCTGCTCGCCGCCGGCCTGGCCGCCTGGATCGCCGAGCAGGCGCCGACCGGCGCCACCTACAAGTACGATCCGCCGCCCGGGCGCAAGCCCGCGCTGCACGGGCGGCTCATCGAGGTGCTCGACGAGGCCACCGAGAACGAGGCGCACTGGTGCTTCCGGGCCATCGCGCACCCCAACGCGGTCGCTGTGACCGCCCGGGTCAAGGCCGCGTGCACCCTCGCAGGGTTGGACCGGGACCTGCCGCAGCGGCGGCTGATCCTGCTGCGCAACGGTCCGTGGCCGACCGGGAAGCGTACGACCGAGGTGTTGACCGGCTTCGACGCGGCCGGCGGCCTGCGGTGCGCCGTGCCGGAGGCGGACCTGCGGGTCTTCGCGGCGCTGCGGGCGATGGCGGCCGAGCCGTCCACGGCCCTGCAGGAGTGGCTGGTGGCCCGCCGTCCGGCCAGCGGCACCGAACTGTTCCGCGCGGTCCTGCCCGGGCCCGACGGGACGCGCGGCGGCGCCCCGCCGCCCGACGTCGACGAGCCACGATCGGGTGGCCCCGCAACCGACCCGACGAACGTGCCGGAAGCCGACGTCCCCGCTGGCGCGTCGACCGGCGCGACGGCCGGGCCCGTACCCGCTGACCCGGCCGACCTCGCGGCCGGCACCGGCGCTCGGGCCGTCGGGCTGGGGCGGACCGTCGACGGCGGTCAACCGTTCACGGTGCCTCTGGAGTCGTTGCGCCGCCACGCCGTCGTGTTCGCCGGGTCCGGCTCGGGCAAGACCGTGCTGATCCGCCGGCTGGTCGAGGAGTGCGCCCGCGAGGGGGTCTCCGCGATCGTGCTCGACCCCAACAACGACCTCGCCCGGCTCGGCGACCCGTGGCCCGAGCCGCCGAGTGGCTGGGGCCCCGGCGACGCCGAACGAGCCGCCGACTACCTCGCGCACACCGAGGTGGTGGTGTGGACGCCCCGGGTCACCGCCGGTCGGCCGCTGAGCTTCCAGCCGCTGCCCGACTTCACCTCCCTGCGGGACTGGCCCGACGAGTTCGACCAGGCCGTCCGCTCCGCCGTGGAGGCGCTCGCGCCACGGGCCGGCGTGGACCGCGCCGGCCGGCTCGCCCAGCAGGGCAAGGCCGTCCTCACCGAAGCCCTCCAGGCGTACGCCCGCAGCGGGATGGTGGGCCTGCCCGGCTTCACCGAGTTCCTCACCGACCTGCCCGAGGGGGTCAGTCGGCTGGCCCGCGCCGGGAAGCTCGCCGAGGAGTTGGCCGAGGCGCTCAAGGCGGCGATGGTCACCGATCCGCTGTTCGGCGGGGTCGGCGCGCCGGCCGACCCGGGGCTGCTGCTGACACCGTCGGCGGGGCGGCGGGCCCGGGTGTCGGTGATCAGTTTCGTCGGCCTCACCTCGGATCAGGAGCGGCAGAGCTTCGTCAACCAGTTGCAGATGGCGCTCTTCGCGTGGATCAAACGGCACCCCGCCGGTGACCGACCACTGGGCGGACTGTTCGTGATGGACGAGGCGCAGACGCTCGCGCCGGCGACCGGCACCACGGCCTGCACCGCCAGCTCGATCGCGCTGGCCTCGCAGGCCCGCAAGTACGGGCTCGGGCTGGTCTTCGCCACCCAGGCGCCCAAGGGTCTGCACAACCAGATCTCCGGCAACGCGACGACGCAGTTCTTCGGGCTGCTCAACGCGCCGGCGCAGATCGACGCGGCCCGGCAGCTCGCCGAGGCCAAGGGCGGCCGGCTGCCGGACATCGGCCTGCTCAACAGCGGTGAGTTCTACGCGGCCGGAGAGGGATTCTCGTTCGTCAAGGTCCGCACCCCGCTGTGCCTGACGCACCACCCGAAGGCGCCGCTGACCCCCGAGGAGGTCGTCGCCCGCGCCCGCCCGGCTGAGTAGCCTTGGGCCATGATCTTCATTACCGCCAAGTTCCGGGTCCTGGCCGAGCACGCCGACCGGTGGCCGCAGATCGCCGCCGAGTTCACCGAGGCGACCCGGGCGGAGCCGGGCTGCCTGTGGTTCGACTGGTCCCGCAGCCTGGACGATCCCACCGAGTACGTGCTGGTCGAGGCGTTCCGCGACGATCAGGCCGGCGGGGCCCACGTCCAGTCCGCGCATTTCCGCGCGGCCCAGGAGACCCTGCCGCCGTACCTGGCCGAGACGCCGCGGATCGTGAACGCCACGGTGCCGCAGGAAGACTGGTCGCTGCTCGGCGAGATGGCCGTTCCCGAGGGTCGCTGACCGCCACCGGTCCGGGGTCAGCGACCGTCGTCAACGCAGCCGGTCCGGGGTCAGCGACCCGCCGTCAACGCAGCCGACGGGCGGTGAACCGGGCCGGCGGGTCGGCGATCACGTCCTGCGCCGCGATCAGCTGGATCTCCCGGGTGCCCGCCGCGAGAGTGGCCTCGAGCACGGCGTAGACAGAGGCGATGGTGCGTTCCAGCGCGGTCGCGGGTGAGCCGGTCGTCCACAGGTGGGCCAGGTACAGCGCCGCGGTGACGTCGCCCCCACCGTTCGGGTTGATCGGCAGCAGCGGCGTGGTCACCGCCCAGGCGCCCTCGTCGGAGACCGCCACCACCTCCAGCGAGTCCGGAGGCAGGTCGCCGTGGAGCACGCTGGTCACCAGGACGTGCCGTGGCCCGGTCGCGCGCACCACGTCGACCGCGTCGAGCACCTCGGCCAGCGAGTTCGTGGTGCGACCGGCGAGGAAGTCCAGCTCGAAGTGGTTCGGCATGATGATGTCCGCACGGGGCACGACGGTGTCCCGTAGGTACTCCGGAATTCCCGGCCGGACGAACATGCCCCGGCCGGCGTCGCCCATCACCGGGTCGCAGCAGTACACAGCGGCCGGGTTGGTCGCCTTCACCGTCGCCACCGCGTCCAGGATCACCGCCCCCATGGCCGGGTCGCCCTGATAGCCGGAGAGCACCGCGTCGGCGCTGCCGAGGACCCCGCGGTCCTCGATGCCCGCGATCACCTCCGCCACGTCCGCCGCCGGGAGCATCGGGCCCCGCCACGCGCCGTACCCGGTGTGGTTGGAGAAGTGCACAGTCAGGACCGGCCATACCTCGTGCCCGAGGCGTTGCAGCGGAAAGGCCGCCGCCGAGTTGCCGACGTGACCGTAGGCGACCGACGACTGGATGGACAGGATCTTCACCGGCCCATCATCGCCGCTACGGCCGGCGGCGCACCGACGGCCCGCCGAATCTGTCGGGTGGCCCACTCGCCCGGTGTCGGGTGGCACTCTCGCCGTCCTCCCGGCGGGACGCACGAACGGGCGACCCGGACCGTGTCGTCCGGGCCGCCCGAGCTGTCGTACGGTCAGCCGCCGAGGCTCGCCGCGGCCGAGGCGATCGACGAGGCGAAGTAGCTCACCTGGGTGTAGACACCCGGGTAGTTGGGCCGGGCGCAACCGTTGCCCCAGCTGACGATGCCGACCTGGATCCAGGCGTTGGAGGCGTCGCGGCGGAACATCGGGCCGCCCGAGTCACCCTGGCAGGTGTCAGTGCCGCCGCTGGCGTAGCCGGCGCAGATCTCCTGGGCGGGGATGAGGTCCCCGCCGTAGTTGGCGTTGCAGGTAGAGTCGCTGACGAACGGCACTGTCGCCTTGAGCAGGTACCGCTGCTGGCCGCCGCCCTCGCGCGCGGCACCCCAGCCGGCGACGGTGAAGGTGCCGCTGTCGTACGCGGTGGTGCCGGCGATCGGCAGCGTGCTCAGCCCGGTGACGGGGCTGGCCAGCCGGATCAGCGCCCAGTCGCGGCCGGCGCCGTTGTAGCCGGGGGCGCGGTAGACGTAGTTGGACCGGACGGTGATCCGGCTGGACGACTGGAGGTCGACAGTCCCGAGCGTCGCGGTGATGCTGGTGTTGGTACCGGTCGCGCCCACGCAGTGCGCCGCGGTGAGCACCAGCCGGGCGCTGTACAGCGCCCCGCCGCAGCCCATCGAGAGACGGACCATGAACGGGAATTCGCCCTGAGCGGCGCGGGTGCCGCCGACGACGTTCGGCGTCACGGGGCTGCCGGCCGCGGCGGCCGGCGCGGTGAGGGTGAGGCTGGCCGCGGTCACCGCGGCCAACGCGGTGGCCAGCAGGCCAGTGAGGGTACGCCAGCGAACCATGCATTCCTCCGCATCAGGATGGCACGCCTCGTGAGCGCACCGCAGTCGAGATAGCGGTCATCATATTGAGGTCTATGGATCTAGTGGGTCATCCTCTCTGGGTCGTACCACCGGCGGTATGGATCGCGTAACTGCACCCCCGCGAGGCGCCAAGGAGGGGCCTTGCCGGGTCGGGACTTCGAGGATGATGGAGCAATGATCACGATCGGTCAGCTCGCCGGCTACGCTGGCGTGACCATCAAGACGGTGCGCCACTATCACCAGCGCGGCCTCCTTGAGGAACCGCCGCGCGACGCCTCAGGTTACCGGCGCTACAGCGCCGAGCACGCCATCAGACTGGTGAAGATCAAGACTCTCGCCGAGGCCGGCGTACCGCTCGCCCGCATTGACGAGTTGCTGTCCGCCTCTCCTGACCGCTTCACCACGGCCATCGCCGAGATCGGCAACAACCTTGAGGAGCGGGCCCGAGAGCTTGTGCGCACCCGTGAGCGACTCACCCAACTCGACAGTGGCGACCGGCTCTTTGTCTCCGCCGACGTGGCGGCCTACCTCGACGAGTTGCACCGGATCGGGGTCAGCCAGCGCACCGTTAACCTGGAACGCGACGGGTGGATTCTGCTGCGGTCTATCTCACCGGTGCAGGCGTCCGCCTGGCTGACGGACAAACGCGACGCGATCAGCGATCCTGAATTTCGTGCCATCTACCTTGAGTACGACGCGGCACACGACTGGTCGCCCGATGATCCACGCCTGGAGGCGCTGGCCGCTCGTGTCCGGCGGTGGGTGGCAGGCCGGCCCTCGGCCGAGAAGGACCGGCTGGCCACCACGGCTCAACTGATCAAGGCGTCGACGAGCGTCGCCTCCCCGACGTGGGGGCGGCTCGCCGAACGGACCGCCCGTGGATGAACGGCATACCGCTTCAGCCCTGCCGTCGCGCCCGGAGTGCGTACACCGCGACCGCTGTCAGCCAGAGCAGGCTCGTGGTGATACCGATACGTTGATACAACCCGAAGCGGGCGGCCGGATCCGAGTCGAACCGTTGCAGGGAGAACGCCGCGAAGAATGCGACGCCAGTCAGCGCCGACGCAATTGCCCACCCGCGTTCACCGACCCGACGAAAATAGCGGGTGAAGACGAACGCCGAGACGGGCAGGCTGAAGAGGAAGGCAGCCGCGAACAGGTTGTGCAGCATGCCGTTCGTCGTGCTCTCTGTGGGGACGACGGGCGTGCCGACCGGAAACCCATTCGCCGGATCCGAGGCGAAGGCCCCCGCCCCGACCAGCCCGATGCCGGCCAGCCCGATCAGCAACGACCCCCAGGCGGAACCCGGAGGTCGGAGTGCGCGCCGCAGCCCGATCGCGAGCCCGAGCACCAGGAGGCCAGCGACGAAGAAGCTGGCAACCTGCATCCAATCGAACGACCCGAGTGCGAGCGTGCTGACGAGGTGCCGCATTGGTTGGTAGTCCGGGGTGAGTGCACCGCCCGCAATCCACGCGGCAGTGAACAGCGGGCCAGCGAGGGCACCGCCGACGAGCAGCGCCGAGGTAGCTCCATGGTTGGCGGCCAGGACAGTCGACTCTTGAGGTCGTGACATGGGGGGTGCCCTTTCGAAACGGATCGGTGCTGCCATTCGTTGACGACCTCAGTCAACGACCTTGACCCTAGGTCAGGGTCAAGGATGCCCGCCGGGCCACCGTGCGTCCATAATCGACGGACCGAAGTCGATCGGTACGCCGTGCTCGTTGCTGCCGGCCAACACTGCCGCCGCCCTCGTGAGGGCGAGGATCCGGGTCGATGCGTTCATCTGGCGCTGCCTGTCTGCTTGCTCCTGCGCGCGCCCCAGGCGGCCAGGGCGATCCCGGCGGCGGCGGCCACCACGTAACACGACAGCCGCACGCCGAAGCCGCCCGGCATCCAGGACAACAGGCCGGAATTGTCGTGGTCGACCAACAGTCGGATGGCGCCCTGCGCGCCCAAGGCAAGCAGGGCCAAGCCGATGACCAGCACAAACGCGTGCTTCACGTGCGATCTCCTTGAGGGGAAAGTGATGGTGCGATCGAACCATACCAGATTTTGGTACGATCGCACCACAAGACTTGGGAGGGTGGCGCTTGCCCCGCAATGTGGATCACGACGCGCGGCGTCGTCAGATCGCCGAGGCCGTCTGGCGACTGGCCGCCACCGGCGGACTCGAAGACGTCACCCTGCGGCAGGTCGCCACCGAGGCCGGTGTGTCGGCACGGTTGCTGCAGTACTACTTCGGCACCCGCGATCAACTCCTGCTCGGCGCGCTGGAAATCCTCAACACCGACGCCGAACAACGCGCCCGCGAACGCATGGCTCAACTCGGCGACACACCCACCATGCGCGCACTCGTCCGCGGCGTACTGCTCGAACTGCTCCCGCTCGACGAGGAACGCCGTAATCGGCATCTGGTCTACATCGCCTATTTCGTACGTTTCCTCACCGACCCCGCCCTCGCCGCGCTGGCCCGAGAGGCGCCACCCGCCCTGGAACAGCTCATAACCGACCTGCTCTGTCACGGCCACGAACTCGGCGAAGTCCCCACGCACATCGACACCGCCGCCGAGGCCGCGTTTCTCGTCGCCGGCGCCGAAGGACTCCAGGCCAGCGCGCTTTTCGGCCAACACCAACTCGACCGGGCCGTGGCACTGATCGACCATCAGCTGAACCGCATCTTCACCGTCAGCGGGTAGGCAGTCGTCCAGCTTCAATTCGTCACCCGCCGGGAGTGCCCGTGCTCTCGCGGCGGAGAAGCCGGAACGGCGTCTGCACGGTCAGCGGCCCCGCGATCTCCGCACCCTCGATGCGGGCGACGAGACGGCGTACCGCGAGACGGCCGATCTCCCTCTTGTCCGGGGCGATGGTGGTGAGGGTCGGGGCAGTGAACCGCCCCTCCTCGATGTCGTCGATCCCGACCACCGCGACGTCCTCGGGCACCCGGTGACCGGCCTCCGCCAGCGCCCGCAGCGCGCCGATGGCGACCAGGTCGTTGTAACCGAACACCGCGTCCGGCGGGTCACCGAGGGCGAGCAGGTCACGCATGGCCCGCATGCCGTCGAGCCGGCCGAAGGCGTCGGTGCGGGCGACCAACCGTGGTCGGTACGGCAGACCGGCGGCCGCCAGGGCCTCCCGGTAACCCCGGACCCGCAGGTGGGCCGACTGCCGGTCACCGCCGGGGGTAGCGCCGATGAACGCTATCCGGCGGCGCCCGATCGCCACGAGATGCCGGATCGCCGCGTGGCTGGCGGCGACGTTGTCGATGGCGATGTGGTCGTGCGGTACGTCGTAGACGCCCTCGCCGATCAGCACGAGCGGGCTGCCGGCCGTCCGGGCCAGCACCTCCTCCCGGCCGACGCGCACCGGGCTGAGGATCAGGCCGTCGATGATGCGCTGGCGCGAGCCGTCGAGGAGCGCCAGCTCGGCCTCCCGGTCCGCGGCGGTGTTCTCCATGACGAGCGTGTAGCCGAGCGCGGCGGCCTCGGAGATGGCGATCTCGGCGAGCTCGGCGAAGTAGGGGTTGGTCAGTTCCGGGATGGCCAGGGCGATCAGGCCGGTACGACCCCGGCGCAGATGCCGGGCGCCGAGGTTGGGGCTGTAGCCGAGTTCGTCGATCGCCTGCTGCACCCGTTGTCGGGTCCACTCCCCCACCGGCCGGTACCCGTTCACCACGTTCGAGACCGTGGCCAGCGAGACACCGGCCCGCTGGGCGATGTCCTTCAGGTTGACGCCCATCCCCCCGACCTTTCGTGAATTCGACCGGCGGGCCGACCAGACATTGATGAACAAGCATTGACGGGAGGGCCGGCGCGGCTCTATAACGTTATACAGGTGATGATGGATGTCAATATGCCGGTCACCGTTGGCGCGTGGAGATTCCACCGACATCCGTCGCTGACGCCCGCCCCCGTCAATGACCACCCGATGCCCGCCACCCACGCGCTTCGGGCCTGGCTGCACCGCCCGCGGCGACTCGTCCCCCCGGAGACGGCATGACACGTCACGTCCCCATCCGCCCCGCCCTGCCCCTGCTGCTCATCCTCGCCCTGGTCGCCGGCGTTCTCACCGCGCCCGCCTCGCCGACGTACGCCGCACCGGCCAAGACACCACCACTGACCACCCCCTGGACCAGCCAGGCCCTGGCCGGCACACCACTACCCGAGTACCCGCGACCCCAGATGACGCGGCCGGACTGGCTCAACCTCAACGGCGAGTGGCAGCTGCGCCAGTCGACGACCGACGACGCCCCGCAGTTCGGGACCAACCTGCCCGAGCGGGTCAACGTGCCCTTCCCGGTGGAGAGCGCCCTGTCCGGCATCCAGCGGGCGGCCAACGACAACCGCAACTACCTGTTCTACCGACGCACCGTCACCATCCCGGCGAACTGGTCGGGTCGGCGAACCCTGCTGCACTTCGGCGCCGTCGACTGGCAGAGCACCGTCTGGGTCAACGGTGTCCGGGTCGGCGCGCACACCGGCGGCTACGACGCCTTCACCTTCGACGTCACTCCCCAGCTCACCGCCGGGACGAACGAGATCGTCGTCAAGGTGTGGGATCCCACCGACACCCGGCAGAACGGCAGCCTGCCCGCGATCGGCAAGCAGACCAAGACGCCCAGCGGGATCTTCTACACCCCCAGCTCCGGCATCTGGCAGACGGTGTGGATGGAGCCGGTGCCCCCCGCCTCGATCAGCAGCGTCGACGTCTACCCGAACTTGAGCAACAACACGGTGCGGGTCCGGGTTTTCACCCGGGGCGACGTGAGCGGCCACAGCGTGCTCGCCGAGGCGCTGAACGGCGCCACAGTGGTCGGCTCGGCCACCGGCGGCTTCACCGACTTCAGCGTGCCGGTTCCCAACGCCCGCCGCTGGTCACCCGACGACCCGTTCCTCTACAACCTCCGGGTGACAGTGCGCGGCGCCACCGGCGCCACAGTGGATCGGACCACGCACTACTTCGGCATGAGGGAGATCACCACCGGCCTGGTCAACGGGGTGCTGCGCCCCAAGCTCAACGGCCAGTTCGTGTTCCAGGTCGGCACCCTCGACCAGGGCTTCTGGCCGGACGGGCTCTACACCGCGCCGACCGACGCCGCCCTCGCCTTCGACCTGCAGAAGCACAAGGATCTGGGCTTCAACATGGTGCGCAAACACATCAAGGTCGAGCCCCAGCGCTGGTTCTACCACGCCGACCGGCTCGGCCTGCTGGTCTGGCAGGACATCCCGTCGCTGACCGCACAGGACGTCGACCCCACCGACGCCCAGCAGGCGCAGTTCGAGGCCGAGGCACGCGAGATCGTCGACGAGCATCGCAGCTCACCCGCCGTGATCGCGTACACGCCCTACAACGAGGGCTGGGGCGAGCGGTCCCTCGCCGACACCCGTCGCGTCGCGCAGAACATCAAGAACCAGGACCCGACACGTCTGGTCAACCCGCACAGCGGTCACAACTGCTGCCAGTCCCTCGGCAACCCCGGCAACGGCGACATCGACGACTGGCACGTCTACCTCGGCCCGGACTCCCCCGTACCGTCGAGCAGCCGGATCGCGGTGCTCGGTGAGTTCGGCGGCCTGGGCCTGCACACGCCGGGCCACGAGTACAGCCCGAACGGCAGCTTCTTCGCGTACGAGTGGCAGTCCAGTTCGAGCGCGCTCACCGACCGGTACGTGGGGCTGGTGCAGGGCACCCAGAACCTGATGGTCGGCAAGGGGCTCAGTGCCTCGATCTACACCGAGATCACCGACCTGGAGGGTGAGCTGAACGGTTTCCTCACCTACGACCGGCAGGTGATCAAGATGGACCAGGCGCGGGTGCGCGCCGCCAACACCGCCCTGATCAACGCCTCGAAGACCATCGGCAGTTCGGCACCCGTCGCCCTGCCGGTCAACACCCGCCGGTCGTTGCAGGTGACCACGCCCGGCTTCACCAACCGCTACCTACGCCACCAGGACAGCCTGGCCTACACGGAGGTGGTCGACGCCGCGAGTTCCAGCCTGCTCAAGGCCGACGCCACGTACACCATCCGTTCCGGTCTGGCCGGCGCCGGCTGCTACTCGTTCGAGTCGGTCAACTTCCCCGGGCAGTACCTGCGCCACCAGAACTCCCGGGTCCGCAACTCACCGGACGACGGCTCCGCGCTGCTGCGTGCCGACGCCACCTGGTGCGCCCGTACCGGGTTGACCGGCACCGGAGTGTCGCTGGAGTCGTACAACTTCCGAGGTAAGTACCTGCGGCACTACAACTCGGAGGTCTGGCTCAGCAACGGCACCGGCGGCGACGCGTACAACACGCCGACGTCGTGGACCGCCGACAGCACCTGGAACATCGCCGCACCGTGGGCACCCTGACCGCCGCGCCCTGACCGGGCCGTCACGACACGTTGACGCGCGGGGGTTCCGGCATGGGCCGGAACCCCCGCGACGCGTGGACGGTGCGGCGGGGCC
Source organism: Micromonospora sp. NPDC005324 (assembly GCF_040607155.1). Lineage (NCBI taxonomy): Bacteria > Bacillati > Actinomycetota > Actinomycetes > Micromonosporales > Micromonosporaceae > Micromonospora > Micromonospora sp. NPDC005324. The sequence continues at coordinate 79,701 of NZ_JBEXGE010000030.1, read as the reverse complement.
AGCCCCTTCTGCCGGGTCGTGACCGGACTCCGGCGTCACTCGTCGTCTCGGGCGTCGTTTCCCCGGTCATGAGCGAAGGCGGCGAGTTGACTTCACCGTGCGGCTGGGTCGACTTCACGGCAAGGACCGCGCCGCAACTTGCATTCCGCCAGGTTCACCCGGCTGTTGCAGCGCGCAATTATGCCAACCAATAAATAGACAACAACCAATCTTGACTTGTACGGCCGGCCAGCGCACCGTAAAGAGCCAGAGGCAGATGCACGCCATTATCGGCCCGGCTGAAGTGGATCGCCAAATGGGGGCGCTGCCGGTTCCTCGCCGCGTGTATCAGGAGGCTTTCCATGCGGTTGAATCCGTTCGCCGGGGTCTATCTCACCGATCCGGCAAGCATGTGGCGACGCATTCTCGACGATCCCGACGGGGTGCACTACGCCGAGGATCTGGGCCTGTGGTTGATCAGCCGGCACGCGGACGTCCGGCGGGCCCTCGCCGACGCCACGACATTCGCCAACGCCCTCACCCTCGCCCCGGTCTACGAGGTGTGTCCGCCGGCACTGAACGTCATCATGCAGATCGACGCGCCACCCACGACGGCCGCCGCGGACCCACCGGTGCACCCACGCACCCGGCGGGCCCTACGGGCGACCTTCGCGAACACCGCCGAGCGGGTCGAGGCCGAGTACGGGGCGATCATCCGACGTCGGGTCGACCATCTGGTGTCCCGTCTCGCCGCCCGCCAGGGCGATCAGGTCGACCTGATCCCGGAGTTCGCGACCGAGCTTCCCCTGCTGGTGGTCCTGGACATCCTCGGGGTGCCCGACGCCGACATCGGGCGGATCCGACGTTGGGCGGACGGCCAGATCGCCCTCATCTGGGGGCAGCCGGACCCGGCCGAGCAGGTACGCCTGGCACAGGGCCTGCTGGAGTTCTGGCACTACTGCGAGGACCTGGTCCGCCAGCGGGTGGACAGTGGACACCGGGGCGAGGACTTCATCAGCCGCGCCCTGGACTACCGGGACGACGACGACAGCGTGCTGACGGTGCCCGAGGTGGCGAGCCTTGCCTTCAATCTCCTGGTCGCGGGTCACGAGACCACGGCCGGGTTGCTCGCGCACGCCCTCGACCAGGCCCTGTCCGCTCCTCAACGTTGGTCGGCGATCACCGCGGACCCGGGGCTCGTTCCCGCTTTCGTCGGCGAGACGCTCCGGTTCGCGCCCGCCATCGACGGCTGGCTGCGGGTGACCACCCGGGATGTCACAGTGGGGCCGGTGACGATCCCCGCCGGGGCGCGTTGCCTGCTGTTGATCGGAGCGGCGAACCGGGACCCGGCAGCGTTCCATGACCCGGACCGGTTCGACCCACACCGGGCCGATGTGGGAAATCACCTGTCGTTCGGCCACGGTCCACATTTCTGCATCGGTGCGGGATTGGCGCGACTAGAGGCCGGAATCGCCCTCAGTCGGCTCGCCGAAGCCATTCCCGGGCTGAGGCTGTCACCGGAGCAGCATCGCTCGTACAAACCCAATGTCGCGTTTCGGGCGCACCGCACGCTGCTCGCGATAATCGACGGTCCGGCGCCCGCTGACGTGCCGGCAGCACGGGATGGCGCGACGGCCGAAGTGCACGCCGCCTGAGCGGGCACCGGCACCAGCGGTGCTGACCTGCGGACGGGTCGAGGGTGGGGTGGGCCGGCGTCGACCCGTTCCACCCGGCACGTCGCGATGCCGGGCCGGGTCCGGCGAGCACCTTTCCCGCTTTTCCCGACGATCCATACCGGTGAACGTCTTCACACCCATCGCGTCCTGGGTTAAGAATTGCCCTCTGTGAATGTTCAGCTCATCGGCCAATCTCGATCTGGCGTCCGGCGCTGAATGTCCGTTCCACGAAGGTGAGCGCATGGAGCACACGTCCCCGTCGAGCTCGGCTCACTCTGCGGCCAGTCAGCGGTTCCGACGGGAGTTGCGTGACTGCCGCGTCCAACGGGGCCTGACCCAGCGAGCCCTGGCGGATCTGGTGCGGTTCAGCCGGGAGACGGTCGCGGCGGTCGAGTCAGGTCGCCGGTTTGGCAGTCACGAGTTCGCACTGCGCTGCGACGACGTGCTCGGCACCGACGGCCGGCTGGCCGCGCTGTGGCCGCAGGTCGCGACCGAGCAGTTGGCGGCCGATGGTCGCCGAGGCCCCCGCGCGCCGGAACCGGCTCGGCTGGATCGGCAGGTGCCGCGCCAGCGTGGACGGCGGGACGCGCGCGACCCGGGCGCCGTGGTGGACGCGATCGACGAGCTGCGGGAGCTGATCGGCCAGGTGCTCAACGGTCAACCCGAAGCGGACGACTCGGAGCGGCGGCACCCGTCGGCCGAATCCCTCGACAACCAGCGCTGACCCGACGGATCCGACCCGACCTCGTGGCGTCACCGGCCGCTGACGTTGGGTACAGATGCTGGTACGGGCAGTTTGTACCACGGCCAGGTCTGGCCTACGAGCGCGGCTTCCGGCCGAATGGGACTTGCATTCGGCAACGTGCGGATAGACCGTCATCGACGAGTCGTGGGAGTCAATCTTGGCGTCGAGCACCCGGTCCCACGCGGCCAGACCCTACCCGACCCGCCGACGCGGTTGGAAGATAGCCGGCCGGATGCGCCTCATCGTCGCGGCCCCGCTCGTCGCCGTGATCGGCTTCGCCGGTCTCGCGCTGACCGAGAGCGCACGCCAGACGGCCCGCGCCAGCGACCTCCAGATCCTGGCCCAGGTCGGTGCCGAGGCCGGCGACCTCGCCTACCGGCTGCAACGCGAACGCATCGCCGCGGCCGACCTGCTCACCTATGCCCGGCCGGAGCAGCAGGACGCCTTCGGCGCGGAGATGGCCGCCACCGACGACGCCGTCGCCCGCTACCGCGGGCAGCGTGACCGACTGTCCACCGACAACGGCACCAGCTCCGCTCTCCTGCGGCGCATCGACGCGGCTCTGGACGGCCTCGCCCCGCTGCGCACCCAGGTGCGCACCGCCACGCACGCGTCGGTGTCGGCGATGACCTTCAGCTACCGCATCGCGATCGCCGACCTCATCAACTTCCGGGAGAACGTCTCACACGGCGTGGTGGACGCCCCACTCGCCGACGGGATCCGGGCCTCGGCCGCGCTGTCGAAGACGGCCGAGGCCATCGGTCAGCAGCAGGTGGCCGTTCTGCGCGCCGTCGCGGGCGGCGAGCTGACCCCGGCCATGCAACAGGACATCACCGCGGCCCGCACCAGCTACACCGAGTCGAGCCTGTCGTTCCTGGCCCTGGCCCCACCCGAGTGGAGCATCTGGTGGGAGCAGGCCGGCACCGGCAAGGAGGCGCTCACCCTGCAACGGATGCAGGACGAGGTGTCCCGGGCTCAGCCGGGGTCGCAGCTGAAGCTGGAGACCGACGCGTGGGTGTCCACCACCCAGACACGCGCCGCCCGGCTGGCCGACCTGCGCGCCCGGGTCGACGGCGCGGTCCGCGACGACGTACGGGCCGCGCACGCCGACCAGCGCCGCCGGGCCGTGGCCGAGGCGGCAAGCGTCCTCCTGGCCCTGGTCCTGACCGCGTTGGTGACCTGGGCCGTCGCACGGCAGATCACCCGACGGCTGCGCCGGCTACGGGACGCGGCCAACGCGGTGGCCTTCGAACAGCTCCCCGCCGTCGTGGCCCAGCTCCAACAGCCCGGCAGCGCCGCCGTCGACCCACAGAAGCTCGCCCATCAGCAGTCCAGTGCCGCCCTCGAACCGTCCAGCGACGACGAGATCGGCGAACTGGGTCAGGCGTTCAGCGCCGTGCACCAGGCCGCCGTGCGGACCGCCGCCGAACAGGCCGTCATGCGTGCCAACACCGCGGACATCTTCATCCACCTGAGCCGCCGCGAGCAGCGACTGGTCGACGCCGTCCTGGCCCAGGTCGACCTGGTCGAGCGGGACGAGACCGACCCCGACCGGCTCGACCAGCTGTACACACTGGACAACCTGGCGACCCGGATGGGCCGGATCAATGCGAGCCTGCTGGTGCTCGGCGGCGTCGGCGTGGGTCGCGTACGCCAGCGCGACGTGCCGCTGCAACAGGTGCTCCAGGCGGCGCTGTCCCAGATCGAGCACTACGCACGGGTCCGGCTCGGCATGATCGACGGAGACGTCGCGGTGGCCGCCAAGACCGTCGACGAGGTCGTGCACCTGCTCGCCGAACTCATGGACAACGCCACGACGTACTCACCGCCGGGCAGCGAGACCTGGGTGAGCGGCCGGAGCCTGGGAGACCGCGTCATCGTCCAGATCAGCGACGAGGGTGTGGGGCTGTCCACGCAGCGGATGCAGCAACTCAACGAGCTGCTGGCCCGCCCACCGGCCATCGACGTGGCCGCCGTGCGGGCGATGGGGCTGGTCGTCGTGGGCCAGCTAGCGGGCCGGCTGGGCGCCACCGTCCAACTGCGACGCGGCCCCCGGCGGGGCATCCTCGCCGAGGCGACACTGCCCGCGGCGATCATCCGGTCGCTGCCACCGGAGGAGTACCTGCTCGCACCCGGCCGCCTGTCGCGGCGTGCTGCGCGGACGCCCAGCCCTCCGCCGCCATACCAGCCGCGCCCCGAACCCACCGCCGGACGCCCGCCGGCCGAACGGACCCTGCCGGCCGCGCCGGTCTTCCGACCGGCGGCTCCCCCACCCCCGGACCGGGGTGACGCGCCCACCGAGGAGCTCCTCATCTTCGAACAGGTCAACCACTGGTTCCAGAACGACGTCGTCGACGGCCAGAACGGCCAGAACGGCCAGCGGTGGTCCAGCCCCGCCGACGACGCCTGGCGCACGGCCGCCCAGGCGCACACCCCCGAGGTCGCCACGACCACCAACTCCGGCCTGCCCAAACGACAGCCGCAACGGCACCTCGTGCCCGGCGGTGTGACGGTGCCCCAGCAGCAGCAACGGTCCGAGTACCGCGACCCGGCGCAGGTGGCCACGGCGATGGCCGCCTACGCGCGGGGCGTGGCGAACCGCCGACGGACCCCGATCAACCTCGGCAACAAATGACGCGACAGGAGAGCATGTGACCGACCAACAGGATCTCGGCTGGCTGCTGGACAACTTCGCGGCGCGCGCGACCGAGGTCAGCCACGCGATCGCCATTTCCAGCGACGGCCTGATGGTGGCCGCCACCCGCGACCTGCCACCGGACCGGGCCGACCAGTTGGCCGCCACGGGTAGCGGGCTGGTCAGCCTGCTGCGGGGGGCGGCGGCCTTCTTCGACGCCGGCGCGGTGATCTCCAACGTCACCCAGCTCGAGGGCGGGTTCATGTTCTCCATGGCCTTCAACGACGGCGCCTCGCTGCTGGTGCTCGCCGCGCCCGAGTGCGACGTGGGCAAGGTGTCCTACGAGATGACCGAGCTGGCCAACCGCATCGGGGACGCCCTGACCCCCGCTGCCCGAGCGGCGCTCGCCCGCAGCCGCTGACCACCCCGGCGCCCCCACGCCGGAGACCCCTTCCCCTTCCTCTGGAGTTAGACATGCCTCTCACCACGCCTTGGCGCAGCCGTGCCCTCACCGCCGCGCTGCTCGCCGCCGTGCTGACAACCAGCACGGCCTGCGGCGACGACGCTCCGGGCACGAGCGCCGGCGGCTCGATAAAGATCGGCCTGCTCGCGTCGCTGTCCGGGACGTACCAGGCGGTCGGTACGGAGATCCGCGACGGCTTCCAGCTCTACCTGGACACCCACGACGGCAAGTTGGGCGGCCGGCAGGTCGACCTCATCGTCGCGGACGAGGGCAACGGCGCCCAGACCGCTGTCCCGGCGGCGACCAAGCTGCTCAAGCAGGACCGGGTGTCCGCGCTCACCGGCATCGTCGGTGGCGGCTCGGTCGCCGGAGTCACCCCTGTGCTCAACGAGACCAAGGTGCCACTGGTCGGCTCCAACGGCCGGCCGGAGCTCAAGGACGTCTCCCGGGTCTGGCACACCTCGTACCTCTCCGACGAGCCCGGGGCGGCGATCGCCCAGCACGTCCGCGACAACGTGAAGGGCTCCGTGTACGCGATCGGCCCGGACTACCAGGGCGGTTGGGACGAGCTGCGCGGCTTCACCGACGCGTTCGGCAAGATCGGCGGAAAGCTCGCGAACGCCGACGGCAAGACGACCTTCACACCGTTCCCGGCCACCACCAACTTCCTCCCGTACTTCGCCCGCATCAAGGCCTCGGGCGCCGCGGCCGTCTACACCTTCTACGCCGGCAGCGCCGCCGTCGACTTCGTGAAGCAGTACGCGCAGTCGGAGATCAAGGACATCCCGTTGTACGCGGCCGGGTTCCTCACCGAGGGCGGCGTGCTCAACGCGCAGGGCGAGGCCGCCCGCGACATCTACTCGGTGCTCAACTACTCGCCCGACCTCGACAACGCGGAGAACCGCGCCTTCGTGGCCGCGTGGAAGGCGAAGCACGACGGTTCGCCGACGACCTACGCACTGGCCTCGTACGACGCGGCTGCGGTGCTGGACCGGGCGATCGGCGCCGCCGGAAGCGACCCGACCCCCGAGGCCATCAACACGGCTATCGGCCAACTCGGCCAGATCGCCAGCCCGCGCGGCACCTGGCAGTTCTCCACCACCACGCACTCCCCCGTGCAGAAGTGGTACCTGCGGCAGGTCCGCCAGGACGGCCGGGCGCTGTCCAACACCGTCGTGGGCGACCTCGCGACCGTCGGCCGGTGATAGCGGTGGCGGCAGGCACGAACCGGATCGACCCGTACCTGATCCCGGCGTTGGACGGAGTCGCCTACGGGCTGCTCGTGTTCGTCGCCGCGTCGGGCCTGGTCTTCTGTTTCGGCGTCGCCAACATCCTCAACCTGGCGCACGGCCTGCTGTACGCGATCGGCGGGTACACCGCCGCGGCGCTGCTCGACGGCGGCTGGGCGAGCCTGGCGCTGGCCCTCGCCGTCGGTGTGCTGGCCGCCGCAGCGGCGGGGGTGCTCCTGGCCGGCCTGCTCACACCGGTCGCCACCGGCAACCACCTGAGTCAGGCGCTGCTGACGTTCGGGGTGGCGCTGGCCGGCGGCAGCCTGCTCGTCGCCGGCTTCGGGCCCGACAACCCGCAGGTGCAGGTGCCCTCCGCCCTGGAGGGGTCGGTGATGGTCGCCGGCCACCGCTACGCCGCGTACCGGTTGGTGTTCATCGTCGTCGCCGCGGTGCTCGCCGCCGCCCTCTACCTGGTGGTGCGACGCACCAGGGCCGGGATGCTGGTCCGGGCGGCCGTCGACGACCCGGAGATGGTCGCCTGTCTGGGCGTGAGTCCAGCGCGGATCCGGGCCGGTGTGCTCGCCGCAGCCGGTGCGCTGGCCGGCGCGGCCGGGGTCCTGGGCGCGCCCATCATCGGCCCCGGCACGGGCACCGCCGACACGGTGCTGCTGCTCTCCCTGGTGGTGGTCGTCCTCGGTGGTCTCGGGTCGATGGCGGGCACCCTGCTGGCCGCCCTCGCGATCGGTGAGATCCAGACGCTGGGCGTGGCGCTGCTGCCGTCCGCCGCGCCGTTTCTGCTGTTCGCCGCCATGGCGGCCGTGCTGGCCGTGCGGGCGCGTGGCCTGGCCGGCAGGTGGAGGGCGGCATGAGGGGTGAGGTGATCCGGCGGTTTCGGGGCGGCATCGCGGCGCTCGTCCTGGTCGGCCTGGTCGTGGCGCCCTGGGTGGTCGACGACTACACCACGTCGATCCTGGCCCGGACGCTGGCGCTGGCCCTGGTCGGAGTGAGCGTGGCGCTGCTCACCGGCGTCGCCGGCATGCCCACCCTCGGCCAGACCGCACCGTACGCGGCGGGCGCCTACGCGTGCGCCGTGGTCGGCAGCCGAGTCTCCGACGTCGGCGTCGTGCAGCTCGTCGTCGCGGCGGCCGCCGGGGCGCTGCTGGCAGCGCTCACCGTGCCGCTCGTCGTGCACGCCCGAGGGGTGATCGTCCTGATGATCACCCTGGCGATCGGGGAACTCGTCGTCATCGTCCTGGGGCGGTGGCGGTCGGTGACCGGTGGCACGGACGGGTTGGGCGGCATCCCCGCAGTCCGCCCGTTCTGGGGGCTCCCGACCCTGGCCAACGATCAGGCCCGTTACCTCTACGCCCTGGCCGTCGTGGCCACGCTTGTCGGCGCGGTGCTGGTGCTGCTGCGTACCCGGGCCGGGCTGGTGCTGCGTGCCGGCCGCGACGACGAGACGCGGCTGCGGGCCAGCGGTCACCGGGTGGCGTTGCACCTGTCCGGCGCGCACATCGCCGCCGGGGCGATCGCCGGTGCCGCCGGCTCGCTCCTGGTCGTCGCCCAGCAGTACATCTCCCCCGCCGACTTCGGCTTCGACACGTCCGCGCTGCTGCTGCTCGGAGTCGTCATCGGTGGCACCGCCTCGGTGGGCGGAGCCCTAGTGGGCGCGGCGTTGGTCATCGCCGTCCGGGACTGGCTGTTCGGGGTGCTGCCCGGCCACGCGCCACTGGTGCTGGGCGCGCTGTTCGTGGCGACGGTCTACCTGCTGCCGACCGGCGTGAACCGGGCCCGGGTTCGGCTGCGCCCGCCGGGCATCCCGGCGCACCAGCCAGCCGCCCCTGATCAGGCCACCGTTGCGGAGCTGCACCGATGACCGGCCTGCTGGAAGCCCAGGATGTCAGCGTGCGGTACGGCTCGCTCGCCGCACTCGACGGCGTGGACCTGCGCATCCACGACGGCCAGCGGCACGCGCTGATCGGCCCGAACGGGGCCGGCAAGACGACCCTGCTCAACGTGATCGGCGGGTCCACCAGGCCGCAGCGCGGCACGGTGCGGTTCGACGGACGAGACGTCGGTCGGCTCAGCCCGGCGGCCCGGGCGCGGCGGGGCATCAACCGCATCCACCAACGACCCGCGGTCTTTTCCACGCTCACCGCGACGGAGAACGTCGTGGTGGCCGCCCTGCCACGGGTCATCCCACGCCGGAGGTGGTGGCCGGGCGGACGCCGACGCGCCGCGCAGCGCCTGGCCGGCCCGCTGCTGGACCAGATGGGGCTCACCGCCGTCGCGGCGGTGCCCGCCGGGCACCTCGCGCACGGACAACGACGCCAGTTGGAGATCGCGATGGCCCTGGCCGGTCGCCCCCGCCTGCTGCTCCTCGACGAACCGGCGGCCGGGCTGTCCGCCATCGAGGTCGGCCGGCTCGTCGAGTTGCTCCAGGCGCTGCCCCGGGCGGTCGCCGTACTGCTGGTCGAGCACCGACTGGACCTGGTGTACGCCCTCTCCGACACGGTCACGGTGCTGCGCGACGGTCAGACGTTGGCCGCCGGCACACCGGACGAGATCCGTACCTCGCCGCTGGTGCGGCAGGCCTACGCCGACGGGGTGGCCTGATGCTCACTGTGGATCGCCTCTGCGCCGGCTACGGCGGGGGAATCGTCCTGCACGAGGTCAGCCTGCGGGTGCGCCCGGGCAGCATCCAGGCCGTGGTGGGCCGCAACGGGGCGGGCAAGAGCACCCTCGTGCACACCATCGCCGGGCTGGTTCGCGCGGCCAGCGGTCGCATCGAGATCGGTGGCGTGCACGTCGCCGGCCGACAACCACATCGCATCGCCCAGTCCGGTGTCGGTCTGGTCCCGCAGGGTCGGCGGGTCTTCTCCCGGTTGACAGTGGCCGAGCACCTGCACCTGGCGGCCGCGCCGTGGCGGGCCCCCACCTCCGGCGGCGAGGGCTGGACGGTCGCCCGGACCCTGGAACTGCTGCCGAGGTTGGCGGTGCGGCTGCGACACCGCGGCTGCGAACTCTCCGGCGGCGAGCAGCAGATGCTGGCGATAGCCCGTGCGCTGCTCGGCCAACCTCGGGTGCTGCTGCTCGACGAACCATGTGAGGGCCTCTCGCCCGATCTGGCGGCGCGGGTCCGCGAACTCGTCAACGGTCTCGCCGCCGACGGTTTGACCGTGCTGCTCGTGGAGCAGCAACTCCAGCACGCCATCGAGATCGCGGACCGGGTGGCGGTGCTGGAGTACGGCCGGGTGGTCTACGACCGGCCGACCGCGGAGGCCCGCCGCGATCCGGCCCCACTGGCGGCGATGTTGAGCGTCGCCGCCGTTGCGCCGCCCCCGGCCAACCGATCGACCCCTCGGCTCTGGGCCGACACCCCCTAGTCACCCGACCCTTCACGGAGAGGTAGACACCGATGACAACCGCTACGAGCGATGACACGTACACGTTCGACAACGGCGCACCGGACGCCATTCCCCAGATGCACGCGCTGGAGTCCTTCCTGGATCCGATCACGACGCGGAGGCTGGCCCGCCCGGTGCTGGAGCCGGGCGTGACCTGCTGGGAGGTCGGGGCCGGTGGCGGCTCGATGGCCCGTCGGATGGCCCGCGCGGTCGGCGACGGCGGCCACGTGCTGGCCACCGACATCGACCCCACCCACCTCGTGGCCGAGGGCAACCTGCACGTACGCCAACACGACGTGCGCACCGAACCGCCCCCCGGGGACGCGTTCGACCTGATCCACGCCCGGCTGGTGCTGCTGCACCTCCCCGATCGACGACGGGTTCTGCGCACCCTCACCGGCGCGCTGGCGCCCGGCGGGTGGCTGGTGGTCGAGGAGTTCGACTGCACAGTGCCGCAGCGGGTGCTGACCGCGCCCAGCGACGACGCCGCGAAGCTCTTCGCGCAGGTCATGGACGCCATGATGGGTGTCCTGGAGGACCACGGCGCCGACCTGGGATGGGCGCAGGACGTGCACACCGAGATGGCCCTCGCCGGTCTGACCGATCTGGACACCATCACCCACTCGCAGAGCTGGGCCGGCGGGTCGACCGGAACCTCGCTCTACGAGACCAACTCCCGCCAGTTGGAACCGGACCTGCTGGCGGCAGGGCTGTCGCCCAATCAACTGAACGCCTTCCGACGGCTGCTCCGGGACCCCGGATTCGCCGTCATGTCGTACCACTTCGTCTCCACGCGGGGCCGCCTACCGAGCTGAGCAGGTGGACCACCGCGCGGAGCGCGGTCACACCGTCCGTACCTCTCCCGCCGCAGCACCTCCCCCCCGCTGCGCTCCGGACAGCTCTACGACGGCGTCGACCGCACCGGCCGGGCTCCCTCGCGGGGGAGCCCGGCCGCCCCGCGCCCCACGCCCCACGCCCCGCGCCCGCGCCCGCGCCCGCCCCGCGCCCGCCGATCTTGCACTTTCGGTTGCCGATACGCGCGGAATGACCCCTATGCCGGGACAGAAAGTGCAAGATCGCGGCGCGAGGGCGGGCTGGCCTCGCGGATCATGGAGTTGTGGTGCCTGAATTGGTGCCATTCAGGGCTTTTGTTGCCCACCACAACTCCATGATCGACGAGATGGTGCGGGGTTGATGGACAACTACGGGAGGGTGTTGGTCGTGCGCTGATGACAGCGGCTGTGCGCAGGTTCGTTCCGGGCTCAGGCTCCGTCGAAGTAATCACCTTTGGCGTCGATCACCCGGGCGCCTGCGTCAGCGGTGCGGGCACCACAGTGCCAAGCCCCGGCTCAGCGCGGAGTGGTCTCCTGGTCGGCCAGGACGACCAGGTCGTCGGGGCGGGCCGACAACGGCGCCGCCGCCCCGTCGAGCCACACGAGATAGCCCACCGGCGGACCGGACGAACCCCACCGGGCGCCGATGATCGTGGCCAACCGCGCGTGGTGCGGCTGCGTGAGCAGGCGTACCCGGGTGCCCGGCGCGTGTCCGTCGTCGGCGACGATGAGCAGCGCGTCGAGGATCTGCCGGACCCCGGCGACGGGCAACCCCGGCACGTACGGCTCGCCCGCGTATCCCAGACGCGGCGTCATCATCGTGCTCAACACCGCGGTCTGCCGGATCGCCTCCTGGCGGACCTGCCCGTCCACGCTGCGTCCGGCCACGGTCAGTGCCTTCTGGATGCTCGACCAGAGGGCCAGTGGCTCCTGGTCGAGCAGGCGGCGGGCCTCACGGTCGACTTCGGCGCAGGCCGTGTCGAGCGCGGTGTCCTCGCCGAGTTCCGCGATCCAGGCGAGGTCCCCCACCTCGGGCAGCAACCCTGGCGACTCGGCCACGATCACGATGTACAGCATCGCGAGCAGTTCCTCGCGGCCCTCGCCGTGATAGAGCGAGCCCACCCCGCTGCCGGTACGCCCACGGCTGGGCGAAACCGCTCGACGAGCTGCTGCGCGCGGCCATGGGGCAGGGTCGCGGCCCGCCTGGTGCCCGACACCCGCTCCTCGAACGACCGCCGCTCACGGCGTTCGACGAGCATCTGGCGATGCGGGTCAAACCCGATCGGATAGATCGTCCGCCCGTACCTGGAAAGGGTTTCGCCGGGCCGGAGACCGACCGACTCGAGCTGCCGGGCCGCCTCCGAATAGGCAACGCCGGCCCGGGCTGCGTGCTCCCGGATGGCGCGCTTGCGGGCGCGTCCCGGGGCCGGGGTCCGTCGGGGGTTGGGATCAGACATGACGCCTCCGGTGCAGCCCCACGCACTCCACCGAACGGGCGGCGTGACCGGCACGCCGGGAGTCGACACATCGGCGCGGAGTCGGAGACTCTTGGCCCCAAGCATGCGGTCAGGCGTGGGCCACCACATCGGGCGCTGGCAGGCGCTCTGCCGTGGCCAGCATATCGTGACGCCGACAGGCGGTGTGGATGTGCACACCCTGGCCGCCCTCCCTCTCGGCCCGGTGTCAGCCCGTGTCAGCCGGTGTCGGTGGCGTGTCGGGGCGGTGTCAGCGGGCCCGCGCAGACTGGGCGCATGACAGCTGACCTGGTGATCGAGGCCGAGGGCCTCGTGAAGACGTTTGGGAAGACGAGGGCGCTACAGGGCGTGGACCTCGCCGTACCCCGCGGGACGGTGCTCGGGGTGCTCGGCCCCAACGGCGCCGGCAAGACCACCGCCGTGCGCATCCTCTCCACCCTGCTCACCCCGGACGGCGGTACCGCCCGAATCGCCGGTTTCGACGTGGTACGGGACGCCGAGCGCGTTCGGCAGAGCATCGGGCTCACCGGCCAGTACGCCTCGGTCGACGAGGACCTGACCGGGCGGCAGAACCTGGAGCTGTTCGGCACCCTGCTGGAGCTGGGGCGCACCGGCGCCCGGCGACGGGCCGCCGAGTTGCTCGACTGGTTCGACCTGACCGATGCCGCGAACCGTCAGGCCAAGACCTACTCCGGGGGCATGCGGCGACGGCTGGACCTGGCCGCCAGCCTGGTCGGCTCCCCCGACGTGATTTTCCTGGACGAGCCGACGACCGGGCTCGACCCGGCCAAGCGCGAGGACATGTGGGACGTGGTCCGAACGCTTGTCAACAACGGCTCGACGGTGCTGCTCACCACCCAGTACCTGGAGGAGGCCGACGCGCTCGCCGACGCGATCACGGTGATCGACCACGGCCGGGTCATCGCGCACGACACCCCCGAAGGGCTCAAGCGGGTGGTCGGCGGGCAGACCCTGGAGGTCCGGCCGTCCGATCCGGCGCAACTGCCCCGCACCGCGGAGATCCTGACCCAGGTCGGCTCCGGCGCGCAGGCCGACGAGATCCGCAAGGGCGTGCTCGCGGTGCCGGTCACCGACGACGCGGCCCTGACCGAGAGCGTCGCGCGGTTCGCCACGGCCGGCATCGCGGTCACCGAACTCTCCCTGCACCTGCCGAGCCTCGACGAGGTGTTCTTCACCCTCACCGGGCGTACGGCGTCAGTTGACGACACCACCCGCCCCACGGAGGTCGCGGCATGAGCACTCTGACCGACACAGCGCCGCCGAGAAGCCGCGCACTCTCGACAACCGCGCCGAACCCGCGGCCGTTCCGGCTGGTCCGGCACTCGTTGGCGCTCGCCAAGCGCAGCCTCATCAAGACCTGGCGTACGCCCGAGGCGCTCATCGACGTCACACTGCAACCGGTGCTGTTCCTCATCATCTTCGTGTACGTCTTCGGTGGCGCCGTCGCCGGCTCGACCCACGACTACCTTCAGTTCCTGCTGCCCGGCATCCTGGCGCAGACGATCGCGACCGGCGCCATCGCGATCGGCGTCAACCTCAACACCGACATCGCCAAGGGCATCTTCGACCGGTTCCGGTCGTTGCCGATCCCCCGCTCCGCACCACTGGTCGGCGCGGTCCTCGGCGACGTCGTCCGGTACGTCATCGTCACCGTGTCGACACTCGCGATCGGCTACGTGATGGGTTTCCGGATCGACACCGACCCGTTCCGGGCGATCGCCGGATGTCTGCTCGCGGTGCTGTTCGCGCTCTGCCTGAGCTGGCTGCCCGTGCTGGTGTCGATGAAGGTGCGGACCGCGGGCGCCGTACAGGGTGTGATGTTCGCGTTGATCATGCCGCTGAGCTTCGCGTCCAACGTGTTCGTCGGCGCGGACACCCTGCCGGGCTGGATGCAGGCGTTCGTGGACGTCAACCCGATGACGCACCTGGTGGCGTCGGTACGCGGGCTGTTCCTCGGCACCCCACTGGGCAACCACGTGTGGTGGACGCTCGCCTGGTGCACCGGCTTCGTTGCGGTGTTCATGCCGCTGGCGCTGCGGGCGTACCGCAAGAAGATCTGAGTCAGGCGAGCAGGTCGTCCATCAGCTCGCGAATCCGGCTGACTGCCGCGGCGGGTGGCCGCTCGCGCCACGCGGCCAGCAACGGCTCACGCTGCTCCTCGTTCCCGAGGATGGCGTTGAGCCGTTCGCCGTCTTCAAAGGGGAAGAACATCTCGATCTGGGTGCCGATCCGCTTGGCGAGTACGGCCAGTTCGCGGGCGGTGTCGGCGTCGCCCCGGTACGCAGCGAACTCCGCGCCGCCCGACGCCCACGCCCCGATCACCGGCAAATCCCGCGAGGTCAGCGCATCGTCACGGGCGAGCGACAGCATCGCGGCCGCCTGGACGGTGGCGTCGGTGCCCGACACCCGCCCAACCTGGGCCACCCGCAGGTAGATGATCGCCGCCGTGGCCCGGAGCATCACGCGTGGCTGTGGCTGCGGCCCGACCCAGCCGGCGAGGACACGCGTCACCTCGTCGGCGTGGGCGAGCGCCTCGTCGTACCGCTCACGCTGGCAGGCGAGGTGCGCCAGGCCGAGCAGGGCCTGCGCGGCGTCGATCTGCTCGGCCTGACCCAGCGCCGCCGTCTCGCCCAGTCGCTGCTCCGCCTCCGCGTCGCCGGTCAGGGCGAGCTGCACGTCCAGCCGTACCCGGATCGACCGCGCGTCCTGCATGGCGCCGACCAACTCCATGTGCCGGACGCTGCGGGTCAGCCACTCGGCCGACCGGGCATCCCCGCCCGGGACCAGGAACTGCCCGACCGCGCCCGCCGCCATCGCCATGCCCCAGTGGTCGCCGGCGGCCTCGAAGCGGTGGTACGCCTGCTCGGCGTCGCTGATCGACGCTTCCGGCAGGCCGCCGTTCTCCCGTACGGCCGCGCGCGCGAACAGCCCCAACCCCTGCACGTACGGGTCCGGGTGCGCGACCATCTCGGTCGCGCTCTTCAAGCTCTGCTCCAGATCGGACGCGTCGAAGCCGGGCAGCGCCGACGCGAGAGCGGCCAGCCGGGGCGACACCTCGGCGGGACGTTCGGCCTGGAGCGTCCGCAGCGCCCGCCGGGCGAGCACGGCGGGCCGCAGATCGGCACTGACGCCGGCGTTCACGCTGATCACCACGCACGTCCAGGCCAGGCGGTCGGCGTTGGGCAGTGGCCGGCCGCTGGCCGCTCCGCGCAGGATCGCCGACCGCAGCCGCCGCTGCGGGTCGTCGATGTGCAGCAGCCCGCGCGCCCAGGCCAGGACCTCCAGGTGCAGGCCCCGCACCGACCAGAGGTGGAACAGCGCGGTGGCGACGTCGACGGCGGCGGGCTCGTCGTCCGCTCCCATCGCCCACCGCAGGCCCGCGACCAGGTTGTCCTGCTCTGCGGCGCAACGGTGCAGCGCCTCGACCTGGCCGGGGCCGATGAAGCGGCCGGCCAGTGCGACGGCCTGCTCCCGCGCCCACCGGACCAGGCCGGCCATGGCCTGATTCCGGCCGCCGGCCGCGTCCAGCCGGGCCTCGCCGTACTCACGGACCGTTTCGAGCATGCGGTAGCGCGGTGGGCCGTCCCCCTCGACCAGGGTCAACAGGGACTGTTCGACGAGGGTCGCCAGGCCGCGACGGACGTCCGGGGCCTGCGCGACGGCGGCGGCGAGGTCCGCGGTGAACGGCGCGGGAATGACAGCGACCCGCTGGAGCAGGTCCCGGTCGGCCTCGGCGAGCAGTTCCCTGCTCCAGTCGACAAGCGCCCACAGGCTCGCGTGTCGCTCGGGCAGGCCGCGCAGGGCGTCGTCGAGCAGCGCGAACCGGTCGGTCAGCCCGGCGAGCACGTCGTCGATCGGCATGTGCCGCAGTCGCGCGGCGGCCAGTTCGAGCGCCAACGGCAGGTTGTCGAGCCGGTGGCACAGGGCGAGCGCCCGCTCGGTGTCCCAGGTCGGCACGGCGCCGCCGGCCCGTGCCCGGGACTCGACCAGCGCGAGCGCGTCGGCGTCCGGCAACGCGGTCAGTCGGTGCACCAGCTCGCCGACCAGGCCCAGTGGGGCGCGGCTCGTCGCGAGCACCGCGACCTCCGGCGAGGCCGCCGCGACCAGGTCCGCGACGACGACGGCCACCGCGTCGAGCACGTGCTCGCAGTTGTCCAGCACCACCAGCCCGTCCAGGTCCGGCGCCACGGCGCGCAGCCGCTCCTCGGGGCTGAGGACCCGCCGTTCCAGACCCAGGTTGCCGCCGGTGGCCGTGGTGTCCGCGCCGCCGAGCGCGGCGAGCACAGTGGGCAGCACCTCGTCGGGCGAGCGCAGGCCGGCGAGTTCGATCACGCGTACCGCCCGCCCACCCGCCGCCGTGCGCCTGGCCACCTCGGCGGCGAGCCGGGTCTTGCCCGCCCCGCCGGTCGCCACGATCGTCACGACAGGTGTCTCGGCGAGCGCGTCGGTGACGGCCTTCACGTCCCGCTCCCGCCCGACGAGGGCGGCCATGGGACGGCGCCACGCGGCGGGCAGCGTGATCAGCGCCGGTTGCCGGGGCGGCGCCGCGACGGGCGGTGCGCTGAGTTCGCCGCGCAGCAACGCCAGGTGGACGGTGGTGATCACGGGCGACGGGTCGGTGCCGTACCGGTCGGCCAGGTCGGCGCGCAGCCGCTCGACAACCTCCAGCGCCTCCGCCTCCCGCCCCTGCGCGGCCAGCACCCGGACGAGCAGGGCGGCGGACGGCTCGTCCGGCGGTGTCCGCGCGACGAGTCGGCCCAGATCGACCTCGTCGAACGGGCCCACGCCGGCGAGTGCCGCCTGCGCGCGCAGCGCGGCGACCTCCGCGAACAGGCGGGTGTCCTCGGCGCTGACCAACTCCGGCACATCGGGGAACAGGGCCCGCGCCTGATCGGCCAGGGCACGGGCGTCACCGCACTTGAGCACGACGCCCGCCTGATCGACGAGCGCGCGCGCCTCGACCGCGTCGACGGTGATCTCCTCGACGGGCAGCCGGTATCCGCCCGGCACCGCGACCACGGGTAGCCCGAGACGGCGCACCCGGGACACGAGCGCCTGGACGGCGCCGGTCGCGTCGTCGGGTGGCGCGCCGTCCCAGACGGCGTCCACGAGCAGGCTCACGGAAACCGCCCGTCCCCGCGCGTCGACGAGCGCGCGGAGCACCGCCACGAGCCGCTCACCCCGAACGGGCTGGCCGTCGACGGCGAGTGGGCCGAGGGTCGCGATGTGCACGGAGTCAGCATCCCCCACGCGCGCACGAGCCCGACGACCACCGGTCCGCCAGGCCGGTCACGGCCCCGCGACCGGCTTGACAGGCCGTCATTCGGTTAGGTTAGCCTAACCTCATGCAGAACGAGTTGGCGTCGGTCAGCGGGGAGCGCAGCCTGTCCGGCGTCGACCTCCGGCTGGGCTATCACGGTGTGCCGGTGGTGCACGATGCTGTGATCAACCTCCGCGCGGGTGCCGTCACCGCACTGGTGGGGCCCAACGGCAGCGGCAAGTCCACACTGCTGCGGGCCCTGGCCCGGCTGCACCCGATCGAGGCCGGAATCGTGCACCTCGCCGACGGCGTCACGGCCGCCAGCCTCGCGGCCCGGGAGTTCGCCCGGCGGGTCACCCTGCTCGCCCAGAGCCGGCCGGTGCCCAGCGGCGTCACCGTCCGCGATGTCGTCGGCTACGGCCGCCACCCCTACCGGGGGCGCTGGCGCACCGAGGATCCGGACGGTCCCGCCGCCATCGCACGTGCCATGGACGTCACCGGCGTCGCCGCGATGGCCGACCGTCCCGTCGACGAACTCTCCGGAGGCGAGTTGCAGCGGGTCTGGTTGGCCACCTGCCTCGCCCAGAACACCCCGGTCCTGCTCCTCGACGAACCCACCACGTTCCTCGACCTGCGCTACCAGGTGGAGATCCTCGACCTGGTCCGTGACCTCGCGGACGATCACGGCGTCGCCGTCGGCGTCGTGCTGCACGACCTCAACCAGGCAGCCGCCGTGGCGGACGAGGTGGTCCTGTTGCAGCAGGGCCGGGTCCGCGCCACCGGCACCCCGGCAGCGGTGTTCACCGAGAACGCCCTCACCGAGACCTACGGGATCCGCATCGAGGTGACCACCGATCCGATCAGCGGGCTGGTCACCACCCGCCCCGTCGGGCGGCACCAGATCCGCGCCCTGGTCTGAGCACCCCCATCCACAGCAGAGAAAGACCGTCATGACCCGTACCCGTTTCACCGCCCTCATCGCCGTCGCGGCCGCGCTGACGCTCGGCGCCTGCGGCACCACCGAGAACGCCGCGACCCCCGACACCTCCGCCTCGGCGGCCGGCGGCCCGGTCACCGTCACCGACAGCCGGGGCAAGGAGATCACCCTCAAGGCGCCGGCGACAAAGGTCGTCGGGCTTGAGTGGGGCGAGACCGAGCTGCTGGTCAGCCTGGGCGTCATGCCCGTCGGCGTCGCCGACCCCAAGGGCTACGGCACCTGGGTCACCTCCGCGAAGCTCGACCCGAGCGTCAAGGACGTCGGCGCCCGCGGCGAGCCCAGCGTCGACGCGATCGTCGCCCTCCAGCCCGACCTCGTCGTGATGGAGGACGACCGGGGCGCCAACATTGTCAGCCAGCTGGAGAAGTTCGTGCCCGTGGTGGTGGCCAAGGGCAGTGACGCCACCGACAACCTCGGCCGGATGCGCACCGACCTCAACATGATCGCGAAGGCGGTCGGCAAGACCACCGAGGCCGAGAAGCTGCTTACCGACTTCGACGCGGCCATCGCCGACGGCAAGAAGAAGATCGCCGACGCGGGTGCCGCCGGCCGACAGTTCGCCATCGCCGACGGCTGGAAGGAGGGCAGCACCGTCAGCATCCGGATGTTCGGCACTGGCGCGCTGGTCTCCCAGATCGGCATCCAGCTCGGCCTCACCAACGCCTGGACCGGCAAGACCGATGAGGTGTGGGGCCTGGGCCAGACCGACGTCGAGGGCATGACGGTCCTCAAGGACCCGAACATGCGCCTCTTCTACAACGCCTCCGACGGCGACGACGTGTTCGCCGACGGTCTCGCCGGCAACGCCATCTGGAAGTCGCTGCCCTTCGTGCAGAAGGGCAACCTGCACAAGATGCCCAACGGCATCTGGACCTTCGGCGGTCCGCTCTCCGGCAAGCAGTACATCGACGAGCTCGTCAAGACGTACACGGTGTGAGCGTGCTGAACGCGCCCCCACGCCCGGAGCCGGCCACCCGGCCGGCTCCGGGCGGACGCCTGGCCGTGCCCCGCGTCGCCGGCGTCTTCGTCGCCGCGGTCCTGCTGCTGCTCGCGGTCGGCGCGGTGCACCTCACCCAGGGCACCTCGAACGTCGGCGCCCTCGACCTGCTGCGGCTCGCCACCGGCGCCGACGACGAGGCGGCCCGCGTCCTGGTCGCGTCCCGGCTGCCCCGGCTTCTCGCCGGGCTGGCCATCGGCGTGGCGCTCGGGTTCGCCGGGGCGGCGTTGCAGTCGATCGCCCGCAACCCGCTCGCCTCCCCCGACACCCTCGCGGTCAACGCGGGCGCCCACCTGGCGATCGTCGCCGTCGCCGCGTTCGGCGTCTCGCTGCCCGCGCTGCCCGCCGGCGGTCTCGCCTTCTGCGGCGGGCTGGCCGCCGCCGGCCTGGTGATGGCGATGTCCTCCGGTGGGCAGGCCGGCACCACCCGGCTGATCCTCGCCGGCTCGGCGACCGCGCTGGCGCTGGGCTCGGTGACCACACTGCTGCTGCTCCTGTTCGAGCAGGCCACCATCGGGCTGTTCGCCTGGGGGAACGGCTCGTTGGTGCAGAGCGACCTGACCGCGCTGACCCAACTCGCTCCGGTGATCGTCGGCGCCGCCGTCGTGCTCGTGCTGCTCGGGCACCGCCTCGACATCCTCGCCCTCGGCGACGACACCGCCACAGTGCTCGGCCTCGACGTACGGCGCACCCGGCTCACCGTCATGGTGCTGGCCGTGCTGCTCTCCGCCGCGGCCGTCACCCTCACCGGCCCAGTCGGCTTCGTCGGTCTGTGCGCACCGGTGATCGTCCGGCTGCTCGCCCCAGTGGTGCCGGGCGTGCACCGGCACCGCATCCTGCTGCCGTTGTCCGGCATCGCCGGAGTCATCATCGTGCTCGGCTCGGACGTGCTGCTGCGGGCCGTGATGGGCGGGCAGGCCGGGGTCGACATCCCCACCGGCGTGGTCACCACCCTGTTCGGCGCGGCGATCCTCATCTGGCTGGCCCGCCGGCACCGCGACGCCGGCCCCACCCGCCGTCCGCCCGGCGGGCACGCGGCCGTCCGCTCGGCCGCCTTCCACCGCGGCGTCGTCGCCGCCACCGCAGTCCTGACCGTCTGCGCCGTGGCGGTCGGCATGCTGGCCGGTGACACCTGGGTGCTGCTCGGTGACGTGGTCAACTGGGTCAACGGCACCACCGGGCCCGCGTACACCTTTGTGCTGGACCAGCGGTGGCCGCGCGTCGCCGCGGCGGTCCTGGCCGGCGCGGCGCTCGCGATCGCCGGGACCACGGTGCAGGCGGTCTGCCGCAATCCGCTGGCCGAACCCGGCATCCTCGGCATCACCGCCGGCGCCGGGCTCGGCGCGGTCTCCCTGCTCACCTTCGTGCCGCTGGCCGGGGTGTGGGCCGTCTCCGGCGTCGCCGGGCTCGGCGCGATGCTGGCGTTCGCCCTGGTCTACGGCCTGGCCTGGCGCGGCGGACTGAGCTCCGACCGACTGGTGCTGATCGGTTTCGGCGCCTGGCAGGGCGGCATGGCGGTCATCACCTACCTGGTCGTCGCCTTCGACCCGTGGAACACCGGCAAGGCGTTGACCTGGCTGTCCGGCTCCACCTACGGTCGGATGCCCACCCAGGTGCTGCCGGTGCTGATCGCCCTGCTGGTGCTCACCCCGGCCGTGGTCGCCGCCCGCCGGGAACTCGACCTGATGGCGCTGGACGACGACACCCCCCGGGTGCTGGGCGTCCGGCTGGAACGCACCCGGTTGATCGCGCTCGGCGCGGCGGCGCTGCTCACCTCCACCGCCGTCTCGGCCGTCGGGGTCATCGGTTTCGTCGGTCTGGTCGCCCCGCACGCCGCGCGGGCGCTCGTCGGCGGGCGGCACTCCCGGGTGCTCCCGGTGGCCGCCCTTCTCGGCGCGGCGCTGGTCGGCATCGCCGACACCCTCGGCCGGACGGTCATCGCTCCGGCCCAGATCCCCGCCGGCCTGGTCACCGCCATGATCGGCACCCCGTACTTCGTCTGGCTGCTGTGGCGCTCCCGCGCCGTGGCGAGCACCACCCGGTAGAGCCGGCCCGAGCCGAGAGAGGCACCATGACCGAGACCCTGCCCATCGCCCCGTGGCGTGTGTTCGCCGTCACCGTCCGCGCGGTACGCCGACTGAGCCCGTCCTTCACCCGGGTGACCTTCACCGGGGCGGGCCTGGACCGCTTCGCCGACAACGGGTACGACCAGCGGATCAAGCTGGCGCTGCCGCTGCCCGGTCAGGACCGGGCGACCCTGCCGGACGGCGCGGACTGGTACGCGACGTGGCGGGCCCTGCCGGAGCACCTGCGCAACCCGATCCGTACCTACACGGTGCGGGCGGTCCGCCCGCACCTGGCCGAGGTCGACGTCGACCTGGTGCTGCACGGCGACAGTGGCCCGGCGACGCGCTGGGCTCGGCGGGCCAGCGTCGGCGACGAGATCGCCCTGGTCGGGCCGGACGCCGGCTTCGACGGCAACCACGGCGGGGTCGAGTTTCGACAGTCCACCGGCGGCACGCTGTTGCTGGCCGGGGACGAGACCGCCGTGCCGGCGATCAGCAGCATCTGCGAGCGGCTCCCCCTCGACGCCCGGGGCACTGTCGTGCTGGAGGTGCCCGACCCCACCGACGTGTTGCCGCTGGTCGCGCCACCTGGCGTCGAGGTCCGCTGGCTGGCCCGGGGCGCCGACGGGTACGGCAGCCGGCTGGTGCCCGCCGTCGTCGCGGCGGCCGGGGAACTGCTGGCCCCCGGCGCGTCGGCGGCCGGCCAACCCGTGCCGGACGTGGACGTGGACACCGAGATCCTGTGGGAGGTGCCCGAGCAGGTGGCCTCGGCGCCGCTGTACGCGTGGCTGGCCGGGGAGGCCGGCGTCATCCGTAACCTGCGCCGGCACCTGGTCGCCGAGCGGGGTCTGGACCGGCGGGCGGTGGCCTTCATGGGCTACTGGCGGCTCGGCCACGCCGACGCCGACTGACAGCGCCGCGAGGCGCACCACGCCGGGCGGCCGCGAGGTGCGTCGGAGGCCGTGAGGCGCGTACCGTTTCGGGTCGGACTTGGGGCGGGCCGGCTGGAGCCGGCACGGGATACGGGACGAGACAACGACGCATGACGGTGGACAACATTACCGAAAACGGTCAAGAGGGTATTGACCGAAGCCGGCTGGAGGCCTGCCTCAGCGTCTTCGAGGCGTTGGAGGCGCTGCCCTCCGATCACCCCGACGTGGTGCAGGTGCAGCGGGCCACCGCCCGGCTCTACAAGGTGATCAAGCAGCGGCGGCGGGAGGAGCGGCGGGACGCCATCCTCGCCGCCGACCGCGCGGTGACGGAGGCCACCGCCACCGGCGCTCCGGGGCGGATCGACGACGAGACGCAGGGCATTCCGCTCGCGTCGTCAGCGGCGGGCGAGACGGCGGGCTTCCTGCACAACCCGCGCGGCTGTTACGTCTGCAAGCAGCGCTACCGCGAGGTGGACGCCTTCTACCACCAACTCTGCCCGTCCTGCGCCGCGCTGAACCGGGAGCGCCGCGACGCCCGCACCGACCTGACCGGCCGGCGCGCGCTGCTCACCGGCGGCCGGGCCAAGATCGGCATGTACATCGCGCTGCGGCTGCTTCGCGACGGCGCGCACACGACGGTGACGACCCGGTTCCCGCACGACGCGGTCCGCCGTTTCGCCGCGATGCCCGACAGCGCGGACTGGTTGCACCGGCTGCGCATCGTCGGGATCGACCTGCGCGACCCCGCCCAGGTGATCGCCCTCGCTGACGACGTCAGCAGCCAGGGCCCTCTCGACATCCTGATCAACAACGCGGCGCAGACCGTCCGCCGGTCCCCCGGGGCGTACGCGCAGCTCATCGCCGCCGAGGCCGCGGCCCTGCCGGACGGCCCGCTGCCGGAGTTGATCACGTTCGCCAAGCCGGACGGGCAGGGCGTCCCGGTGGGCAGCCTGACCGCCGGGCCACAGTCGACAGCGCTCACCCCGCACGCGCTCACCGCGTTGGCGCTGACCAGCGGCTCGGCCTCGCCGGAACGGATCGCGGCGTCCACGGCCATCGACGCCGGAGGTCTCGTGCCCGACCTCGACTCGGTCAACAGCTGGGTCCAGCGGGTCCAGGAGGTTGACCCGGTCGAGCTGCTCGAAGTGCAGCTGTGCAATGTCATCGCGCCGTTCGTGCTGGTCAGCCGGTTGCGCCCGGTGATGGCCGCCGCGGCGGCCCGTCGGAAGTACGTGGTGAACGTGTCGGCGATGGAGGGTCAGTTCGGGCGCGGTTACAAGGGGCCGGGGCACCCGCACACCAACATGGCCAAGGCCGCGCTGAACATGCTGACCCGCACCAGCGCCGAGGAGATGTTGACCGACGGCATCCTGATGACCAGCGTCGACACCGGCTGGATCACCGACGAACGCCCCCACCCGACGAAGATGCGGCTGGCCGACGAGGGCTTCCACGCCCCACTGGACCTGGTCGACGGCGCCGCCCGGGTGTACGACCCGATCGTCCGCGGCGAGCTGGGCGAGGACCTGTACGGCTGCTTCCTCAAGGACTACGCGCCCTGCGCCTGGTGATCGCCCCCCGCACGACGAGGATGACCGCCCGCATCAACAAGGAGATGAACATGTCAGCTGACCGTGAATCGTGGCCGACGCTGGACGAGCTGCTGCGCGAGGAGAACGAGCTGGAGCTCGCGGGCCTGTCCGAGACCGACGCGTACGAGCTGGGGATGCTCGCCGTCACCGCCGCTACCGAGCAGCGGCTGCCGGTCTCGGTGGGCGTGTGGCGGGCCGGGCGGCAGCTGTTCCACTGTGGCCTGCCGGGGTCGACGGCGGACAACGACGCGTGGCTGCGCCGCAAGGGGCGGGTGGTGATGCGGTTCGAGCACTCCTCGCTCTACATGGCCCGGCTGTGCCAGGACAAGCAGGTGACGCTGGCCGAGCGGTTCGGCCTGCCGGCCTCGCGGTACGCGGCCGCCGGGGGCGCGGTGCCCCTGCGCGTACGCGGCACCGGTGTGGTGGGCTGGGTCGGTGTCTCCGGCCTGCCGCAGCTGGACGACCACCGTTTCGTGGTCGACACCCTCCGCAAGATCCCCCGCTAGAGCGTGCCCGGCGGCCTCGCTGGCGAGGCCGCCGAGTCAAACGCTCAGCGGGCGCGCCGGTTGGCGCGCAGGGCGCCCAGGAGTACGCCGGGGCGGGCCAGCGAGTGCGGGTGCTCGCGCATGGAGACGACGTCGTTGAACCGCCGCGCGGTCGCCACGTCCGTGACTGTCGCGGCGATGACCTGGCCGCTGGCCCAACGGGAGAACCGGTAGCCGCGCGGGTAGGGCCCGTCGACGTGGGGCAACGCCAGGTCCGCCGAGGTGGAGAGCGACCAGGCGGCGTCGACCACGACCTTCTGTAGCGCGAGGTAGTGCCGCGCGGGCGCCCTCAGGTCCGGGCCGGACCGAAGGTACGTCGACAGGCAGGCCGCGTGCAGGGCCGCCGCTGTCATGCCCTGCCCGTAGACCGGGTTGAACGACGCGACGGCGTCACCGACGCTGATCAGACCGGCGGGGAACCGGTTGAGCTCGTGGAAGTCCCGTCGCCGGCTGTCGGCATGGTGGTAGGTCTGGACGTCGCCGATCATTTCCTGGTCAGCGACCTCGCCGAACTCCGGTGGGAACTGCTCGCGCAGGCGGCGGACGAAGTCCGCCGCGGTACGCCCCGGACGGTCGTCGCCGTAACCGGCCATCATGGCCATCCACCGGCCGTCCTCGATCGCGAAGAACGCGGCTCCGGCCACGTCCATCGCCATCCTCGGCGTGTTCAAAGCCAGCACGACAGTCGAGGCCGGGGTGACCTCCGGGCGGCGGAACAGGGCGGTCGCGTAGTTGAGGTGCACTGTCATCCGCCGGGTGACCGGCCGCTCCCAGTCGGCCTGCTCCAGCCATTCCGAGAGTCGGCTGGACCGCCCCATGGCGTCCACCACGAGGTCGGCGCGTTCGACACCGGGCACGCCGCCGACCTCACAGCTGACCCCGGTGACCGCGGTGCCGTCGAACACGAGGCCGGTGGCGCGGGCGGTGATCGTCTTGACGTTGGGCAGTCGGAGCACCTGCTGGCGGATGAGGCCCTCCAGCAGCGGCCGACTGCCCGCCAGACTGTCGGCGTCGTCGGGGACGACGACCTTCAGCCGCCCGTCGAGGTAGTTGCGCCGGGCCGTGGGCGGCGCCTCGATCGCTCCGCGCGCCAGTGCCTCGTCGCGGAATCCGGGAAACAGCCGCTCCAGCTGGAAGAGGCCGCCGGGCAGCAGCGCGTGCAGCTGTGTCCCCTGGGGTACGCCGGGCCGCGCGCCGGTCACCTGCGGGTCGTCCCGATCGATGATGACGACGGTGTCAGCGTGGTCGGACAGCACCCGCGCGGCCAGCAGACCGGCGACACTGCCGCCGACCACGACGGCAGTGCCCATCGTCGGGGACGGCTGGTCAGGGGGTCGAGCTGCATTCAGCTCTGCGAAGACCCGGGACGGGGAGAGGGACATCGTGCTCTCCAAGGGGGTAACGAGGTGTGTGCCCTCCCCGGTTGCTGTCCGCGACCGTGCGCGGACAGACCGGTGGACGGTCGTTCGACGTGATGCCCGCCGATCGTCGCACAACCGCCTGAATGGCAACCGGCTGTGTCCGCCAGATGACCACCTGTTGGCCGATGGGTCGGACGAAGCCGACGTTCGGACGGGTCAGGTGGCATGTTGTCGGGCCGGCTGTCACGATCTCCGACATGCCCGTTGCGCGTCGTACTCTGCTCGGGGCCGGCCTGGCCGCCGCGACCTCCGCCCTCACCGGTTGCCGCGACAACGGCGCGCCGAACCCCGGTTCGGCCGGCCCTGGCGACGCGGCGACCGGGAAGGGCGCCAGCGGCAGCCGGGTCGGATTTGGTGCGGCGGAAGACCCCGGGTCGCCGACCAGGGCACCGGACGCAGGGGTCGGCGGCAACCCACCAGTGCGTCAGGCCCGCTACGCGCAGGACGTGACGGCCCTGCTCCGGCGACACCTGCCCGCGACCCCGCAGACGGTGCAACACAAGGGTTTCCCCGGTGCTGTCGCTCTCGTCCTGGTGGGCGGAAAGATGACGGTGCGGACCGCTGTCGGTGAGGCGCTGCGTTATGAGGCGGGCCCGAAGCTGCTCGCGGCGAACCAGCGCGTCGCGATGCGACCGGACTCCATCTTCGACCTCGCCTCGGTCACCAAGGTGTACACGGCCATCCTGCTGTTGCAGCAGGTCGACAAGGGGCGAGTCGACCTCGGCGCACCGGTGCGCGACTACCTGCCCGCCTTCACCGGCACGGGCAAGGAGCAGGTCACCGTCGAGATGCTGCTCACCCACACGAGCGGCCTTCCCGTCGGCGCCCAGGTCACCGGCCTGCCCGACAACGCCGCCCGCTGGAACGCCGTGCTCACCACGCCGCTGGTCTCCGGGGCCGTGCCGGGCAACACGTTCCGCTATTCCAGCGTCGGGCTCATGGTCGCCGGCAAGATCGTCGAGAAGGTCACCGGCCAGCGGCTCGACCAGGCGCTCAAGAGCAACCTGACCGACCCGCTCGGCCTGCGCGACACCGGCTTCAACCCGAACGGCTGGCTGTCGGCCGCTGCGAAGGCCAGCCGGCTGGTCGCCACCGACGCCCGCTCGTCCCGAGGGCTGCTCCGTGGCGTCGTCCACGACGACGTCGCCAACCACCTCGGTGGCATCGCCGGTCACGCCGGCATCTTCGCCTCCGCGACCGATCTCGCGGCCATCGGTCAGCTGCTCCTCAACGAGGGCACCCACCAGGGCAAGCGGATCCTCGCCGCGGCGACGGTGCGCCGGATGCTCACCAACCACAACGCCGGCAAACCCGCCATCGACCCCGAGCGCCGCAACCGGACCTCGGCGCACGGCCTCGGCGTCGTCCTCGACCAGAGCTGGTTCATGGGCAAGCTCACCTCGGCCCGTACCTTCGGCCACACCGGGTTCGCCGGCCCCTCGCTCCTGGTCGCGCCCGATCGCAAACTCGTCCTGGCGCTGCTCACCAACCGCGCGCACCCCAACTGGAGTTGGTCGAACCCCGACCCGGTCCGCGCCGCCGTCGGCGACCTGCTCGCCGCAAAGGTCAACTGACCGCAAGGTGTGGACCATCGCGCCCCACCCTGACACGATACTTGCGCTAGTAGTGCAAATACTTCGTCCGTCCAGGTGGAGGATCGATGCACACATCTCGCCGGAGGCTGCTCTCCGTGGTGGCCGGGGTCGCCCTCGCGGCCAGCCTGTCCGCCGTCGCCGTTCCACGCGCCGAAGCCGCCGCCACACCGACGTACCGTCCAGTGATCTTCGTACACGGCAGCGCGGGATCGGCGGCGCAGTTCGAGACCCAGGCCAAACGGCTGGCCAGCAACGGGTACCCGATCGACATCATCGAAGCCCACGAGTACGACTCCCCGAACATCGCGACGATCCTGCCCCAGGTGTACGCGGGACTCGACGCACGGATCGCCCGCCTGCTGGCGGCCACCGGCGCGGACCGGGTCGACCTCGTCGCGCACTCGCTGGGCACCTTCGTCTCGCAGGGCTATCTCAACAGCTCGCCGGAGCGTGCCGCCCGGGTCGCGCACTACGTCAACCTGGACGGGCGCACCGCCACCTCGCCGCCGGGTGGTGTGCCCACGTTGGCGATCTGGGGCGAGGGTGACCCGGCCCGCGCCGTCGTCGGCGCCACCAACGTGCGCCTGCCGGACCAGTCGCACACCCAGACCGTGTCGTCGGAGGAGTCGTTCACCGAGATCTTCGGCTTCCTCCGAGGCCGCGCGCCCCACACGACGCGGATCGTGCCGCAACTCTTCGGCGCCGCCCGGGTCTCCGGCCGCGCCGTGCTGTTCCCGAGCAACGTCGGCGTCACCGGCGCGACTCTCGAGGTCTACCCGGTCAGTCCGCTGACCGGCGGCCGACTGTCACAGAGGCCCGCGCATCGGCTGCCACTCGGCGGCGACGGCTCCTTCGGCCCCCTCCCGGTGCTCGCCACGGCCCGCTACGAGTTCGCCATCGTGCGCCAGGGCGCCGCGACGCACCACTTCTACCTCCAGCCGTTCCTCCGCTCTGATTCGTTCGTACGCCTCGCGACCAGCGAGCCGGGCGAGGGCCTCAGCGGCCTGGTCGAGACCAGCGACCGGCACACGGCGCTCACGATCCAACGGCAGAAGGAGTGGTGGGGCGACCAGGGCGACGCCGGCGACCACCTCTGGATCAACGGCAGGGACGTCCTGAACGCGGCGAACACCCCGCGCGTCAAGCGGACGATCGGCATCTTCGCCTTCGACGACGGCAGCGACGGCGTCACGGACCTGACGGCACCGTTGCCGGAGTTCTTCAGTCAGACCTTCATCACCGGCATGGACGTCTTCATCCCGGCGGCCCCGGCCCACCTCGGCCTGGTACGGATCACCGTGGGCCAACGCGGCGGCGGCTACGAGGTGATCAACGTGCCCAACTGGAGATCGAGCACCGACCGGGTGACGGTCAGCGTGGACGACTTCTGACCGCGTCTCGCGGACGGCCCGGCCATCGCAGGTCGAGACGGTGGCCGGGCCCCGCGCGCACTCGTCGAACGGTGGCCGGGCCCCGCGCGCACTCGTCAGACGGTGGCCGGGACCCGCTCGCGCACTCGTCGTCCGACGGCGAAGCTGACCACCCCCAGGATCAACCCGACGACCGCCAGGACGACGCCCACCCGGGCCGGCGCGAGGTAACCGAATCC
Organism: Micromonospora sp. NPDC005324; assembly: GCF_040607155.1. Lineage (NCBI taxonomy): Bacteria > Bacillati > Actinomycetota > Actinomycetes > Micromonosporales > Micromonosporaceae > Micromonospora > Micromonospora sp. NPDC005324. The sequence continues at coordinate 50,224 of NZ_JBEXGE010000030.1, read as the reverse complement.
GGCGGCGATGGCGACGCTGCCCAGCGCGGCGCCCAGGCTGTTCGCGATGTTCATGGCCGACTGGTTGACCGCCGCGCCCATCAGTTGCGCTCCCGGGGCGACGGTGATCAAGCGCGCCTGTAGGACCGGACAAAGATAGAGGCTTGTCGCACCGACCAGGAACGCGCCCACGAACAGGCCGACGCCTGTCGACGCCACGAGGCTGAACACGGCGATGCTCACGATCATCGCCACGAAGCCGATGAGCATGCTCCGCTGGAGGTCGCGGTCCGCCAGCCAGCCGCCCAGGGCGTTGCCGACGGTCATCCCGAGACCCACAGCGACCAACGTCCACGGCACCGTCGCGGCGGAGAGGCCGGTGACGTCGGTGGTGACCGGTGCGATGTAGGTGTTCACCGCGAAGAAGCCCGCGAAACCGACAGCGCCGGTCGCGGCGACCAGCCACACCTGCGAGGTCCGCAGCGCCCGCAACTCGGCGGCCGGCGAGCCGTCGACCGCCGCGGCGACCTCCGGCACGACCGCCAGCACCGCCAGCAGGGTGAGCACGAAGAAGCCGGCGATGACCAGGTACGCGACCCGCCAGTCGACCGTCTGCCCGAGCCGGGTGATGAGGGGTACGCCGACCAGGTTGCTCACTGTCAGACCGCCGAGCACTGTGGCGAAGCCACGGGCCTCGTTACCGGGGCCCATCAGGGTCGCCGCGAGCAGACCGGCCGCGCCGAAGTACGCGCCGTGCGGCAGCGCCGCCGCGAACCGGGCCACCAGCACCAGGTCGAAGGTGGGGGCGAGCGCGGACGCGACAGTGCCGACGGCGAACAGCACGAGCAGCCCGAGGACGAGCTTCTTGCGGGGCAGGCGCGCGCTCAACGCGGCGATCAGCGGCGCGCCGACGACGACGCCGAGCGCGTACGCGGTGATCATCCAGCCTGCTCGGGCGACAGCGTCAGACGACGACTGCGCGTACTCGTGCGGGAGCAGACCGCGGGCGATGTCGGGCAGCAGCCCCATCGCCACGAACTCGGTCAGGCCGACAGCGACGCCGCCCAGTGCCAGAGCGGCCAGCGCCGCCAACCGTCGACCTCTACTCAACTCGATCACCGAAAAAATTTAGCAACAGCGTTGCGTAATAGGGTGGTGAGATGACTCGCGTCACTGCCGACGTCAGCTTCCTGCGCGGCTACAACCAGGCCTTGGTCATGGCGGTGGGCCGCACGGCCCGCACCTTCGAGCGTTCGACGGTGGTCCAGGCCACCGGTCTGACACCACAGGCGGTCTCCAAGGTCATCGCCCGGCTGGCAGCCGACGGCCTGATCCGCCCCGCCGGCGTCCGGCGTCCGGGCATCGGCAAGCCCGCGGTCGTCTACGAACTCGTCCCGGACAGCCGGTACGCGATCGGCGCCCACGTGGCCCGGCGCACGCTGCGGCTCGTCCTGGTCGACCTGGCCGGCACCGTGCACCACTCGGCGGTCAGCCCGCTGCCCCGCGACTTCACCCCGGAGCAGCTCCTCGACGCCCTGAGCGTCGGCATCGACACGATGGCCGGCATCGGCGACCTGCGGAGTCGGCTCACCGGGCTGGGCATCGGCATGATCGGCCCACTCGACCACGCCAACGGTCTGGTCCGGGACGCCCACGGCCTGCGGCACTGGCACGACGTACCGCTGCGCGAGATCGCCGAGAAGCACCTGGGCCTCCCCGTCCACTTGGACAAGGACGTCAACGCGGGAATCACGGCGGAGGCCTGGCGGCACGGCGCGACGTTCGGCGACGCGGCCCTCATCATGGTCGAGTCCGGCATCGGCGGAGGCTTCTGGCTGGGTGGCGCGGCCCACCGGGGAGCGCACACCAACGCTGGCGAGTTCGGCCACACTGTCGTCGACCTCACCGGGCCCCGCTGCGTCTGCGGCCGGCACGGCTGCCTGGAGATCGTGCACCACCGCGCCGCCGAGGCCGGAGACATCGCGCACGCCGCCCGCGTGCTGGCCGTCGGCGTCGTCAACCTGCTCCAGACCCTCGACCTCGCCCACGTGGTGCTGGCGGGCGCGGACCTCCTCCGGCACCCGCAGACCTATCTCGCGGCGGTCACCGAGGCCGTCGGGGCGGACGCCCGTCGCGCGGCCTGGCTCAGCACCGAGGTGGCCCTGTCCAGTCTCGGCGCGGACGTGATCGCCGCGGGCGCCGCCATGCAGGTCCTCGACCAGCACTACGGCATCCCGGAGCTGGCTCATTCCTTGATCGTTGGCAGCTGAGCAGCTCGACACGCCGAGCGCCGCCCTGCTGAGCTGCCACCGATCGCCGCAAGCTCAGATCATGCACACACCGCAGGCCGGACGCTCCGGCATCACCGGTCCCGCCGTCGGCGACGGGGACCCGCCGCGTCGCTACGCCACGGCGGCGTCGGTGTCAGCTCGGGTGCAACCGCTGGCCGGGCTCTCGCTGAGCGTGATGACCTCGTCGAGCCGCGTGCGCGCCTGCCGGAGTTGGGTGATCTGTTGATCGATGCGGTCGCGTTCGGCGCGCAGCATGGCCCGCGACTGCGGTGTGTTAACCTTCGCGTCGACGCAGGGCAGCAGGTCCAGGATGGTTCGGCTGGACAGGCCGGCGGCGTACAGCATCTGGATCAGATACACCCGGTCGACCGCGTCGTCGAGGTAGTGGCGCTGGCCGCCACTGCTTCGTGCGGAAGCCAGGAGGCCCTGCTCCTCGTAGTAGCGCAGGGCTCGTACCGACACCCCGGTCTTCGTGGCGAGTTCCCCGATCCGCATGGACCCCTCCCCCGGCCGGTGACGCCAGCCACACAGCCTTTCCCTCACGTGAACGTCAGGTTTTACCGTAACTCACCCGCCGGAGACCGACGACCCGGGCGACTCCCGTGCCCCGACGGCACTGTGACTCACTGGCAGACGCGCCAGTCGCCGTCCTCCTTGACCAGCGCCACCCCCTGCGTGAATTTCGCACCGGTGGCCTCCTGGACAATCTCGACCTGGACGGTCCCGGTGACCCGCCCGTTGTAGTTGTTGACGTTCACGCCGGTGATCTCGTAACTGCTGATCTTCAGCTGCGCGCCTTGGACCCGCGCGAAGTCCTCCTGCGGCATGGTGTCGCGCACCCGGTCGCACAGCCGCCCGTACGCGCCCGCGTAGTTGCCGGCCTGTACGTCGTCGAGGTAGGCCGTCGTGGCCACCCGGACCGGTTCGACGGTGTCCTTGACCGAGCGGTAGAGCCAGAGGCCGACGCAGGTGCCAACCACGCAGCACAACGCCAGTAGGGCGCCGACGACGATCAGGACCGTACGAAGTGTCCGGTTGGGCCTCGGGGCGGGAACCATCATCGGCTCGTACGTCATGGCCCGGAGGGTAGGGCCGCCGGGCAAGCGGCGAGAACCCGCCGGGCAGCCGGTGGTTCAGCCCCCGGAGGCGGACGGACCCGGCGTCGGCACGCCACCGGCGACCGCACGCGCGGGTGGCGCCGACGCCGGGGCCGGTCGCAGATCCGCGGGTACGGGCAGCGCGCTGCCCTTGACGAACTGGCCCCAACTGGTGTTCCAGGCCGTCCAGCCGTTGCCCGACTGGAGCCGGACCTCGGTGCCGGTGAAGGTGACCAGGTCACCGACCTGGGTGACGCCCATCAGCCAGTCAGCGTTGGCCGCCGAGATGTTCGTGCAGCCGTGCGAGACGTTGCGGTGTCCCTGATCCGACACCGACCAGGGCGCCCCGTGGATGAACTCGCCGCCCCAGGTGAGCCGTTGCGCGTCCTCGACGTTCACCACGTAGCCGCCGTTCGGCTCGCCGCGCGTGTCGAACGTGGTGTACTGGTGCTTCTCCATGATCACCATTTTGCCGCTGGACGTGGGGGTGCTGCGCTTGCCGAGGCTGACCGGGATCTTGCGGATCAGCTTGCCGTCCCGCAGCACCCGCATCTGCTTGGTGGCGTTGTCGACGTCGAGCGCCACCTGCCGACCGATCCGGGACGTCGCGGCGCGGTCGGCGTCACCGATGTGGTTCCTGCCGATCGGCAGACCCTCCAGGCCGGCCCGGACACTGATGGTCGTGCCCGGCCGCCAGAAGTCGGGAGCCCGGTAGAAGACCTGGCTGCCGTCGTCCACCCAGGACCAGGCACCCGGCTGGGCTGGCTTCGTGGTGACGAACAACCGACGCTGCACGTCGGCGCGGGCCGCCCTGGCGATGGGCGGATCGAAGCCGATGGTCACCGGCATGGCCGTACCGTACGTCTGCTTGTCGGCGAAGTAGAGGGTGCTGGTCACCTGCGGCTTCGTCGACGCCGCCGCGGTGGTGAAGGTGGTGGTGCGGGTGGTGGTCCGCCCGGAGTCGCCGGTGGCGGTCACCGCCACGGTGTAGGTGCGCTGCGGGCGCAGCGGAGCGGTCGGCACCCAGGCCGAGCCGTCCACGCGTGGCTCCGCCCGGACCAGCGTGCCCGCGTCGTCGACGATGCGCACGGCGGTGATCTTCCCGCCCGTGACGAGCGGAAGCACCTCGGCGCTGAGCGGCACGTCCCGGGACAGATCGGCGGGCGTGAGGGTCAGTTCGGGCGATGGCACCACCCGCTCGGCGGGGCGTGCGGCGGGCTTCCGCTCCGTGGTGCACCCGCCGAGGACCAGCGGTGTCGCCGCGACGGTCACCGCCACGAGCGCCATACGCCTTCGTAACCCCATCGAACGTCCCCCGGCTCCCGTGTGCTCCGTGGCGGCAATTCTCTCCGCGTCGGCCGCGCCCTGCGCTGTTTCCGCAAATCACGCAACGAAGGTGGGAAGGTTCGTCCGCACGGTGGCACGGCCCGGCACAGGACAGCTGCTGACGAGAAGCGGTCGGGCCAGGACAGGGAAGCCCCTCCGCGATCAGGACAGCCCGACCGGGACCCGGGCCGCCATCGGTCGACCCGCCAGCCGACGCAGAGCAAGGTATCCGACGCAGCCGAGGCACAGGTCGAACGCCGCGTTGAGGAACGCGGCGGCCAGCGCCGCACTGGTCGCGGCAAGACCGAGCGCCGGCACACCAGCCAGGTTCCCGATCGTCGCGACCAGCACGAAGACCAGGCCGACGAGCTGCGCGAACCGTACCGGGGCCGCCGGTTCGAGTTCCGTGGGCGGCGCGACCCGGGGCGCGATGAGGGCGCGGTAGAGCATCCCGTACGGCCCGATACGGGGCTTGGCGGCGGTCACCGCGAAGATCGCCGCCTGGACGATCAGCAGCAGGTTCGAGCCGGTGATGAGGGCGACGGCAAGGACTGCCGTGGTGATGGTGGCGGCAAACCGGGGCGCGCGAGGGTCGAGCAGCATGTGAGAAGTTCCGTTCGGCGAGGACGCGGGGCGCACGAGGGTGGGCGGGGCCCGGCGGAGGCGGGAAAGTGGGCTCAGGCGGAGGAGAGCGCCGTACAGAGGCTCGCCGAGAGCCGACCGTGGTCCACTGTTCGCCTACGGATCAAGACGGTGCTGGTCAACGCCGCGCCGGTCATCGCGCGACTCCGGCGAGGAGCGGCCGCAGTACGGCCATCAGCTCGTCGCGGCCCGGCACCCCGGACACGCGTTGGACGACACCGCCCTCGGCGTCGACCACCAGCACCGTCGGCGTGCGCCAGATCGCGAGCGCGCGAACCTCGTCCAGGTGCCGTTCCGCGTCGATCTCCACGATGGTGATCCCGCCGACGCGACCCTCGACCTCGGTCAAGAGGCGGCGGGTGGCCCGGCAGGGGGCGCAGAACGCGGACGAGAACTGCACGAGGGTGACCGCCCCGGGGCGCACCCCGAGCGCGGCGAGGGTCGCCAAGGCGGGGTCCGGGCCGACGTCCGCGAGTCGGTCGGCGGCGACGACCGAGCGGATCCGGCCATCGCGCCGGCGCCACCACCAGCCGAGGACAGTCGCGAGGGTGAGCACGCCGATGACCACCAGGAGGCCGGTCAGGTCGAAGTGCCGCACCGCCCAAGCGTGCCACAGCCCGCCGCCGCTGGCCTCGGCTGGTTGGATGAGCCGCGCCACGTCGATGTGCCCACCGGGCGCGTGTCGCGCAAGCCTCGGTCGGCCGACCACCCAAAAAGGTGGAGTGCCGCCGCGGTCGCCGATTACGGTTTTTTGGAGGAAATCAAAGAATTGAGATTGAGCCGACATCGCAGTGGCTCCACAAAGCTGACCAGGCAATCGCTGAGCGCTATTTAAGGGAGAATTAATCGTCCCAACTGGAAGCGGGCAGGGGGTCCACTCGTATTCTTCCCTCTCGGAAGAAAGGTGCGCCCCCGTTGATAAATCTCCGATCCACCCCTCGACACCCGTCGTGCCGTCACCGCCCTGCTGCTGGTGAGCGTGGCGCTCGCCAGCGGATGCAAGGAGGCACCGGGAACGCCCGGCGCGTCCGGCCCGTCCGGCGACACCGGCATCGGCTCGTCCGCCCCGGAGGCGCCGACGGCCACCACCCCGGGCGACCCGTCGGCCACGCCGAGCGCCCCGGGCACCTCGGCCACCCCGTCCGCGCCGGGGAAGCCGGGAACGCCGGCGACCAGCGCTGCCCCGCCCACCGCATCCGGCGGATGGATCACCATCGACGCCGCCGCGCAGGCCGCCGCGACGAAGGCGTTCTTCGCGCGCAAGCCCAAGCCGGTGACCGGCAACCCCGTGAAGGTGCCCGAATTCAACGTCGGCTGTACGACCAGCCACCACAACAGCGACGACCCGATCGTGCTGCCGAAGCTGGTGGGCGGTTCGCACAACCACACGTTCTGGGGCAACACGTCGACCGACGCGAACTCGACCGCCGAATCGCTGCGGGCGTCCAAGGCGACCACCTGCAACTCGCCGGATGACCAGTCCGCCTACTGGGTGCCGACGATGTACCAGAACGGCAAGGTCGTGGACCCGAAGGAGGTGACCGTCTACTACGGTTCCCGATTGAAGGACCCGAGCAGGACCCAGCCTTTCCCGTTCGGTCTACGAATGATCACCGGTAATGCCAAGAACCAGGTCGACACCCCGGACAAGCAGGGCAACCATTTCTGGTGCGCCGGCATCGGCGGCGAGATCGGCCGCAGCGCCGACAGGACGTTCCCGGTCTGCGCCAAGACCGCGAACATCGTCCGGCAGATCACCTTCCCTGACTGCTGGGACGGCAAGCACCTGGACAGCCCCGACCACAAGGCGCACATGGCCAACGGGGACCACACCGGGGCGTGCCCGAAGAGCCACCCGGTGCCCGTCCCGTCGGTGTCCTTTGTGATCTCGTACCCGTTGAGCGCGAACACGAACGGCATCACCCTCGCGTCCGGCACGTCGTTCTCCATGCACGCGGACTTCTTCAACGCGTGGAAGGACGAGGCGCTCGCCGCACGGGTGCGCAACTGCCTCGACCAGGGCGTGAAGTGCAACTCGGCCGGCAACTTCTGAGCTGACCTGGCCTGATGGCCGTCGCCGATCGACGACAGAGGGCGGCGAGGTCTCCGGTGGACGGTTCAGCTATCAGGCCGATCCGGATGCCGGAGACCTCGCGTCACCACCTACGTGCGCAGCAGGCCGAGGAAGTCGGCTACCGCCGGGAAGATTGCGGTGCTACTGGATTCGGCAGCTCGGCGTTCCTGGTCCATCCGAGGAATCGGCGATGCAGCACACCGGCCGGTGTCCACTGCATGTCCTCCGTCGCCTGCACCAGGTAGGACCCGAGGTAGAGCGCCAGCGACACTGGCGCATCCGCATACTCCGCGCGCAACTCGCGCTTGCGGGTCGTGCAGGGCCAAGGCAGGCCGCAGCCACCGCAGCTCCAAATCGGCATGACCGGGCCGTGGACGGTCACCGCGCACCCGCCAGAAGGCCGGCGGTGATCGTCAGCGTCCGCCGACCGGTCGTCCATTCGCCTCGCCAGCAGGGGTACGACGTGAGCCACGTCCGGCAGCAGCTACACCTGCCGTCCAGCTCTCGGACGCGAACCGCGACGATCGCCTTCTGCTGCCGGCTACTCACTGCTCGCCTTCCTGTGGCCAGTGGCAACGACTGATCGGAATCCGGTGCCGGGCACGGCACGGCAGGTCGACTCCGCAGCGGCAGATATATCGCCAGAGCCGCCACGACCACACCGGCCGGTGCCTGCGGGCGAGAGTCAGCGCGGCGGCCGAGAGGTATTCGTCATACGAGACACGCCTGCTGCTCACGGTTGACCGGCTGAACGAGTTGGCCACGCCGCGAGTCACCGGCGACGCCCCGGTCGGCGTGCGCTGAGCTGGTCTGCTGATTCGTGAGAGCCCTGGCACCGCCGCAATTGCGTCGCGTGGTCGAGGAGACGCTTCTGGGCCGCCGCCTGCTCAACGTCCTGGTGCCGCTGCCCGATCCCGGGCGGTCGCGGCGGCTGAGGCCGCCGAGACAGCCACCGAATCAAAGCGCGCACCCCAGACCAGATCGCCACAGACTCGCCCCTCGATCGAGCAACAGGAGGCGGCGACGAGGCTCCGTCCGGCTCTATCGGGTCTCAAGCAGGCACAGGCTCGCCGCCGCCAGTGACGGGAACGCTACGAGTGGTCACCGGCTGCGGGAGGGAGAGTTTGTACCTGAGGGAGGGTTACCCGATCATGCCGATGGCGAGGGCCAACTCTCGGGCGTCCTCACCGACCGTGCCCGGCCGGTTCGACAGCTCCAGGGCGACAGTGCGGGCGTACGGGTTGTGTCGTACCGTGTCGACGCTCTCCCGCAGTGCCCGGCCAAGCAGGTGCACCGCCGCTACCTCCCCACGGTCCAGCATGTGCGCCCGCGCGGCATCGATCAGCGCGGCGGCCCGGCGGGTCTGCGAGGGCAACGCCCGAAAGTCCGTGGTGTTTGCCCGCCGCACCGCCTCACCCGTACGGCACAGGTCCGTCTCGATCGTGACCGCGTACGCCGCACAAGCCGCCGGTCCGAACATCAGCCATGGATGGACGTACCCACCGCCGAGGCGTCTCGCGGCCGAGTCGGCACCATCCCACGCCCGCCAGGCCCGACCGGCCCTGCCGGCCTTGCTGTGCCCCAGCGCGATGCCGAGCTGCACCTGACCCCACCGCGCCAACTGCTCACCACCCGCCGCCGGGTCAACCAGCGCCGCAGCCTCAACCAGCACCTGCTCGGCGGCATCCACCAGATTCGCGCCCCGATAGACGTGCGCGTAGTACCAGGCAGCTACCGCCATCGCCGCAGGGTCGTCGGCGTCCTGGGCGGCCGACATCGCCCGGTCGGCAGCCAGCCACACCAACTCCGGCAACGGCTGGTGCGCCAGATACAACTGCACCAGGTGATACACCCGCGCCAACTCCACCAACGCCAGCCGGCGGTCGCCGCCGTCAAGCATCCGGGCACTCCGCTGCGCATCCGTCAGCAACCCCGGAAGCACCGCCGCCACCGCCGTCCGCTCAGTCGTCGACCGATGCCACAACGCCCACGCCTGATCCACCAGATCGCGCAGCACGGCAACCGGCGTCACCGCGCCCGCCGGCACCGATGCCCGCTGCATCACCGCAGCCACCTTGCCGACCTCGGAATGCCCCGCCCTGGTTACCGACGCCACCGGCAACGACTGATCACCGGTCAGATCCGCAAGATCCGAGATGTCGAGCACCTCGGCCAACCGCAGCAACATGGGCAGACGGGGCGGCAGTAGCCGGCCGTTCTCCAACGCCTTGACCCACTCCGCGCTACGCCCGACCAGCCCGCCGAGAACCGGCCGAGTCTTCCCCGCCCGCTCGCGATACATCCGCAGGCGCGCACCAAAGGTCGCGGAATCGCTCATCATCGTCTCCCAGGTAGCGGTCTGGGCAGCGGACCACCAGCCACTACACCAGCAGACCACCACAGTCGACGGTACCCCCGCCCACCGCCAGACGTGCCCCACCACGACGGATAATGCTGCAGCCGCCCGGCGACGTCCCGAGCTTCGCCACACCCGGGCCACGGACGCATCGGCCCCTCGCTTGTTGGCTCTGTGCGTCACGTCCGCACGTGTCCGGCAACGGCTGCGCGATCGGTGCTCCGTCCGTGCGAGTGTTTGTCAGCTTGCCGCTGTCTGGCGGCGTTGCTGCAAGCGTTGCTGTCGACAGCTGTTCCGCCGACGGCTCAGTGACGTTCGCGACCGCCGCCAGCTTGCCGGCGCGACCGGCGTGTGGGCCATGCTGGTATCGAATCAGCGACCTCTTCGCTGTGAAACTGGACGCCGCACCCACCCTGAGCTGCTCGAACGTGGAGCCGCAGGTAGGGGTGGGGACGTTGAGGGCCGTTCGTTGCCATTGGGCGCAGTGCGAGCCCGGAGCAGAAAGTGGCCGTCCGGTGTTATGCGTCGGCCACCCGATCGTAATGCCCCTGGTTACCGTCAGTCGGGCGATGCTGCTGCCGGGACGCGCTCACTGCGCCTTGAAGAGTTGGGCTTCCCCGTTGCCGAAGGACCAGTTGTCAGTGCTGGTCTCGATCACCGAAATCAGCACATCCTCGGGACGCACACCCGGGTCGCGTCCGAGCCGCTCGACGATCGCGCGGTACATCGCCAGCTTGGCGTCGGAGGACTTGCCCGAGGTCCAGAAGATCTGAATCTGCACCAGGTCAGCCGACCGCTGGACACCAAGGAAATCACCGTGGGCGAAAGCGCTCTCGCCGTGCTCCGTGATGGCCATGAAACGGTCGCCGTCCTTGATCTTGACGGTCTCGCGCATGGCCTCGTAGATCTGGTCGAGCAATGCCTGCTTGTACGTATCGGACTTGCCCTCGCGAATCGCAATACGAGTGATGGGCATTGGTTTCCCTTCTGTTCGTCGCCGGGCACGAGTAAGCAGCGCGCGAAGAGCGTGATCAGCGCGGCGACGCGCCGCAGGGCGTCACCTTAAAAAGTCCCGGAGTTGGCGGGTGGTCTCGTCGGGGGCCTCCTCCGGGATGAAATGCCCGACCGGGACCGGTTCGCCGCGTACGTCGTCGGCCCACTCCCGCCAGATCGCGAGCGGATCGTCGTAGAGCTTCGCGACCTGGCCCTGTTGGCTCCAGAGGAACAGCACCGGGCAGGCGATCTTCCGTTTTCCCCGGTCCGCCTTGTCCTGCTGGTAGTCCACTGACGCGGCCGCGCGGAACTCCTCGCAGATCGCGTGGGCCGTGGCAGGGTCGCTGAACTGCTTGACGTACGCCGCCCGTACCTCCGCCGGGAAGGCGTCCTTCACCTTCGGCCAGGTGTCGAGCATGAAGTCGACGAGCACCGCGGGCGCCGCCTTGATGAACTGCTCGGGCACCGGCTCCGGTGCAGCCAGGAACGACCAGACCCAGTAGGAGAGGCTGAACGTTCGGTCGGCTCGGTCATAGACATCGCCGATGGGAACGACGTCCATGACGGCCAGCCGGGTAACGACGTCGGGTTCATCGAGCGCCAGGCGATAGGCGCAGCGAGCACCGCGGTCATGCCCGACGAGGTGGAACTGCTCGTAGCCCAGGCTCCGCATGACCTCGATCTGGTCGCGGGCGACGGCGCGCATGCCGTAAGGCTCGTGATCGGCGCTACTCGCCGGTTTACCGCTGTCGCCCCAGCCGCGCAGATCCGTGGCAACCACCGTGTAGTTTTCGGCGAGCTTCGGTGCTACGCGGTGCCACATGAGGTGCGTCTCGGGAATGCCGTGCAGGAGCAGAACGGGCGGCCCGCTGCCGCCGCGACGGCCATGGATCGTCGCCCCGGGCGTCTCGATGTCGAACTCCTCAAAGCCGTCAAACATGCCCCGAACCTCCTGGCGGGTGATTAAGACCGGCGCTTGGCGGCCTGGGCCGTTGATCGCAGGTCCACCGCACTTTCCCGGATTTTGATCGAATTAACAGCGCAAGTCGGCATGCTGCGTCTGTACGGGTGCCATGTCGGATACGGACCGGTGGAGCACAGTGGTGAGGCTCCGCCCGCGGGACTACCCGGCCAGAGCCTCTGCTCCCAATCTGAGCAGCGCATATGGCGAAGCCCGTTATCGACTACTGCGGTGACGGGCTTCTGACCTGCACAAACTGAGAGTGGGCGATGCTGGTTTCGAACCAGCGACCTCTTCGCTGTAAACGAAGGGCAGCTGAGACCACGCATGGCCCTAGTGGTGACGTCGAAGTCGGGCAGAATCGGCCAATCCGACGAGTTGCCTGGTCAACTCCGCGTCGATGGGACAACCTCCACGCAAGCGCGGCTCGCGGCGGTCCGGGCCCCGGCCCAACGGCGGTGGCCGGTCACCCCGAGGGGTGACCGGCCACCGTCGCGTCGATCGGTCAGAGCCGGGCGGCGCCCGCCTCGGTGGCCTCCTGCACCGCCGAGGTACGGCGGATCTCGGCCCGTTGGTCGCCGGCGTCCTCCCGGTCCGGAGCGGCCACCCGCGCCGCCCGGTTGGCGGTCGCCGCCGCCTGGTCACCGGTCACGCCACCACGGATCCGGTTGTTCGTCGCCACCTGGGCGACCGGGTCGTTGCCGGTGACAGTCAACTGGCCGTTGATGATGTTGTCGTCCACAGTGACGCCACCGGTGGTGCTGGTGATGCTGACGTCAGCACCCCAGTAACCGCCGGAGGCGCAGCTGTCGAGCCCACCGTTCGGGCCGACCTGCACACCGCCCAGGTTGCCGGCGAAGGTGGCCCGGCCCTGGACCGCACTGCCGCACACCACGCTGCCGGTGGCGCTGTTGAGCACCGACAGCGTGCCGTCGACGAACGAGTCGTGCAGGTCGGTGTAGTAGGTGCCGGTGCTGCTGAGGTTGCGCTGCACCTGGGTGCCCCGGTCGAGCCGGACCTCACCGGCACCGACGTTGACATGCCCGGTGACCGTCGACGCCTCGGCGAACAGGAAACTGTCGATGGTCGTGGAGCCCTTCGGCCGTACGGTCACGGTGCCGGTGCGGGCGTCGGAGAGGAAGATGCCGTACCCCCCGGCCGCGAGCACCACCTGGCCGTCGACTGTCGTCTCGGTCGCGTCGAGGTAGCCGTCGGCGGCGACACGCACCTCACCGCTGACCCGGCCACCGGTCACCACCAGGTTGCCGCCGGCCGCGACGGTGACGTTGCCGGTGATCGTGGTGCCGGTGAGCGCGCAAGACTCGCCGGCGGGCACGAGCAGGTCGTTGGGCACTGTCACCGCGCCGCCGGTGCCGATGCAGTGGGTGACCAGGTCGGCGTGTGCGGTGGGCGCCACGGCCAGCACCGAGGCCGCGATGACGGCGCTCACGGTGGCGAGCTTGGCGACGGTACGTCCGGGCATCGTGGTACTCCCTGTCGGTGAGGTTCGAGGACTCATGCGCCGACGTCCGATCGGGCCGCGGCCCGGACGATGGCGCCCTGCTGCCGCCGGTCGAGCGTGCCGCCGGTCACGAGCGCGGCGGTGACCGCTTCGACGTGCCGGACGAACTCGGCGTGGCCGGGGTAGTCGGCGTGTTCGTCGATCAGGTCGTTGATGGTGCAGCCGTCGCCGGTGTCCACGTTCGCCACACCGGTGTCACCCCCGTCGATGATCACGGTGGCCCGGGTGTCCGAATCGGGGCACGTGTCGGTGCCGTCGGCCACCACTGTGAACGTCGTCGACTGCTCGGTGGAGGAGTTCCCGGCCGTGTCGGTCGCCCGATACCGCACTGTGTGCGCGCCCGGCGTGCGAACGGCGACCGGAGCGGCGTACGCCGTCCAGGCCCCGGTGTCGAGCGCGTACTCGATCTTCGCCACGCCGGACTCGGCGTCGGTGGCCGTCACGGTGACTGTCGCGCCGCCGACGTACCCGCCGTCGTCGTTACGGTCACCGGCAACCGTGGCGGCGACAGTGGGTGGGGTGGTGTCCTCGGCCTGCGGCTCGACGACGGTGAAGTGGGACATCTGCTCCGCCGACGTGTTGCCGGCGACGTCGGTGGCCCGGTAGTGCAGCATGTGCATCCCGGCCGCGTTCACCACGATCGGGTTCGTGTACGCGGTGAAGGCCGCCCCGTCCAGGGCGTACTCGATGGTGGCGACACCGGATCCGCTGTCGGTGGCGGTCAACGTGGCGGTGGCCGTACCGATGTAGTTGCCGTCGCCGTCGCGGTCGCCGGCCAGCGCGGCCGTGACCACCGGCGCGGTGGTGTCCTCCTCCCCCGGCTCGACGATCCGGAACGCCACCGAGCCGACGGCGCTGGTGTTGCCGGCCTGGTCGGTGGCGCGGAACTGCACCGCGTGGTCGCCGATCGCCGTCACCCGCACCGGCTCGGTGTACGGCAGGAAGCTGGTGTCGTCGACCTGGTACTCGACGGTCTGTACCCCCGAGTCGGCGTCGGTGGCCGTCACTGTCACAGTGGCCGCGCCGAGGTAGTTGCCGTCCTGGTCCTTGTCGCCGGAGACCGCCGCGGTCACTGTCGGCGCGGTGGTGTCGCCACCGCCACCGCCCTCGGTGACCACCAACTCACCGACCATCGAGCTGTGGCCGGGGATCGAGCAGAAGTACCGGTACCGGCCCGGGGTCAGCGTCACTGTGGCCTGGTGGCGGCCGTCGTTGGCGTCGAACGGGCTGGCCAGGATGTTGAGTGTGACGTCGTGGTTGTAGCCCTCGGTGCTGGTGTCGAAGGTCAGCGTGTGCGGCATCCCGGTGGTGTTGCCGGTGGCCGCGCTGTTCTCCCAGATGATCGTGGTCGCTCCGGCCACGGCCGTGGTGGGCGCGGACTTGTACTGGGTGATGCTGTCGTCGGCGGTCCAGGTCAACACCTGGTCGGCGGCGACACGCGGGGCGGCGGAGGCGGGCACTGCTGCCAACGGGATCACCGTGAGCAGAAGCGCCGCCAGCGCGGCCGTCAGTCGTCGGTTCATCGTCACTCCTAGAGTTCCCGCGCACGGATGTTGCGGAACTCGGTCAGGTCGTTGTCACCGTGGTTCTGCAGGCCGATGAAGCCGCGCAGGAACTGCCGCAGGTCGGTCGGCGGGTCGCCGGCACGCGACGACTGCTTGCCGGGCGTGTTGTCGAACTCGTTGATCACCACGCCATTGCGGATCATGGTGTAGTGCTGGCCGACGACGCGGATCTCGTAGTCGTTCCACTCGTTCTTCGGCGTCACGCCGGCCTGGGCCAGTGGCACCGGGTCGAAGTTGTAGACCGAGCCGGTCTTCTGCGGCTCACCGGTGTCACCGTCGTAGATCTGGATCTCGTGTCCGCAGTAGATCGCCACCCACGCCTGCGAGGTCCGCGCCGACCCGACAGTGCCGCAGCTGTCCGGTGGGCGCTGGTCGAGGGGAATGCGCGGGTCAGGGAACCGGGTGAAGACCCCGGAGTTGGCCCGGCCAGTGCCCGGCGCGATGTCCTTGAACTGCAACTTCAGCGAGAAGTCGCCCAGCTCCCTGGTGTGCCAGAGCATGCCCAGGCCACCGCTGGAGCGCAGCGACCCGTCCGGCTGGATGCCGAACTGTCCCGACGGCGCCTGCTGCCAACCGCGCAGCGACTCGGCGGTGCCGTCGAAGAGGGGCTCGTACCCGGTGTGCCCGTTCCGGCCGATCTCCGACGCGGCGGCCAGTCGGGTGAGGGTGCCCACTTCGCGGGTGCTGAGCAGGCCGTCGTCCTGCAACGCGCGGGCCACAGCGGTGACGTGCCGGACGAAACCGTTGTGGTCGGCCCAGGTGCTCTCGTCGTCGATCAGGTCGTTGGCCGTGCAGCCCTGCCCGACAGTGCGACTGGGCACCCCGGTGTCCGTGTCGCCGAGCCACACCGTCGACCGGTCGTCGGGCACCGCGCAGCCCACCGTCACAGTGGTCTGCACCGTTTCCGTCTGACCGTCGGCGTACGTGACGGTGAGCTTCGCCGTGTAGGTGCCGACAGTGGCGTACGTGTGCCGGGGGTCCGCCTCGGTCGACGTGGCGCCGTCGCCGAACTCCCAGCGGTGGCTGACGCCGCCGGAGCGGGAACCGGTGAAGGCGATGGTCAGCGGCTTGTTCTGTACGGCGACCGAGGTCGCCGCCGGCGCCGGGGTGGGCGCTCCGCCGGTGTAGGTGACCCGGATCAGCTTCTGGTTCGCGTGCAGGCTGAAGAAGCCGCCGCCGTAGTCGAGCAGGTAGAGCGCGCCGTCCGGGCCGAACTTCGCGTCCATCCAGCTCTGCAACCGGGTGTCGCCGTTGCCACCGGGGATGATGGCCCGCAGCGACTCGGCGTACACCGGTGGGGCGGCCTGCGGCACGCCGGCCGGATCGACGGTGACCGCGACCCGGTTGGCGGCGTTCGACTGGTCGCCGATGAACCACTTGCCGTCCCAGTGCTCCGGCCACGCCACGCCGCTGGTGGTGTCGACGAGGCTGCGGTGGTACGTCGGGCCGGACATGATGGCCTGCCCGCCGCCGCGCAGGTACGGCTGCGTGTAGGTGGCGTCGGCCGCCACGTAGGTCGGCAGGCCGCTGCCGTCGGTCCGCTTCGGGAACACCGGGCCGCCGCCGTCCGGCGAATACCAGATCATGTTGTCCCGGGCCGCCGGGATGTCCACCAGGCCGGTGTTGCGCGGCGAGGTGTTCTTCAGGTTGTCGCAGTCGTACCAGCCGGTCAGCACCGTCGCGTCGGTGGTGCTGCGGTCGCGGTACGGCTGCCGGTTGCCCATGCAGTACGGCCAGCCCTGGTTGCCGGCCGAGGTGATGATGGTGGCCGTCTCGTACTTCGCCGGGCCCAGGGTGGGGCTTGGCGACGAGGCGTCCGGGCCGACCCAGCCGGCGGTCAGCCACTGGTGCACCGGGTCGATCTGGAGGCGGGCGATGTTGCGCACGCCCATCACGTAGATCTCCGGCCGGGTCTTCTCGGTGCCCGGTGGGAACAGGTTGCCCTCCGGGATGGTGTACGTGCCGTCCGGCTCCGGGTGAATCCGGATGATCTTGCCGGCGAGGTCGTTGGTGTTACCCGACGTGCGGCGGGCGTCCTGGAACGAGATCCCCTGGTACTCCTGGGTCCAGTTGTTGCCGGCGTAGCCCTGCGACCCCTCCGAGGAGTTGTTGTCGCCGGAGCCGACGTAGAGGTTGCCCTTGGCGTCGAACGCCATGCCGCCGCCCGCGTGGCAGCAGCTGTGGATCTGCACGGGGAACTGCAACAGGTCCTTGCGGGTGGTCTGGTCGACGGTCTGCGCCTGGCGGTCGTAGGTGAACCGCGAGACGGTCCGCTGACCGACCCGCTTCACCCGGTCGACCGAGTCGTGCGGCATCCAGTAGACGTAGAGCCAGCCGTTCTCGGCGAACGCGGGGTCGGGCACGATGCCGAGCAGGCCCTCCTCGTTCTTGACCAACTCGGAGCCGCTGCCCCGGTTGCCCATCACCTCCAGGGTGGTGAGCAGCTTGACCTGCTTGGTACGCGGGTCCCAGGAGTGGATGGTGCCGCAGCCCAGGCCGACCTTCGGGTTGTTCCAGTCCGCGATCGGGCCGCTCGGGCAGGCCGCCTTGCCGACGTAGAAGACAGTGCCGTCCGGCGCGATGGTGAGCCCGTGCGGCTCGCCGATCTGGTCCAGCTGCCCGGTCTGGTTGGCTGCGGTGAGTCGCTCCACCTTGTAGTTCGCGGCGATGGTGGCCTGACAGTCGCCACGTACCCGACCGGTGGTCCAGTTGAGGGCGCCGGCGAGGTGCGTGCGGAACGCCTCCTCGCCGTAGCTGCCCTCGGTGTGGCCCATGCCGGTGTAGAACGACCGGCCGCCGTCGTAGTCCCGGCACCAGGACACCGGGTGGAAGGCGCCGTTGGCGGCCGCCCCCGGGTTGTAGTGCCGCTCCTCGACCTGGGCGAGGGTGTGCACGGTGCCGATCGGGTTCGGGTCCCAGTTCTCCCAGCGGTCGGACCGGGTGATGGTCATCGGCAGCGACGCGGTGGCCGGGTGCTTGCGGTCCAGGATGTTCACCACGGCGCGGTTCACCGCGGGCGGCTCCGGGGCTGTGGTGCTGCCGGTGAACAGGCGCAGGTCGGCGAGTTGGACCAGCGGCTCACCGCTGTTCGCTGTGACGTTCAGCCGGTAGCGCGTGAACTCCTGCGGCGTGGCGATGTCGAACCGCCGGGTCTGGAACCGGTCCGCAAAGGTCTGCCCGGTGCGGCGGTCCAGGTCGGTCCAGCTCTGACCGTCAGTGGAGCCCTGCAGGGTCCAGTCCTTCGGATCCCGGCCGGCGGAGTCGTTGGCCGACGTGAGCGCGTACCCGGTGATCTTCTTCGGCGCGCTCAACTCGTACGCCACCCAGGCGGTCGGGGTGCGGACCAGCCATTTCGTGTTGGCGTCGCCGTCGGTGAGCTTCTCCTTGGTCTCGTTGGGCGGGTTCTCCCCGCTGGCGGTCACCCGGGTCACCGGCTCGGCGACCGGGATGGCGCCGGCCGGGCGGGTGCCGATCAGCCCGGTGAACCAGGTGGAGTCGACCTGGGCGCGGGCGGCGTCGGCGATGCCGACGAAACCGCCGCCGGCCTTGACGTAGTTCTGGAGCGCCGACTCCTGGTCGCGGTTCAGCGCGGCGCCAGTCGCGGAGAGAAAGACCACGCTGCGGTACGCGGACAGCCCGGTCGCGGTGAAGGTACCCGGGTCCGTGGTGGCCGTGACATCGATGTCATGAACGGCACCAAGCTGTTTGATGGTGTCCACCGCGCGCGCGACCGGGTCCTGTTGCTCGGCCACCGGGCCGTGGAACACCAGGACCGCTGTCTGCTGCGGCGCCGCCGCCTGCCCGGCGGCAGTTCGTGGTGCGGCAGTGGCCGCCGTCGTCGTCGCCGGGAGCAGTGTCGCTAATGCCGCTACCGCGGCGAGGGTTCGTCGTAGTTTTCTGGTCATGCCCGTCCCCACTTTCGGTTCGGTCAGCTTCCGTGCGTGTGGGTGTGGCCCTGGAACCGGTGGATCGCCTCCTCGGCACCCGGCGGCATGCTGCCGTCGGCGTTGCGCACCAGGAAGATCCCGGCCATGCCGCCGTCGGAGTGCGTCTGCACGTGGCAGTGGTACATCCACGCGCCGGGTCCGACGCCCTCCCCGGCCAGCACCTGGAAACCGAACGAGCTGCCGGGGTTGAGGTCCTTGTTGTCGACCACCAGGCTCGGGTCGCTCGGCCCCTCCAACATCCCGGTACGGTTGTCCGCCCAGCGATGCGCGTGCAGGTGGAAGGTGTGGAACAGGTTGCCGTGGCCGATGGCGATCCACTCGACGCGCTCGCCCAGGTTCGCCTCGAACATCGGGGTCGCCGGGGCCATCCTGTTGTTGATCATCATGTCGTGGAACACCGCCGTGAACTGTTTCGACGGCAGGATGTCGCCACGCCGTCGAACGATCAGCGCCCCGTACAGTCCCTTCGCGACACCGCCGGTGCCGTGGTCGGTGCCCATCGCGTGATCGTGGTAGTGCCAGTAGCCAGCGCTGCCCGGCATGTACCGCCGGCCCGCAGCGGCCACCATCTCGTGCGAGCGCCAGACGTACGTCCGCGTCTCGCCCGGGTTGTTGTACGAGGCGTTGAACGGGCTGCCGTCGGACTCGGTGCTGTAGTCCACCCCGTGCGGATGAATGGACAGCCGCTGGTTGGTGGTGTTGACCAGGGTGATCTCCAGCGTGTCACCCTCGTACATCTCCAGGACCGGGCCCGGAACGGTGGCCTGACCGGGCGCCAGGCCGTACCCGAACAGGTTGCCGGGCAACTGCTCGGCGTAGATGGTGATCTTCTTGGTGACACCGGCGGCGGCCCGGGCGGGGCTGCCACCGAACGCGGTGCCGATCGTTGGCGCGGACGCGCCCAACGCTCCGGCGGCGAGCGCACCGGTGGCGATCAACGATCTGCGGGACAGGTGGCGGTGAGGGCCACCAGCGTGATCGTCCATGGGTCTCCGTTCCCGACCGGGCGAAGACGCGACGAGGGCAGGGTGCATCGACCGCCGAGCACGGGCGGCGGTGGCATGGCACGACTGAGGGTGAGGCTCGTCGCGGACTTTGCTCGGAAGACTCAGAACTTTCGATGGATGCCTGCAACTTATGTAATCCATCGACGAAAGTACAGGTCTGATTGCAAAAAGATTACCTTGACATCACGACGTTCGTCGATTGACATGAAGCTGACACGCAGGCAGACGCCGGGCTGCCGTCAATGCGGCAGCCCGGCGGACATATGTACGGAGGCTGTGGTCAGAGTCGTGGCGGTCGTCAGCCGGTCGACTGTGGGCCCGTCTGGTCGGGACCACCGAGCTGCGCGACGTGAGTCGGGTCGAGGACCCGGGAGAGGAACGCGCGGGTCCGTTCGTGCTTCGGCGCGCCCAGCACCTCCTGCGGCGGCCCCTGCTCGACCACCACGCCACCATCCATGAAGACGACCCGGTCGGCGACGTCGCGGGCGAACGCCATCTCGTGGGTGACCACCATCATCGTCATACCGTCCTCGGCCAGCTTGCGCATGACGGTGAGCACGTCGCCGACGAGTTCCGGGTCGAGCGCGGAGGTGGGCTCGTCGAAGAGCATCAGCTTCGGCTCCATCGACAGCGACCGGGCGATCGCCGCCCGCTGCTGCTGCCCACCGGAGAGCTGCGCCGGGAAGGCGTCGGCCTTGTCGGTCAGCCCGACGCGCTCCAGGTTGGCCCGCGCGATCCGCTCGGCCTCGGCCCGACCTCGCCGGAGCACCCGGCGCTGGGCGATGGTGAGGTTGTTCAGGACGGTCAGGTGCGGAAACAGGTTGAACGACTGGAAGACCATGCCGATGCCACGACGGACCGCGTCGATCTCGACGTCCGGGTCGGTCATCTCGACCCCGTTCACCCAGATCTTGCCGGCCGTCGGCTCCTCCAGCAGATCGACGCAGCGCAGCAGTGTCGACTTGCCGGAGCCGGACGGCCCGATGACGCAGACCACCTCGCCCTGGCCGACCTCGAAGTCGATGCCCTTGAGCACCTTGAGCGGCCCGAAGGACTTGTGCAGGTCGCGGATCTCCACGGCGGGGCGGGAAGGGGTGGTCGTCATCGGGGTCACCGAGCCTTGGCGTAGCGGAGTTCGAGGCGTCGTACCACCTGCGACAGCGGCAGGGTGATCACCAGGTAGGCGAGACCGGCCACCAGCAGCGGGGTCGCGTTCACCCGGTCGTTGAGCATGTCCCGACCGAACTTGGTGATCTCGATCGTCTGCGCCGTCACCCCGAGGACGTAGGCCAGCGACGAGTCCTTGGTGAGCAGGATGAGCTCGTTCGTCAGCGGTGGGATCACGATCCGGAACGCCTGCGGGATGACGATCGTGCGCATGGCGGTGAAGTGCGACATGCCGAGGGTCCGCGCCGCCTCCATCTGCCCCTTCGGCACGGCCTGGATGCCGGCTCGGATCGTCTCCGCCATGTACGCCGCGGCGGTCAACCCGAGGCCGATCGCTATCGAACCGAACACGCCGCCCGGAATCTCACGCTCCGGGAAGGCGATCGGGATGCCGTACCCGACGAGGAAGAGCACCAACAGCGCGGGCAGACCCCGGAACAGCTCGATGTACGCCGTCGCCACCCAGCGGTACGGCGCCACCCGGGACAGCCGCATCAGCGCCAGGATGGTGCCGAAAACGAGGCCGAAGGCGAACGCGCCCAGCGTGTAGAGGATGGTGTTGCGCAGCGCGACGGTGATGATCGTCGGGAACATCGACTTGATGATGTCGACGCGGAAGAACGCGTCGGCCAACCTGTCCCAGTCCGCGGCGACGAGCACCGTCGCGATGATGGCGATGAAGACCAGGTACTGGAGCCCGAGGGACAGCCGCTCCCGCTGGCGGCGTCGCAGCTTCACTTTCGCTCGTTGCCTTCCCGGAGGTTACCGACGTCGGAGGGCGCGCGGGACGCGCGCCCTCCGGTACTGCGTGGCGCTCAGGCGCTCGGCCGCTCTGCGGCTCAGGCGCTCGGCTGCTTGCCGATCCACTTCTCGTAGATCGTGTTGTACGTGCCGTCCTGCTTGGCCTTGGCCAGCACCTCGTTGATCTTCTTGAGCAACTCCGGGTTGGCGTCCTTCTTCACGGGGAAGCCGTACTGCTCGCCGGTGTCGAACTCGGCGGCCACCTCGAACCCGCCCGGGTTCTTCTTCAGGTACTCGGTCCAGACCGGCAGGTCGTTGATGGCGGCCTCGACCTGGCCGTTGGCGACGGCCTGCTGGAGGGCGGCGAGGTCCTCGAACTCGACGAGCTTCAGGCCCTTCTCCGCCTCGAGCTTCTTGGCGTAGTCACGACCCGTGGTGGCCGCCTGGACGCCGAGCTTCTTGTCCTTGAGGTCGTCGAGCGACTTGTACGTCTTGCCGGTCTTCACCAGCATCGCCTGGGTGGCGTCGAAGTAGGGATCGGAGAAGTCGATCACCTTCCGCCGCTCCTCGGTGATGGTCATGCCGGCGGCGGCCGCGTCGCACTTGCCGGTGTTGAGGTCCTGGCCGGACTTGATCCCCTCGAACGGGGTGTCGATGATCGTCTGCTCGACGCCGAGCTCCTTGGCGACCAGGTCCATGATCTCGACGTCGAAGCCGGTCACCTTGCCGCTGGCGTCCTTGGACTGGAACGGCGGGTACGGCAGGTGGGTGCAGACGGTCAGCTTGCCCGCCGCGACCAGCTTGACGCCGCTCGCCTGGACCTCGCTGTCGTCCTTCTTCGCGCAACCCGCGGTCAGCGCGAGGGCGGCGACGGCCACGACGAGGCCGGCCTGACGGACGGCGCTTGGGAACCTCACGGCTGTGTCCCTCCGATTCGGCTTCCATTGCACAGAAAGCCAATCTGATTCATAGACTTTGCGATAAGCGACCGTACCCGATCCGGCGGGTCGCCCCCAGATCACGCCGTCACCGCTCGGCCGACCCGGCCCGCCGACCCTCGCCGGCAAAACCGACACTTGCCCCGCAAGGCGCCTCAGCCGCCGGTTCCCTCGGCCGCCCCGTCCGGGGTGAGGGCCCCTTCGTGGGGGTCTGTGTCCAGGAACACATGCTGGTGGCCCTGGCCGGAATCGACGCTGATCTGGTCGAGTTGGGTCGCCGCGACCGACCAGATCGTCGCGGCCTCGGCCGCCTGCCGCGCTGTGACGTCCAGCAGGGCCGCACGCTGCGCGGCCGGAGCGCCGGCCGCCAGAGCGTAGGCGTCGACGGCCAGCGACGCCTGCTGGACCGCTCCGCGCAACCCTCCGCGCGCCACGTTGGTGGCGGTGGTCCCCGACGGCGGGTCGGCGAACGGCGCGGCCGCCCGGCGCATGACCTCCTGCCACTGGCGCGCCTGCGCCGGGTCTGGCGCACGTCCGCCAGCCGTCTCCGTCTTGATGGCGGCCAGCACCGGGGCGACCTGGTCGCGAACGCTTCGGGCCGTCCCGATCAGCTCCACGATCTGCTGAGCGTCACGCTTCGCCTCGTCCTGCTTGATGCTCGCGATGGTCGCCTCGGTCGCGTCCGGGCGGCCCAACTGGTAGCCGATCAACCCACCCAGCAACGCGGTGACCAGTGCGATCACGCCCGCGACGGCCACGAAGCGCACTGTGCCGCGGTGACGCACGTCGGCCTTGTCCAACTGGTAGGAGGGTCGGCCGGTACGGCGCGCCATCGCATCTCCTCACATCGATGGTGTGGGGCCAAAGATTAGCCGCCCCCGTGACGGCCGTCGATAGCCCAGGCCGATTCGCAAGGCGCTCGTGTGCACACTTATGTGGTGATTTGGGCTGAGTGAACCCACAGGGATGGCAGTGGAGAGATCGAGCAGTCGAGGCCGCCGTCGCAAGCTGAAGGCCATCCTGGCCGGAGGGATCGTCCTCGGCCTCGGCGCGACGATCACCCTCGCCGCCTGGAACGACTCGGAGTACGCCACGGGCACGTTCACGGCGGGCACCTTCAGCATGGAGGGCAGCACCAACGGCACCACCTACGCCGAGCACCCCACCGCCGGCACGGCGGCCGCGTTGACCTTCAGCACCGGCTTCGACGACATCAGCCCGGGTGACGTGGTCGCGGCACCGTTCGCCGTCCGGCTGACCGCGGCCACGACGTACGACGCGACAGTCACCGTGGCGTCGGCGACCCCCGCTCCACCCGCCTTCGTCGGCCTCACCTACGGGATCGCGACTGTCCCCGCCTTCGCCAACTGCAGCGCGACACCCACCACCCCGACCTGGATCGTGGCACAGGGCACTCCGCTCAACTCGGTGGCCGGCGCTGTGCCGTTCAACCTGACGCAGGGCACCCCTCCCACGACGCCCGGCGCTGCGGTGAACCTCTGCTTCGTCGTCACGGCGGGGGGGCACCCTGGTGCAGGGCACGTCGGTCACGGAAACCTGGCAGCTCCTGGCCGAGTCCGTCTAGGTGGTGGCCGTGGTCAACCGTCGGACGCCGGCCGGAACACCACGGCTTCGCCGGACCCGTGCCGTACTCGCTGGCGCCCTCGTTCTCGGCCTGGGAACGACGTCCACGCTCGCCGCGTGGACCGACAGCGAGTACGGCACCGGGTCGTTCGGCGCGAGCGTCTTCGGCACCGAGTCGCAGACCGCCTCCAGTAGTTGGGCCAGCCACACGCCGGTGGCGAACGCCGCGACGCTGGCGTTCAACGCGACGGCGATGTCCCCTTCGGTGTCGTTCTACGCCTTCATCGACATCCGGACGACCTCGACGACGAACGTCGGTGGCGCGGTCGCGCTGACGAGTTCGTCGAACAACTCCGGTGCCCTGCTGCCCGCGCTCGAGTACCGGGCGGTGCGGACCGCCACCACCAGCACCCCGTGCGCCGCCGCCGCCTTCTCCGGTTCACCCACCTGGATCGTGGGGCCCAGCTACTCGGCCGTCACCGCGGTACCCGGCTCGCCGGTGTCGTCCCCCATCACCGTGCCGGGCGGCGCGACGCCGCAGCTGCGGTTCTGCTTCGAGGTTCGAGTCCAGTCCGGCGCCAGCAACACGTACCAGGGCACGACCGGGGTCGTCACCTGGGAATTCACTGCCACGTCTACGTAAAGGATCTTCAGATGGTGGGACGCGAACATCGGCGGCATGGCACCCTCGCCCGGGTCGGTGACCTGGTGCTGACAGTGCTCGCCGTCGGTGGGACGGCGTGCGTCGTCCTCGTCCCGCTGGCCTTCTTCTTCGACATCTCGCTCATCCTGTTCAAGACCGGGTCGATGAGCCCGACCATTCCCGCCGGGTCACTGGCCGTGGTGCGCGAGATCCCCGCCTCCGAGGTCCACGTGGGAGACGTCGTCACCGTCGACCGCACGCCGCTGCCACCGATCACCCACCGGGTCGTCGACATCGCCATCGGCGGCGGGCCAACTCGCCTGCTCACCCTGCGGGGAGACGCGAACGAGTCCAACGACGCCGCGCCGCACGCGGTGAGCCACGTACGGCTCGTGGAGTGGTCGGTGCCCAGGCTCGGGTACGCGGTGCGAGCCGTGTCCAACGTGTACGCCACGAGTCTGATCACGATCGGGGCAGCCGCGATCGTCACCTGGGCGTTCTGGCCGCGCGGGGGTGCGCCGGGGACCCGGCGAGGCCGCACGTGGCGCCGTCGGGGGCCGGGTTCGGCGGTGCCGGACGAGGTGGCGGCGGCGCCGGAGGTCGACACCCAGCCGAGGGGTACGGGAGCGCACGGCGACTCGACACTGGGGCGCATGTTGGTCGTGCTGGCGGTGCTGCCGGGCGTCGCCGCCGCGGTACTGGCGACACCGGGCCAGGCCCGCGCGGACACCACCGAAGAGGTCATCCGGAGCAGATACCTCACCCTGGTCTCGATCGGCGACAACGATCGCATGACGAACCTGGCGCCGGACCAGCCCGTGCCCTGGCAGGTGGGCGTCTCGGCACACGCGGAGCAGCCCGGCGAGGTGACCATCTCGCTGTCGGCGCTGGGCCCGCTCACCGTCCGGCCGGACGGACTCCAGGTGATGGTCGCCATCTGCGCCATCCGCTGGGTGCAGGATGCCTGCCCCGCCGGCCAGGGCGAGCAGGTCCTCGCCGACGGTCCCGCCACCAGGGTGGCCGCACACCCGATCACCATCAGCTCGATGCGGTCCGACCAGCAGCGTTGGGTCCTCGTCACCGCCAGCCTGCTCGCCAACTCGGTGGCCTCGGGGTCGGCGGACCTGATCGTCACGGCCACCGGATTCGGCGACAGCGCATCGGCGGGCGGCACTGTGGGCCCGCTTCCCCGCACCGGAACCAACCTGTGGACACCGGTGTTCGCCGGCGGCGGTGCGCTCGTCACCGGCCTGCTGCTCATGCTCGCCACGCGCCGGCACCGGATCAGGGTGGGGCGGCCGTGAGGCGTGCGCGCATCCCCGCTCTGCCGGCCCGGCAGCGAACCGGCCACGTCCGGCGGCGCTGGCTCGCGGGCGCCGCGGCCCTGCTGCTCGCCGGCACCGCCGTCGTGCTCCCACCGCCGCAGTCGACGCTGGCCGCCTGGACCGACACCGAGTACGGCAGCGGTTCCCTCCAGGCCGGCACCGTCAACCCGCCGACAAACCTTCAGTGCACCGCGGGCGTGCTCACCCCGCCGACCTTCACCTGGACCCTGCCGGTCGGCGGCCTGACCCGCAGCGGCTTCACCTGGTCGCTGGCGGGCGGCTTCACCGGCGGCGGAACCCTCAGCGCCAGCGCCACCTCGGTCACCATCCCGGGCGGATTGCTGGGCATCGGAAGCGGTACCTTCCGCCTGGTGGCGAACGGCCCCGGCGGCTGGACGTCGACCCAGGTGACCGGCACTGTCGGCATGCTCACGGCGGTCCTCTACTCCTGCAGCGTGCCGTAGACCGGGTAACCCCATTCGGCCAACGGCTTCTCCAGCACCCGCTCGATCGCGGTGAGCTGCGCCGGGCTGAGTTCGTCCCGGTACGCCTCCGCCCGGCCCACTGTGAAGTCGTACCGGGAGAAGCCCTTCTCGAAGGCTGCCGACCAGCTCAGCCCGAGGAAGTCGAGCATACGGCCGACCTGCTCGCGCGGCTGCTCGACCAGGTCCTCGTAGCGCACGTCCAGCCACTGGTCGGCCGGGTGACGCAGCCGGGCCTGCGCGAAGGCGTCCATCAGCATCTTCCAGCCCAGCGCGGCGAGCACCTGGAAGGAGCGGGCGGACTCGACCCACTCCTCCCGCAAATCGGACGGGAGCGGGCCGTAGATCCAGTTGTCCGGCCCGCGCCAGCCGTCCCACCAGCCCATCTGGAGCCACGAGTTGGCCACCGCCCGGCCGTCGCGCACCACGTTGACCACCCGCAGGTCCGGGTACGCGGCGTGCAGCAGGCCGGTCCGCGGCCACCCGGTGACGTGCTGCGCCAACTGCTGACAGCCCTGCCGCGCGATCCGCTCGTCGAAGAAGGCCCGCAGCCGCCGGGCCACGAACGGGGTCAGGTCCTCGGCCACCAGGTCCCGACACGGTCGGGAGAAGCCGGCCAGCACCTGCCGGTCGAGCAGGTGGTAGGCCTCCGACGGCGCCACCCGGAGCCGGCCCCGCTCCAGCAACCGTCGACTGTGCCGCAGCGAGGTCATCCCCGCCGGGCGCGGCGCCGAGCGCCGGTAGAGCGCGCCGTTGAACCTGCCCCTGGGGTTGAGCCGGGCCAGTTTGTCGTCCAGACCGGAGACGAAGCCGACCGCGGGATGCCGGGAGAGCAACTCCTGGACCAGAGTCGAACCGCACCGACCGGTGCCCACCACCAGTGAGAGCATCGTTCAGCCTTCCTGCCGGGTGGCGGGTGACGGGGAGACAACCGGGCCCGCGGCGGGAGGGGTGACCCTCGGGCGGCGCAACGGATAGCCGAACCGGGTCAGGGCCACTGCGGTCAGCCCGGTCACCACGGCGTACGCGCCGGTGGGGAGCCCGGTCAGCCACTCGGTGTCGGCGACCACGTCGACCAGCCCGGTGCGGTGCCGCGACGGATTGCCAGCCACCGAATGGGTGGGGGCGAGCCGCACGGTGGCCGGTGTCGGAAACGGACGCTCGTCGGGGACGGCGCCGACGAAGCCGGCGATCCGGGCCGTGATTCCGGCCGGGTCGGCCACGAAGTCCTCGTACCGCACCCGCAGGTACCGGCCCGGCGCGCGGCGGCGGTCGCCCCACAGTCGTACTGTCGCGGTGTTCCAGACCAGCCAGAGCAGCGCGGCCTTGCCCACCGGTGGACGGCTCATCAGCTGGTCGTCGGCGCGCCCGTCCAGCGGGCGGCGGCGACGCCAGGAGTACGCGGTGGCGCGCGGGTCGCGCACCACGTGCAGGACGTACAGGTCGATGCCGGGCAGGCTGCCGAGCAGGGCCCCGTACGGCGGCAGCTTGGAGGAGTCGACGATGACACCGTCCGACCGGCCGGCCAGGGCGTGCTCGGCGATCGAGGCGTAGAGCCGGGCCAGCTGCCTGTCGTCGGGGTGGCCCGCGACCGGCGGCTGCCCCCGACGCTGGCGGCGCAGCAGTGCGGGCAACCCCCGCATCCGCAGCCGCTGGGCCAACCGGGCGGCGATTCCGGCCGGGTCGGCGTCGGTCAGGTCGGCGCTCACCCGGGTCCACAGTGGGCAGTCGGCGACCGGGGATCCGCAGCCGCAGGGCCGGTTCTCCAGGATGCCGCGCCGCCACAGGTATCGCAGCTCGCCCGCAGCGAAGAAGCCCGGCAGCTGTCCCAGGACCGTGGTGACCAGCGTGCTGCCACTGCGACCACTGCCGGCGAGGTAGAGCACCCGCACCGGGCTCACCGGGCCGCTCCCCCACCGGCGGTGGCCCGGCCGGCCCGCCGCCGCGACGGCAGCGCCTCGGCGGCCTCCGCGTACAGCCCACGGATGCGGTCCAGGTGCCGGTCCGGGGCGAACTGGGCGGCGATCTTCGCCCGGCCGGCCCGGCCCATCCGGTACGTCCGCTCCGGGTCGGCCAGGAGGTCGTTGAGCGCGTCGCCGAGGGCCGTCGGCGCCTCAGCGGCGACGACGCGGCCGTCCACCTCGGGCTCGACCAGCTCGGGTAGCCCGCCCAGGTCGGTGGCGACCACCGGCACCCCGCAGGCGAACGCCTCCAGCACCGTCATCGGCTGGTTCTCGTGCCACCGTGACGGAACGGCGACCACCGCCGCCGACCGGATCAGCTCGTGCAGGCGCGGCTTGTCGAGACGGCCGTGGAACCGGACCCGGCCGGGCACCCGCCGTGCGGCGAGGGCCTCCAACGCCGGGCGGGCCGGGCCGTCTCCGGCGACGTCCACGCGGATTCCGTCCGGCAGGGCGGCGGCCGCCTCGATCAGCACGTCGACACCCTTCTCCGGCGCCAACCGGCCGGCGAAGACGACACCGCCGCCGGGCGCCTGCTTGGCCGTCACGCCGGTCAGGTCGACGAAGTGGTTGACCACCCGCAACCGGTCCGGGTAGACGCCCGCGCGGCGCATCACGTCGGCCAGGAACCCGCTCGGGCTGACGAAGAGCTGCACCGGGTCGTACGCGTCGAGCTGCCGGTGCAACCAGGACTCGACAGCGAGCAGCCCACTGCGCGACAGCGACCCGTCCTTGCAGCGGCGACGGGCCGCCTGCAAAGGGCCACCGGTGACGCACGCCTGGCAGGGGCGGCCCCGGTCCAGCAGTTGGTAGCTCGGGCAGGCGAGCTTGTAGTCGTGCATGGTCAGCACGCACGGCACACCGGCGGCGCGGGCCGCGGCGAGTACCGACGGGGAGAGCTGGTGGTAGATGTTGTGCAGGTGCAGCACGTCCGGCCGAAAATCGTCGATCACCCGGGCCAGGCCGCGGCGGCTCGTCGGCGACCACAGCATCCGGCCGACGGCCACCGCGCGGGGCCGCACCCCGCTCGGCGCCGGCTCCAACTCCACTTCGGACGGAAACCGCGCGGCGTACGGCAGCGGCGACTCGTTCTCCGGGTGGCTCATGCCGAAGTAGGCGACAGTGTCGCCGGCAACCCGTTGCAGGTCGGCGAGATCGAGCAGATACGCCTCCGCGCCGCCACGGCGGTAGAGGAACTTGTTCACATGCAGCACGCGCATCGACTCGCCCTGCTCACGTCGATCGGGCGAACCGGGCCCGGAGGTGATGACCGGGGTCTGCCCGCCCCGGCCAGGGCCCACGCTATGCAGGGCGGGTCAGCGAGTCCAGCTCACGTTTGGCATGTGGCTGAACGGGTGATCTTCGTCTGCCCGTGCGGTCCGCGGCCTGGCCTCCCGCCGTGATCTCCCGATAGCCTGGCTGCCGCCGGTCGCCCCGCTCTGATTTCGGGCCGGGCCGGTGCCCGACGAGGAGGACCGTGGCAGCCGACGACGAGGTCTCCGCGCTCGCGTACACCGCGCGCCGGGTCCGGCGGCATCTGCGCTGGGCGCGTACCGAGGGGATCGGACGGCTGATCGAGGAGGACCGCCTCAACCCGGTCGACCGGATCGCCACGGCCCTGGCGAAGCGACGCTGGCGACGGCGGGCCGGCCGGACGGCCGGCTCGGCGATGCCGGTCTACCTGGTCGGTCTGCAACGCTCCGGCACGAACATGCTGGTCCGGGGCCTGGACGCCGCCGGAGAGGTCGAGGTCCGCAACGAGAACGACAGCACCCTCTTCCACCGCTTCCAACTGCGCCCGGACCCGGTGCTGACCACCGCGCTCCACCGCAGCCGACACGCGTACGTCCTGGTCAAGCCGCTCTGCGAGAGCCACCGCGTGGACGAGTTGCTGGCTCTGCCGGGGCTGACGCCCGGGCGTGCGCTCTGGGTCTACCGCGACGTCGACGACCGGGCCCGCTCCGAGGTCGCCAAGTTCGGTGACGCCAACCTGCGGGCCCTGCGGGCGATCGCCGACGGCAGCATCGGCCGACGGTGGCAGGGGCAACGCCTCGACGCCGACACCATCGAGCTGATCCGGGCCCACGACCCGCTGCGGTTGGATCCGCACAGCGGTGCGGCGCTGTTCTGGTACGTCCGCAACTCGCTGTTCTTCCAGCTCGGCCTGGACCAGCGGGCCGACGTGCTGCTCTGCCGCTACGACAGCCTGGTCGCGGAGCCCGCCGCGCAGCTCCGACGGCTCTGCGCCTTCCTCGACTTCCCCTACCATCCCCGGCTGCACGCGCACATCGCCCCACGCGCGTCGCACGGCGCGGCGGACGACCGACGGCTACCGATCGATCCGCGCGTCCGGGCCCGCTGCGACGAGCTGACCGACCGGCTCGATCGCGCCGCGGCCGACGCCCGATCCGAGACGACGAAGGCGGTCGACAGTGGCTGAGACCGAGACCCGTACCGCGCCGATCTTCCTGGTCGGCTGCCAGCGGTCGGGCACCACGATGGTGCGCCTCGTCCTGGACTCGCACTCGCGGATCAGCTGCGGCCCGGAGACCCGGTTCCTGCCGGACCTCCGACGGATCGTCGGCCGGGACTGGGAGCGGCTGGCCCGCTTCGGTTTTCCGCGCGAGGACTGGCTGCGCCGGATCCGGGACTTCTTCGGCGGCGTGCACGCCGACTACGCCGCCGCGCGGGGCAAGACCCGGTGGGCCGACAAGACCCCGCTGTACGCCATGTCGCTCGACTTCGTCACCGAGGTCTTCCCGGACGCCCAGATCGTGCACCTCATCCGGGACGGACGCGACGTGGTGGTCTCGCACCGCAAACGGTTCGGCTACTGGTCCGCTGTGAAGTGCGTGGTGAAGTGGCCGCGCTACATCCGCGCCGCGCGGGCGGTCGGCGCCACACTGCCGGCGGACCGCTATTACGAGCTGCGGTACGAGCAGGCGGTCAGCGAGCCGGAGAAGGCGATGCGGGGCCTCTTCGAGTTCCTCGGCGAACCGTGGGAGGACGGCATCCTCGACTACGACAGCAAGCAGCACGACGTGGCCCAGAAGTACACCACCGAGGCCGAGCGGCGACGCGCGGCGGTGGGCGACACCGCGGCGATCTACGGCTCCCGGGTGGGCAGCCACCGCCGTGAGCTCGACCCGTTCCTCCGCCTGCTGGTCTGGGTCTTCTCCGGTCCGACCCTGCGCGCGCTGGGCTACCGGTGAACCGCCCCGGCCGGTTGCGCGCGGTCGCCACCGCCGTCGCCGTCACGGCCCTGCTCACCGCCGGCTGCACCGCCGGCGACGACGATCCGCCACCGGCCGCCACCCCCTCCGCGACGGCGGCACCCGGAGCCGGCCCGCCGGGGCGCGCCGCCGACCAGGTGAGCAACCCGTTCGGCGCGCACTGGGACTGGTCGCGGTACCAGCAGTTCGGGCCGTACCTGCGCCGGCTCGCCGGTTCGGCAACGTACGAGGAGATCTCCTGGTGCGAGATCGAACGGACCTCGGGGCAGGCCGACTGGGCCGGGCTGGACGAGATCGCCTCACGAAGCCGGGAGTTGGGCATCACACTGCACCTGAAGATCCGCACCGGCGTGTGCTGGGCGACCGGCGGCACCGCCCGCCACACCCGGGGCGCGGCGAACAAGACCGAGTCGGCGATGCCCACCGACCTCGGCGCGTACCAGCGGTTCGTCCGCTCGGTGGTGCAGCGCTACGGCCCGTACGGGGTGCGGGAGTACGCCATCGAGAACGAGGTCAACGCGCCGAGCTACTGGGCCGGCAGCCCCGAGGAGTACGCGCGGCTGGTCCGGGCCGCCGCCGAGGCGATACGCGCGACCGACCCGAAGGCGCTGGTGGTCGACTCCGGCATCAGCAGCGTCGCGTACGGCATGGGTGTCGCTGACCGGCTGGTGCGCGCCGGTCGGATGCCCGAGGCGATCGCCGCCTACCAGGCGTACTTCCACCGTCGGGTCGGCACCCGGGGGCAGCAGATCCCGGCGGTGACCGGGGAGGCGCAACTGCGCCGGGCGCTCGGCACCGAGACCAACAGCCGCAGCCTGCGTTTCCTGGCGGTGACCGAGTCGCTGCTGACCGACCGCACCGTCGACGTCCGGCAGGTGCACTTCTACGAGCACTTCAGCGGGGTGGCCCCGCTGCTGGACCATCTGCGCGCCACCACACCGCCGGGTGTGCCGATCCAGGCGTGGGAGGTCGGGCAGTTCTGGCGCGACGGCGACGGTGACCCGGCCAGCCGGGCGGCGGAGATGGTCAAGACGGTCACCCTGCTGGTGGCCGGCGGGATCGGCGAGATCAGTTGGTTGCCGTTGGCGTACAACCCGAACAATGCGGCCGGCAGCGAGGTCCGCTACGGCCTGCTCGACCCGGACGGCACCGAACGGGACGCCGGCCGGATGATGGCCGCCCTGGCCGACGCGGCCCGGGACGCCACCGTCACCCCGCTGCCCGCCTCGGTCGCCGGCAGGCTGAACGGGGTCGCGTTCGTCCGGGGCCTGTCGAGCACACTGGTGCTCTGGTCGGCGTCGAAGACACCGGTGACAGTGCCGGCGACACCGGGCGGACGGACGGGGGCGGTGGGTTCCCCGCTGGGCGCGGCCGGCGACGACACCACAGTGACCGATGTCCCCGTCGTGCTCCGCGCCGACCAGCCGGTGGACCGGATCCTCGCCACCGTCCGCTAACGGGCCGGCCACGGGTCGGGCCAGTCGAGCAGGGCGGTCAGGCGGGCGTTGTGCGGCGCGAAGTACGCGCCGAGACGCTCGCGCAGCGCCGGGGTCAGCTGCGAGACACCGTTGTCGACGCGACGGGTGTGCCGGGTGAACGCCTCGGGGGTGAAGGCCGGCAGGCCGAGGAAGCGCAGCATGTCGCCGTACGTGCCATCCGGGTCGGTGTGCAGGTCTTCGGTCCGGGCGACGTGGATCCGCTCCCGCGGGACCTGCGCGAACCACCGGTCCAACTGCTCGGCGTAGCGGCCCCGGGCGGCGTAGGAGAAATTACGCAGCGCCCGGTGCGCGGCGGGGCTGTCCGGGCCACCCCGCGTCGCTCGGGCCAGCCGCTCCTCCTCCGCGTCCAGCGCGTCGGCGAAGGACAGCGGCTCGACGCCGTACGAGCGGGTGTGCAGGTAGTGCGAGTACGCCCGCTGCACCGGGTCACGCAGCAGTGCGACGAATCGGGCCCGCGGCAGGGTCGCCGCGACCCGGGCCGGCACGCTCGGGTGGAACAGGTAGTAGGGGCTCGCCTCGAACGTGCGCTCACCCGGGGCGAGGTGCGGGAAGTGTCCCCGGTACCACCGCACCCCCCGCCCATGGTGGACGCTGAAGTACTGCAACTCCTTGCCGCTGGCCGCCCGGACCTGGGGATGCGCGGCGAGGTGGTGGTAGAGCGAGGTGGTGCCGCAGCGCTGCCCGCCGATCACCAGGAAGTCGGGCAGCGGTCCACTGTCGCCCGGTTTCGCCGCGCGTCCCCACGCCCGCGCCGCGCGTACGCCCCGGCGCAGCCGGTCGGTGACCTGACGCCGCGCGACCCCGGTCACGAGCGCACCCCGCTGCGGCCGGCGCCCACACCCGCACCGTCGGCGGGGCCGGCGGGGTCAGCCGGGGCGCGTCGAGGGCCTCGGCGGGTCACCGAGCGCAACACCATGACGTCCTCCCGACTGAGCCCGAGGGCGAGCACCACGGCGAGGTACGCCACCACGATCGCGGCCAGACCAACAGCGAGCTGCGCAACCCAGCCCTCGATCAGCCACCGCACACCGAACCCGACGCCCATCGCGACCAGCGCGGCGACCAGGCCCTTGACCATGCCCGCCGTCACCGGCACGGTGTGCACCTGCGCGCGCACCTGCCAGACCCGGGCGACGTTCACCGCCGCCAACGACACCGCCCAGGCCACCGCCGCGCCGAAAATGCCGTACGCCGGGATGAGCCAGAGGTTGAGCAGGACGTTGAGCAGCAGGGCCGCGAGGTTGTCCATCATGTTGACCGAGACCCGGCCGGACATGTTCAGCAGCGTCCCGCAGGGCCCGGTCGCGGCGTTGACGAGCTGGCCGAGCGCCAGCACCACCGTCACCGCCGCGCCGCCGGCCAGACCCGGGCCGCCGACCAGGCGCAGCAACTGCTCCGGGAAGACCAGCAACGCCACGAAGGCCGGCAGCGACAGCCGGAGCACCCAACCGGTGGCGACCCGGTAGATCAGGCGTACCTCGTCCAGCCGACCCTGGTGGTAGAGGTGCGCCAGGTGCGGACCGAACGAGGCGTTGACCGGCGCCAGCACGAACACCGCGATCGTGACCAGCCGGGTCGCCACGTGGTAGACGCCGATCGCGTCGGGACCGTGGTCGAAGAAGCCGAGCAGCAACGCGTCCACCCAGATCAGCCCGGTGGACGACAGCGAGGAGACCCAGCTGACAGTGGAGAACCGGAACAGCTCGCCCGGCCGGTACGCGGGCCGGGCGGCGGGCACCCGGCGCACCATCCGGGCGAGCGCGACGAGGGCGAGCCCGGCCGCGCTCCAGCTCGCCGCCACCAGCGCCCAGAACGCTCCGGTCAGGCCGGCCCCGAGGGCGAGCGCCAACGCGGTGAGCACCAGCTGGGCGGCCGGCTCGTAGACCTGGCCGATGAGCGCGTAGGCCCGTTGCGTGCGCCACCCCCGGGTGGCCGCGAGCGCGGCCTCACAGACGGTCGCGGCGGGCAGGCAGAGCGCCGCCAACCGCAGCCCGGTGGTGAGCTGTGGGTCGTGCAGGGCGTCGGCGAGCAACGGCGCGCCGACCGCCAGACCGAGGGCGATCACTGTGGACGCCACTGCCGAGATGCCGATCCCGAGCCGGATCGCGCCCCGGAGGGCGGCCGGCTCGTCGTCGGCGAGATGCACCGCCACGAACCGGGTCAGCCCGGCCCGGAAACCGGAGAGCGAGAGCAGCCCCAGCAACGACAGCACGGCGTAGACCTGGGCGTACCGGCCGAGTTCGCGTATCCCCAGGGCCCGGGCCAGCAACAGCATGACCAGGAAGAGCGCCACCTGGCTGAGCACTGCGCTGCCCAGGTTCAGCACACCGCCGCGGGCCATGCCGCGTACCTGCTGGTCGCCGGCCTCCGGCGCGGCCGGTGACCGGCCGGTCACCTCGCGCACCCGGCGTCCCATTCTCCGACGGTCACGGCCGTGCCGCGGTCACGGTCTCCGCCGGCGCCGAGGGGGCCGCGGTGGTCGCCGCCACCGGCCGGGCGGCGGCACGACCCCGGGAGAGCAGTTCGAGTACGCCCACCAGCAGCACCCCGAGCAGCAGACCGGCGCCGCCCACCGGCAGGGCGGTGCGCACCAGCTCCGCCATCTGGCTCACCTCGTGCGCCTCGCCGATGCTGGTCACCTGCTTGGGATCGGCGGCCTGGGCCTGTGCCCGCGCCGCCTGCAACCCCTCCCGCGCCTGGGACAGGGCATTGGTCGCCGCGTCCCGCTGGGCGAGCAGGGCCTGGTAGTCGGGGAGCTTCGGCCCCACCTGGTCGAGCTTCCTCTGGGCGGCGGTGATCGCGGCGGTCGCCGCGGCGACACCGCGGCTGTTGCCGACGGCCTGCATGGAGAGCTGCTGCTGGCGCAGGCTGGTCAGCTCGCCCAGCGTCGCCTGGTAGATCCGGTCCGGCTGGGAGACCTTGTTGGTCTTCTCCCACTCGCCGATCGCCCTGGTCGCCGCGGTGACGTCGGCGTTGGCCGCCTCGACCTCGCCGGTGGCGATGCCGACCTGGGAGGAGAAGAGGAAGGCCAGCGCTCGGGTGGTGGCAGCGGTCAGCACCGGCGCGACAGTCGCCCGGTCGCCGGCGGTGTACGTCACCTCCAGCTGGCTGCTCGCGCCGACCTGGGTGATGGCCAGCCCGTCGCGCAGCCGCTCCGGCGCCACCCCGGTGTCAGCGGCCACGTCGGCGAGCACGCGGGGCGAGGTGACCGCCGCGCCGAACGCCGCGACGAACTGGTTCGCCGCCTGCGTACCGGTGTACTGCGTCCCGGCCGCACCGCCACCCACCAGGGCCGGAGCCGCCACGTACGCGGTCCCGTCGAACTGCTGTGGCGCGAACAGGACGATGGCGGCCGCGGCGCCGGTGGCGAGCACCGGCACTCCCACGAGTACCCAGAGGCGCCGCCGGGCGACCCGCAGGTAGTCGACGATCTCCACTTTTTCCCCAATGCTGTCGTTCAGTCAAACCGGGACGGACGTGCCTCGTGGCTGCTCGCCGGTCAGGTTCGGAGCCGGTTGGCGGGCGATCACACTGGCCGCCGCGGCGAACGCGACGAAATACCAGAGGGTGACCACGTTGGAAATGACGTTGGAGGCGGCGCTGACCGCCACGAACGCGGTGGCGCAGCCGGTGAACCCGACCGCGACGCCACGCGCGAAGCTGCCCGGCGGCGCGCGCCGCAGCGCGGTCCGGGCGGTGTGCAGAAAGGCGAACAGCATCAGCAGGTACGCCCCGAGACCGAGCAGCCCGGTCTCCACGTACGCCCGCAGGAAGTCGTTGTGCGGCTTCTTCGCCTCGTCGGTCTCGCGCTGGGTCATGTTCGGCCCGATGCCGGTCACCGGGTTCCGGTCGGCGAGCGTGACGATCTCGGTCCAGTAGCCGATCCGCCACGCCAGGGTGTTCCCGGTCGGGTCTCCACCGACAGCGCGCGACGTACCGAGTTGGGCGAAGCGTTCGCCGACGGCGGGCACCACTGCCACCCCGGCCACCGCCACCACGCAGAGGGTGACCAGCATCCGCTTGCTGCGATGCAGCGCGGCGACCACCAGCAGGCCGATCGCCGCGCCGAGCAGGGCGCTGCGGGTGTTGGTGAGCAGCAGGAACAGCAGCGAGAGCGCGAGCAGCACCCCGAGGGACGCCCGCAGTCGACGATCCAGGAAGCGGTACACCGCGAAGCCGAAGATCACCATGAACATCAGGTAGCGGCCGAACGTGGTCGACTGGCTGAACGTGCCGCTGATCCGGGTGAAGTCGCCCTTCACCTCGGCCGGCGGGTTGCCGAGCAGCGACAGCACGACGGTGTAGCCCAGCGCCAGCACCAGCGAGGCGTAGCAGGCGAGCAGGACCCGACGGATCGACGCGGTGTCCGGCATGAGCTGTTCCAGCACCACGAACATCACCACCACGGTGAGGATCCGCAACGCCTCCAACAGGCTGTTCGCCGGCCGGCTGGCACCGAGGGCGCTGACCACGCTGCTGGCGCCGACGAGCAGCATGGCCCAGCTGAGCGGGGAGCCGCGCAGCCGCCCGTGTCGGCTGAGCTGTGCGGCCAGCCAGAGCCCGGCGGCGAGGAGGAACAGCACCGCGAGCACTGTGGAGGGGTCCACCGCCCGGGCCGCCCCGGCGGAGTCGGCCTGGCCGGCGCTCGGGCCGGTCAGTTTGAACAGGTCGACGCAGGAGCGCACCGCGAGCATCAGCAGCACGTACCCGGCGAACCGGGTCAGCGCGAGGACGGCCACCGCGATCCCCGCGACCGCAGCGAGCGGCAGCACCACGCCTCTGCGGTCACCGGCCGCCAAGGAGACACCCGCGACCACCGCCACGACCGCGGCGGCCAGCGCGGCGCCACCGGTGAGCAGGCGGGTCGGGTCGAGCCGCCTGGTCATGAGCGGAGTGACCTGCTGCGTGTGTTGTTCCACTGATCCCACTGAACTGAATCGGCGCTGCTCGGCCGCTGCCGGGCGCGGCCCGCCGATGTCCTCCCGGCACAAGATCGGTTCAATCTAGTCCTGTCGCCCCGACGGCAGAAGGGGCCGTTGCACCGACCGCGCCGTCCCCCGGGGGGCTGACCCGACACTCCCCCGGCGAACGCCGTCCGGTCAGTCGGCGGCCCCCGTGGGTCGTGCCCTGGCCCGTCGGCCGGGTTCCGGAGCCAGCCGGAGATAGAGCTGCTCCAACTCTCGGGCTGCGGTGTCCCAGCTGTACCTGCCGGTGATCCGCTCGCCCAGCGCCACGGCACCGGCCCGTTCAGCCGGCAGGTCGGCGAGCAGCGACGTCAGCACCCGGACCAGGTCGTCCTCGTCGCCGTCGCGGAACAACCGCCCGCCGACGGTGTCGGACCTGAGCACCTCCACGTGCGGCGCGATGTCGCTGGCGACCACCGGCAGCCCGTACGCGGCCGCCTCCAGCAACGT
This sequence comes from Micromonospora sp. NPDC005324, assembly GCF_040607155.1. Lineage (NCBI taxonomy): Bacteria > Bacillati > Actinomycetota > Actinomycetes > Micromonosporales > Micromonosporaceae > Micromonospora > Micromonospora sp. NPDC005324. The sequence continues at coordinate 11,477 of NZ_JBEXGE010000030.1, read as the reverse complement.
CAACGGCAGTCCCTCCAACCGGGACGGTTGGACGAAGCCGGCGGCACCGGTGTACAGCTCGGCGAGCAGGTCGCCGTAGGCGAACCCGGTGAAGACGATCCGGTCGTCCGCCCCGGCCTCCCGCCGCAGCCGGTCCACGAAGTCGTCGGTGAACGACGACCCGCCGACGATCGCCAGGCGCACCGGGGTCGCGGTGCGGCGGAAGGCCCGGATCAGCAGGTCGGCCGCCTTCTCCGGAACCAGCCGACCGACCAGCAGCAGGTAGCCGCCGGGGGTCAGCCCGAACCGGTCCTGGATCTGACGGGTCCGCGCCGGTCGGGCAGGGTTCACGCCGTTCGGGATGTAGGTCGTCGGGCGGCCGAACCGGGCGCCGTAGTGGGCGGCGAGCCCCTGGGAGACGGCCACTCGCTGGTGCGGGACGTACCCGCTGAACCAGTGGGCGCTGCCCAGCACCGCCCGCGCGGCGAGCCCCCACTTGCTGCGCTGGTTGTCCAGCCCGTGCACGGTCAGCACCACGCGGGCCCGGGACAGGGCACGCGGGAGCGGGGCGACCAGGGCCGGCCCGAGCCCGTGGTAGTGCACGATGTCGGGTCGCGCGGTCATCGCCGCCACGGTCGAGGTCGCCGCGTGCACGATGGCATCGAGGTGTTTGCTGGGGATCGTGTGGGTCTGGCGCAGCCGTACGCCCCGGTAGCCGTCGGCGGGTGTCTCGCCGTAGCTCCGGCGGCAGTAGACGGTGACCTCGTGGCCGTAGCTGGCGAGCCGGCTGGCCATCTCCTCCACGTGCCGTTCGATCCCGCCGTAGGTCGCCGGCATCCCCTTCTGGCCGATCATCGCGATCCGCAGCGGACGCCAGGCGGTGCCGGTGTCGTCGACGCCCGCTCGGGACTGCCGGACGGGGACCACCCGCTGCCGGGGTATCGCAGGGCCTACGCCGTGCTGGTCCACGTCCTCGGCCTGCAGGTCGGGATGGGCCACGTTGACTCCCTGCGTGACTAGGTCCGCGCCCGCCGACCGGGCAGGGTCAACACCTTGCCATGAATGGGCCCGTCCGCCAGCTGATCAATGAGACAGGAAAATCATCCATGGGATTTGTCGCGAAGGAAATGGCACCGGGGTGACATCGAGGTGGACGGCGCTGGTGCCGCGTCGAACGGCACGCAGAGGGCGACGAGCCCCGGTCGATCCTGACGGATCGGTCCGGGGCTCGTCGGTGGTACCTGTCAGGCGAGATCGAACCGGTCGAGCTCCATGACCTTGGTCCAGGCGGCCACGAAGTCAGCCACGAACTTCTCGCTGGCGTCCTGGCTGGCGTAGACCTCGGCGAGGGCGCGCAGCTGCGAGTTGGACCCGAAGATGAGGTCGACCGCGCTGGCGGTCCACTTCACCTCGTCGGTGGCCAGGTCGCGGATCTCGTACACGTGCTCGTCGGACTTCGACGCGCTCCACCGGGTGCCCGGGGAGAGCAGGTTGGCGAAGAAGTCGTTGGTGAGCACGCCCGGCCGGTCGGTGAGCACACCGTGCTGGCTGCCGCCGACGTTGGCGCCGAGCGAGCGCAGGCCGCCGATGAGGACGGTCATCTCGGGCGCGGTCAGGTTGAGCATGTAGGCACGGTCGATGAGCAGCACCTCCGGCTGGGTCTTCTCGCCGGCGCGCAGGTAGTTGCGGAACCCGTCGGCACGCGGCTCCATGACCCGGAAGGAATCGGTGTCGGTCTGCTCCTGGGTCGCGTCGGTGCGGCCCGGCCGGAACGGCACCGTCACCTCGACGCCGGCGTCCCGCGCCGCCTTCTCGACGGCGGCCGAACCGGCCAGCACGATCAGGTCGGCCAGCGAGATGGTCGCCCCGCCGGCAGCATTGAACTCCTGCTGGATGCCCTCAAGGGTGGCGAGGACGGTGGCCAACTGCTCGGGCTGGTTGACGTCCCAGCTGCGCTGCGGCTCGAGGCGAATGCGCGCCCCGTTGGCGCCGCCGCGCTTGTCGGTGTGCCGGAAGGTCGCGGCAGAGGCCCAGGCGGTGGAGACCAGCTGGTCGATCGTGATACCGGAGTTCAGGATCTTCGCCTTGAGCGCGGTGACGTCGGCGTCGCCCACCAGCTCGTGGTCGACGGCCGGCACCGGGTCCTGCCACAGCTGCGGCTCGGCCACCCACGGCCCGAGGAAGCGCTCGATCGGGCCCATGTCGCGGTGCAGCAGCTTGTACCACGCCTTGGCGAAGGCCAGCGCGAACTGGTCGGGGTTCTCCAGGAAGCGGCGGGAGATCTTCTCGTACGCCGGGTCGACGCGCAGCGACAGGTCGGTCGTGAGCATCGTCGGCCGGTGCTTCTTCGCCGGGTCGAAGGGGTCCGGGATGATCGCCTCGGCGTCCTTGGCGACCCACTGCTTCGCCCCGCCAGGGCTGGTGGTCAGCTCCCACTCGTAACCGAAGAGGATCTCGAAGAAGCGGTTGCTCCACTGCGTCGGCACGTCGGTCCACGTCACCTCGAGACCACTGGTGATCGTGTCGGCGCCCTTGCCGCTGCCGTGGGTGCTCAGCCAACCCAGGCCCTGCGCCTCCAGCGGAGCGCCCTCGGGCTCCGGGCCCACGTGGTTGTCGGCGACGCCGGCACCGTGGGTCTTACCGAAGGTGTGACCACCGGCGATGAGGGCGACGGTCTCCTCGTCGTTCATCGCCATCCGGCCGAAGGTCTCGCGGATGAAGTGCGCCGCCGCGGCCGGGTCCGCGTTACCGCGCGGGCCCTCCGGGTTGACGTAGATGAGCCCCATCTCGGTCGAGCCGACGCCGGTCGCCATCTCCTTCTCGGAGGCGTAGCGCTCGTCGCCCAGCCAGGTGTCCTCCGGACCCCAGAAGATCTCCTCGGGCTCCCAGACGTCCTCGCGACCGAAGCCGAAGCCGAAGGTCTTGAAGCCCATCGACTCCAGGGAGACGTTGCCGGCGAGCACGAGCAGGTCGGCCCAGGAGATCTTCTGGCCGTACTTCTGCTTGACCGGCCAGAGCAGCCGACGGGCCTTGTCCAGGTTGGCGTTGTCCGGCCAGCTGTTGAGCGGCGCGAACCGCTGACCACCGTCGCCGGCGCCGCCGCGACCGTCCTCGATGCGGTACGTGCCGGCGGCGTGCCAGCTCATCCGGATCATCAGGCCGCCGTAGTGGCCGAAGTCGGCGGGCCACCAGTCCTGCGAGGTGGTGAGCACCTCGACGATGTCGCGCTTGAGGGCGTCGACGTCGAGCTTCGCGAACTTCTTGGCGTAGCTGAAGTTCTCGCCCAGCGGGTTGCCCTTGGACGAGTGGGCGTGCAGCACCGAGAGGTCGAGCTGGTTGGGCCACCAGTCGCGGTTGGTGCGCGGGCGACCGCCGGTCTTCGGGGTCGGCGAGTCGATCGCCGGGTTCTCGCTCTCGCTGCCGTGCGCGGTCACCGAGTCGTGCGCGACCGGGCAGCCGGCCGCTGCCTTCTGGTCCACGCCCTGCGCACTGGTGGGACCGTTGTCCTGGGTGTCGCTCATGTACTTCCTTCCGAGCTGGCGGATCTCTGGGGCGTACGTTCGGTCGCGCAGTCGGGGCAGGTGCCCCAGTAGACGACCTCCGCCTCGTCGACCACGAAACCGTGGTCACCCGAGGCGGTGAGACAGGGGGCGTGACCGACGGCGCAGTCGACGTCGGCGATGGCGCCGCAGGAGCGGCACACGACATGGTGGTGATTGTCCGAAATCCGGGACTCGTAGCGGGCGGTCGCCCCGGCCGGCTGGATGCGCCGCACCAGGCCGGCGTCGGTGAGCACGCGCAGCACGTCGTACACCGCCTGGTGGGAGACAGTGGGTTGCTCCGCGCGGACCAGCGCGATCACCGCGTCGGTGCCGACGTGCGGGTGGTCGCGCAGCGCCGCGAGCACCGCCAACCGGGGCCGGGTCACGCGCAACGAGACGGCCCGCAGCTGCGCCTCGAAGTCGGACATCACGGGTACGAACACTAGCTCACTATTTTGGAATCAATCAAGTTTTGTGCCGCCCGGGGTACCCCAACGACGGACGATTCACCCGGGGTTAACCTGCGGGAGGAGAAAAACCGGACAGCTGTGTCGAGAAGTGCCGACCGGCTCCGTCCCCGTAGTGAACGTGACCACACTGGGTCGCAGCCAGCATCAAGGAGCACCACGATGGCCAAGTACCTGCTGCTCAAGCACTACCGGGGCGGCCCGGCCGGGGTGAACGACGTGCCCATGGACCAGTGGACGCCGGCGGAGATCTCGGCCCACATGCAGTACATGCGCGACTTCGCGACCCGACTCGAGGGCACCGGCGAGTTCGTCGACGCTCAGGCGCTCGCCCCGGAGGGAGCGTGGGTCCGGTACGACGGCGAGGGCCGCCCGCCGGTCACCGACGGCCCGTTCGCCGAGACCAAGGATCTCATCGCCGGCTGGATGGTGATCGACGTCGACAGCCACGACCGGGCCGTCGAGCTGGCCGGGGAGCTGTCGGCCGCTCCCGGGGCGGGCGGGAAGCCGATCCACGAGTGGCTGGAGCTGCGCCCGTTCCTGAGCGAGCCGCCGACGATCACCGAGTGACGACTCCGATGGACGAGACGCTGCTGCGCAGTCTCACGCCGAGCGTCCTCGGGATCCTCGTCCGCCGCGGAATCGACTTCGCGGCGGCCGAGGACGCCGTGCAGGACGCCCTGGTCGAGGCGGTCCGGGTCTGGCCGGCCGACCCGCCGCGCGATCCGGTGGGCTGGTTGACCACTGTGGCGTGGCGACGGTTCCTCGACGCGGCCCGGGCCGACACCGCTCGCCGTCGGCGCGAGGATCTCGTCGACGAGGAGCCGGCGCCAGGGCCCACTCCCACTGCGGACGACACACTTCAGCTCTACTTCCTGTGCGCCCACCCGTCGCTGACACCGTCGTCCGCAGTCGCCCTCACGCTGCGCGCCGTCGGTGGGTTGACCACCCGGCAGATCGCCCACGCGTACCTGGTGCCCGAGGCGACAATGGCGCAGCGCATCAGCCGGGCCAAGCGCACCGTCTCCGGGCTGCGGTTCGACCGACCCGGTGACGTCGCCACAGTGCTGCGCGTCCTCTACCTGGTCTTCAACGAGGGCTACTCCGGTGACGTGGACCTCGCCGCCGAGGCCATCCGGCTCACCCGGCAGCTCGCTGCCGCGATCGACCACCCCGAGGTGGCGGGGCTGCTCGCCCTCATGCTGTTGCACCACGCCCGGCGTGCCGCCCGGACCGCGCCCGACGGCAGCCTGGTGCCGCTCGCCGAGCAGGAGCGCAGCCGATGGGACACCCGGTCGATCGCCGAGGGCGTCGAGATCCTCCAGGCAGCCCTGGCCCGCGACCAACTGGGCGAGTTCCAGGCCCAGGCCGCCATCGCGGCGCTGCACGCGGACGCGCCGACCGCCGCCGAGACCGACTGGGTGCAGATCGTGGAGTGGTACGACGAACTCGCGCGCCTGACCGGGAACCCGGTCGTCCGACTCAACCGCGCGGTGGCGGTCGGCGAGGCCGACGGCCCCCGGGCCGGTCTGGCGGCGCTCGCGGCGGTGGACGACGCACTGCCCCGCTACACGGCGGTGGCGGCGTACCTGCACGAGCGCGACGGCGATCTGGCAACGGCGGCGCGGCTGTACACCGAGGCCGCCCAGCAGGCCCCCAACCTCGCCGAACGCGACCACCTGACCCGCCAGGCCGGCCGGCTCAACGCCCTGCGGCGTCGCTGACCGGTCGGGCAACGGGAGCCGCTGCTCGTGCCGCTGGCCACGGTCGGGACACCTGGTCCGGAAAGTCTCCGGAATTTTCGGCGGCTCCGAACCCGGTCGGTGTTCGGCCGTTGCGACGCTTCGGTGACCGCCCTGACCTCTGATCGACTACTGACCTGGATGGATACCGCTCCACCGACGACAGCGGTGTTGCCACGCTGTTTCCGAAAATTGTTGACAAGGAGACGGCTGGGTTAATACGGTCGCCATCGACGGCGCTCGATTGTCGTCAGCACCAGCCACCACGACCCACCTCTCCGGTCGTCGTGCAGGACGACCGTCCCACCACCACCGAGCGGTACGACGCCGTGGCCGTTACCCGACCACCGGCAGCCTGCCGAGGCGTACCGCGCCGCTGGCCCCCGCCAGCCGTCAGAGGAGGCAACAGTTCCATGACCGACACCAGCCACACCACACCGAGAGGCCGCGGCCGCATGCGGCTGCTCCTGGGCGCCGCATGCGCCGCCGTCGTGGCCGTCGCCGGCACGATGACGGCCACCAACGCGTACGCCGAGGCCGACCGGACCCTCACGTCGAACCTCACCGGCACGCACAACGGGTACTACTTCTCGTTCTGGAAGGACAGCGGCAACGCCAGCATGACGCTGCGCGCCGATGGCCGATACACCAGCAGTTGGGACCGGAGCACCAACAACTGGGTCGGCGGCAAGGGTTGGGCCACCGGCACCCGACGGACGGTCACCTACTCGGGCAGTTACAACCCGGGCAACAACAACACCTACCTCGCCCTGTACGGATGGACGCGCAGCCCGCTCATCGAGTACTACGTGGTGGAGAACTTCGGCAGCTACAACCCCAGCAGCGGCGCCACCCGGATGGGCACTGTCACCACTGACGGCGGCACCTACGACATCCTCCGCAGCCAGCGGGTCAACGCCCCGTCGATCGACGGCAACCAGACGTTCTACCAGTTCTGGAGCGTCCGCCAGCAGAAGCGATCGAGTGGCACCATCACCACCGCCAACCACTTCGACGCCTGGGCCCGGGCCGGCCTGAACCTCGGCACCAACCACAGCTACCAGGTCATGGCCACCGAGGGTTACCAGAGCAGCGGAAGCTCCGACATCACCGTGCGGGAGGGCAGCGGCGGCGGCAACCCGACCACTCCGCCACCCACCACCGGCAACCCGGGGACCGGCAACTGCAACGCGACGATCTCCGCCGGCCAGCAGTGGGGTGACCGATTCAACCTCAATGTCGCGGTCAGCGGCACCAACAACTGGGTCGTCAGCCTCGGCCTCGGTGGCGGCCAGAGCATCCAGAACAGCTGGAACGCCTCCGTCAGCGGCAGCAGCGGCACCGTCACCGCGAGACCGAACGGCAACGGCAACAACTTCGGGATCACGGTCATGGCCAACGGCAACTGGAACTGGCCGACGATCACCTGCAGCACCGGCTGACCCGATCGACTCCTGACCCACACTTCTGGCGTGGCGGCCTCGGCCGTCACGCCAGAAGTATGTCGCTAGACCTGCGGTGCCGCGTTCCCGTCCGCTGCCGGCGCCTCCGAGGACGGCTTCTTCGTCGGCTCCGTGGCCGACTCCTCCTCGCTCTCCTCGGACGGTGTCGCGGTCGGCGCCGCCGTCGTCTCACCCGTCGGGGCCGCCGTCGGGTCCGCTGGCGGGCTCTCGGACGAGGTGGGCTCGGGCGTGCCCCCGGTGCTCTCGCCGGAGGGCGTTGGCTGGCCGACCGGCCCCGCACCCGCCGAAACGCCTGCCGTCGGGGTCGGGGAGCCAGGCGCGCGGACCGGCAGGCCCCCGGAACCGCGGGTAGCTGGTTCTCCGCCACCGACGCCCAGGCCGGGCTCGCGCTGCGACGGGCCTGTCGTCGACACCGCCGGCGGCGTCGACGGCCCGTCGGTCTTGCCCGTCATCATCCCGGTGGGATCGGCGAACACCAGGACCGCGGCCGCGGCTGCCATCGATCCGACGACCACCGCGAGCACCTTCGGCCCAGGGCCTCCCGGCCGCTTCGCCGCACCGCCGACGACCGACCGCTGAATCTCGGTGCGCTCGATAGCCGCCCCGACCGGCGCTCCGACAGCCGTCCGCAGCTGATCGGACGGATCCGCGAGCATCTGGGCCGCCGCAGCCATCGTGGCCGCCGTCGGGAAGCGACGGGTGGGCTCCTTGGCCATCGCGGTGGCGACCAACCGCTGGACCGCCTCCGGAACGTCGTCGGGCAGCGGCGGCGGCTCCTCTTCGAGATGCCGCAACGCCACCGCTACCGCGTTCTCGCCCTGGTGCGGGGGCCTGCCGGCAAGACAGTGGTAGACGACCGCCCCCAGCGCGTAGATGTCGATCGCCGACGTCGTCTCGCTCCTGGTGACCTGCTCGGGTGCCATGTAGAGGGCGGTGCCGACAACCTGGTTCGTCCCGGTGAGGCTCGCCGCCTCCTGGGTCACCGCGACGCCGAAGTCGACAAGTACGACGTGCCCGTCCGGCTCGATGATCAGATTGCTGGGCTTGACGTCCCGATGCACGACGCCGGCGTCGTGCGCGGCTTGCAGGGCACTGGCGGTCTGCGCGGCGATCGACATCGTCTCGGCCACACCCAGCCGACCCATCTCGGCGATCCGCTCCGACAGGGGCTGCCCCTGCACGCACTCCATGACGATGTACGCGAGCACCGGCGCGTCGGGCTGGGACCCCTCACCGTAGTCGTAGACCTGAGCGACACCCGGGTGACGCAGGGCCGCCATCGCCCGGGCCTCGCGACGGAACCGTTCGCCGAAGCCGGGATCGGTCACCAGCCGAGGTCGCAGCATCTTGATCGCGACGCTGCGGTCCAGGGTTTCGTCGACCGCCCGCCAGACGTCGCCCATTCCACCGCTGGCGATGCTCTCGAGCAGACGGTAACGGTCCCCGACGACTTCCCCCACAATCGGCATGACAACGTCGGTACCCCGGACTGCCCGATCCCAAGCGCGACGTCGGACGAGCCCGGCGTCCCCGTGCACCGGCCCCGCCGCTTCCGACGGGGCCGGCTCGACCGTTCGGGGGCTGATCAGCTGTTCAGCCTGGCGATCAGGGCGGTGGCCATGCCCTGCTCACCTCGGGCGTTGGGGTGGAACGGCGCGGCCGAGTTCTGCGGCACCAGGCCCTCGATCCACCGGGTACCGCTGCCCTTGCACGCGTCGCGGCCGATCGACGGGGTGTAGACATCGGCGTAGGTGGCGCCGTTGGCGCTCGCGGCGCTGGCCAGCATCGCGTTGAGCGACTTCTCGATACCCCGCAGGTACGGCACGTCCTGGTAGGCGATCGGAACGACCGGCCAGCAGCCGTAACCGCTGTCCGGCAGGATCGCCGGATAGCCGAGCACCACGACCCGCGCGCCCGGTGCGGCCTGCCGAACCGCCTGGAGCACGGCGGTGACCTTCGGCGTGGCGCCGACGATCCGCGCCTGCAACTGGTCGACACCTCCGGCGGTGTACCGGTTCTTGCACGGAGATCCGAGCGGGCTGCTGAGGCTCGCCTCCGCACAGTCGCCGATGATGCCGGAGAAGCCGATGTCGTTGCCGCCGATCTGCACAGTCACCAGCGACGTGTTCGACGTGACCGCGTTGAGCTGGGGCGGCACCGTGATGCCCAGTTGGCCGCTACCGCCGTAGAGGATGTCGTCGGTGGTGGCGCCGGAGCAGCTCACGTCGGCGAACGACGACGAGCCGGCGGACGCCGCCACCAGCGAGGGGTAGTTGCGGTTGGACCGTAGGCAGTTGAGGTCGACCTGGGTGGGGATCAGCGGGCCTGCGGTGTACGAGTCGCCCAGCGCGACGTACCGGCCGGTGGGCACAGCGGCGTTGGCGGGGGTGGCGACGGTGAGCAGCACGCCGGCGGCGGCGAGGGCGAGTGCTGCCAACCGGGTGGCTGCCCGCAGGCGGGGCAGGCGGGGACGGGTCATGGCGCCTCCCAGGAGGGATCAGGGTGGTGGTGCCCGAGATCCTGTCGCTGCCGACGTCAACCGTCAATATCGATAGCCCTCACTAAATGTCGGTCCGAAGTGTGGGATGAATCGGTGGCGGTCAATCCAGCGGCGCATACCACTGGGCACCGGTGACCCGGATCCGGCGGGACTGCTTGCGATTCCACTCCACTTCCATGCCGTGCCTGCGAAGCACCGGAAACGCGACGTCGTCCAGCAGTCGTTCCAGGTCGGCCTGGTAGTTGGCCTGCTGCTCGGCCTCCGACAGCCCCGCGTAGGCGACCTCGTCGAAGTCGGCCGGAGGGTAGACGCCATAGCCGAGATAGACCTCGCCGTCCTCGCTCGCGAGCAGCGACTCGGTGTCCTGCTGGTGGTACCAGAGAAACCCGCGCCAGTGCCGAGAGTCGTCGCGCTCGTCGTGGATCTCGGCGCTCGCGCAGGTGCCACAGCAGCTGAAGTTCTCCCGAGCCAGCACTGCCAACTCGTTGAGCTCGGCGAAAGCACGGGTGAGGTTGCCGCGCACCTCACCCCACTCGCGCTGCTGCTCCCGCCGAACCGCCAACGCCGTATCGTGCGCACCCCTGAGCTCGTCGTCAGTGGCGCCGCAGCGCTCCTCGGCGTCGTCGAAGAAGTCGACGAACTCGTCCGCGTCGGCCTCACCCCGCACGACCCAGGCCCACAGCTCGTCCTCGACTGCGGTGCGACCCGGCTCCGGGATCCGATCGGTGAGAAACCTGACGCCCACCGGGCGATCGTTGTACGTCCACTCAGTCACGACGAGATCTTCACAAGGGCCTGTGACGGCCTCGGTCGGGAAACGGCCGGCGCGGCGGCCACCCCCGAAGGTGCCCTAACTTCCGGCCGGCACCTGGTCGGTGATCTCGTCGTAGCCGACCGGAGTCGGTGCCGCGCCCGGCGCGTAGATCACGCGAAGGACGCCGGTCGGGAACGCTTCCGTTGCCACCAGTCGCAGGTGGTACGCCGCGTCCCCCTCGTCGAACAGCTTGCGGCCCTTGCGCGCGGCCACCGGATGTACCAGCAGACGCAGCTCGTCCACCAGGCCCGCGGCGAGCAGTTGCTGCACCACGGAGATCGAGCCGGGGATGAGGATGCCCCGGACGCCCGCATCGGCCTTGAGCGCGGCGACGGCGTCGAGGAGGTCCCCGCTGATCAGCTCCGAGTTGCGCCAGGAGAATTCCAGCGCCTGGCGCGAGACGACGACCTTGCGCATGTCGCCGAGTTGCTTGGCCAACGGGGCGTCGTCGCCACCGGCGGTCTCACGGTCCGGCCAGGCCCCGGCGAAGCTGTCGTACGTCTCGCGGCCGATGAGCAGCACGTCGGCGGTGTCGTAGTCCTCGGTGACGGCGCGGCCCATGTTCTCGTCGAAGTACGGGAAGTGCCAGTCAGGGTCGATCTCGGCCACACCGTCGGCCGAGATGAACAGCGTGGAGATGACCTTTGCCATCGCGGGGATCCCTTCGAGTCGGGTGATGTCGGTGGTTCGACCGGCGCATCGTCCCAAACTCGTCGGCCGCAGGCGGCCCCGGTGATGCGTGTCGCATCCCCTGTTTGTTGCTTGATCGACTCGCGTTCAAGGAAGTCGCGGCGTCCGGACGAGGCGGGATACCGCGACTTCCATGAACCCGAGTGGCGTGGTGCGGGTCAGTCAGTCGAGCGTGATCAGACCGGGCGCTGCAGGGTCAGCAGACCCGGCCGGTACGGCAGGAGGCCGTAGTCGCCGCCGGAGCTGGGGGAACGACCCTGGTAGAGCAGTTGCAGGTTGC
>NZ_JBEXGE010000029.1:0-93631 GCF_040607155.1 Micromonospora sp. NPDC005324 | reverse complement strand
ATGTGCCGGGCAAGCTTGCGGTTGCGCAGCATCCCGGTGACGTTGAGGTCTTCGATGACGACCGTGCCGTATTCGCGGGTCAGCCGGGTGGTGAGCTTGTGCAGTCCGTCGCGGCGCAGATTCGCCACCCGGGCATGCGCCCGGCCGAGCCGGGCTGCCGCCCGCTCCCACCGCTTCGAGGCCCGTCGGCCCGTGCGCCGGTCCGGGCCGCTCTTGCGCGCCAGCGCTCGACCGAGCGCCCGCATCCGCTGGTGCGCGGCCGTCAGGTATCGCGGGTTGTCGATCAGCTCACCGGTCGACAGCACCGCCAGGTGCCTGATGCCGACGTCAACGCCGAGCACCGCGCCCGGCCGGGCGGGTCGCCGCTCGGGGCGCTCGATTTCGACGCAGAAAGCCACGTGCCACCGGCCGCCGTCACGTCGCACGCAGGCGGACATGATCCGGGCGGTGCCGTTGTCGAGGCGGCGGGCGAGCTTGCGGGCGGACTCATGCAGCTTCAGCTGGCCCAGCCGGGGCAGCACCACATGCTTACGGTCGGACTCGACCCGGATCGCCCCCGTGGTGAACCGCACGGACGCGATGGTGCGCCGACGGGACTTGAACCCCGGGAACCCGACCGGCCGGCCGGCGCGCTTACCTGAGCGCGAGTCGGCCCAGTTCTTCAACGCGCGAGCGAGAGCGTCAAGGCCGGTGTTGAACGCCTCCTTCGAGCACTCCCGCCACCACGGCGCGACGTCGGGCTTGGCGACGTTCCACGCCTTACGCAGGCCGGGCAGCGTCCACGACAAGGTCGGGGTCAGCATCTCCTCCGCCACACCGTAGGTGCGTTCAGCGGCCCGCTGATCCATGACCGCCTTGACCCTGGCCAACGCCCAGTTGTGGGCCACCCGGGCCGCCCCGGCGTGCGCCAGCACGTCACGTTCCTGCCCGGGGCTGAGATCAAGAGCGAACCGGTACGCCTGGATCGTCTTCACGCCCGGTCCCCGGTGGCGGCCTCGACCGCGCGACGGGCACGATTCGCGGCGGCGCGGCGGCCGTACAGGCGGGCGCACAACGACGTCAGGATCTCGGTGACGTCACGCACGAGATCGTCGTCCACCCCGGCCGGATCGACCACCAGGAGACGGCGGCCCCTGCGCGGCAAGGGCGGCCTCGACGTATTCGGCGCCGAAACGGGCGAAACGGTCCCTGTGCTCGACCACGATCGTCGACACGCCCGGGTCGCGCAGCAACGCGACGAACTTCTCGCGGCGCCCGTCGAGCGCCGAACCGACCTCGGTCACCACCCGGTCCACAGCCAGGCGCCGCCCGGTCGCCCACACGGTGACCCGGCGGCGTCCAGCGTGTGCTGGCGGACCCGCTCGCGAAGGGCGCTGCGGCGCTCCGGCGACCAGTCGGCCTCCACGGCGGCCCGACGAGCGCGCGCCTCGGCCACACCCTGCTCAGTGATCGGGATGCCCTGGTGAGCCAGCTCCGCGTCCAAGGCGTCCAACCGCATTCGGTCACGGACAGCCTGGGTGATGTAGGCGCTGTCGTTGGATTCGCGCTCCAGGCGCTCAGCCACGTCGGCTGGCACGGAGATCGATAGTTTCCGCATCGCGCCCGTCATACCAGGGACCGTACGCCGGTAGCACCGCGGTGGCGAACATCTACGGCCGTGTCGGCTTCCCCGTCCCCCGGCCCACGAACTGCGGTCGGGGCTTCGGAGCGCCACCCCGGATACCCCCGGTTCCGAGCGGCGAGACACCGCCGCTCGGACCGGGGCCGGGGCGGTCAGACGGCTCCTGCTTCGCGCAGGGGACGCCAGGCGAGAACAGTGATCGTCACCATTACGACGGCGGCGATCCAGAACGGCGTGGTGATCTCCCAGACGCTGGCGAACAGGCCGCCGAGCAGTGACCCCAGCGCGGCTCCGCCGAGATCGAGCAACGCGTACACGCTGCCGACGCGGCCGCGTAGGTGCGGCGGCACGACCCGCTGCCGGGCCGAGGTGACGGTGATGCCCCACACCATGGCGTGGATGCTGAACACGACCAGGACGACGGCGGCGATCCGCGGTGTCGTCGTGATCGCAAGGGACACGTGCGTGACGACCTCGATGATCAGACCGGCCCGCAGCACGGCGGCGCTGCCTAACGCGCGGGTCAGTTTCGCGGCGACAGTCGTACCGACCAGTCCGCCGACCGCGAATGTGGTCAGCAGGACACCGTAGCCGACACCGGAGACACCCAGACGTTCCCGGCAGTAGAGCACGAAAACGGCGAAGGCGGCACCGAACGCGACGTTGCTCAGGCCCATGGTGAGGGCGAGGGTCCGCAGCAGGCGGTGCCGCCACAACCACCGCACACCAGCCGCGACCTCGGTGCGCAGCGACGTCCGCCGACGAGGCTTCTCGGAGACCGGAACTCGTCGGATACCCGCTATCAGCGCTGCGGAGATCGCGAATGTGAACGCGTCGACACCGAACGGTACGGCGGCGGAGATGACGAACAACCAGGCGCCAAGCGGCTTGGCCACGAACTGGTTGCCGATGGTGAAACTCGCGTAGAGCCGGGCGTTGGCGCTCGCCAGATCGTCGGGGGCGACCACCGCCGGGAGTAGGGCAGCTATGGCGGTGTCCGCGAGGGTTTCGCCAGCGCCCAGCAGGAAGAGCACCACGTAGATGATGATCACGGTGACGGTGTCGGTCGCAATGGTGGCCGCCAAGCCCACCAGGGCTGCGGCGCGCATTAGGTTGACGACCACGACCATGCGGCGTCGGTCGAGTCGGTCGACAAACGCTCCGCTGATCAGGGCGAACAGCAGCCAGGGCAACTGCTGCGCGAAGACGGCCCCGGCGATGAGGGCCGGTTTGTCGGTGATGGAGGCGACCAGTAACGGGCCGGCGGCCATGGTGACGCCGTCGCCGACGTTTGACACCGCGGCGGCGGTCCACAGTTTGCTGAAGTCCGCGCCCAGACGCGCGGATACAAGGACACGCAAAGTAGCTCCTCGAGCCAGGGAAGGAAACGGTCGTCGTGAGACCGCTCCGCGGCGAGGAGCACCAGACCACCGGCGGGAATCCGGTGGTGCCCGATCAGTACCGGGCGGGCTCTCGCGGCGAAGCGGAGACCGTGACCAGGTCGAGGCGCATTCCAGCTCCCAACTGTGGATCAATACCGTTCCGAGCAGGGTAGCCGTTCATCGAGGCTCTCGTATCCCCCAAAGCGCAAGCAGGGCCGACGGCGGCACACCCGATCCCTCCCGCCGCCCGACGCAGGACAGAGCTCGCCTTTCGGCAGGTGGACACCGCCGCACGGTGACCGGAGCGGACCGCCTACCGTCGTGCCCGTGACCGAGATCCTGCTGCCCACGCCAACGCCGGCCGACACGCCACCGGCCCGGCGTGGCGGTGTCACCGCCGTGGGGCTGGTGCTCGGCGGGGCCCTGTCGGTGCAGTTCGGCTCCGCCGTGGCCGCGTTGCTCTTCCCGCGTACCGGGGTGGCCGGCGCGGTGACCCTGCGGCTGACCATCTCGGCGGTGCTGCTGCTCGTCGTGTGCCGGCCCCGACTGCGCGGGCACGACCGGTCGGCCTGGCTCGCCGCCGGCGCGTTCGGGCTGGCACTGGCCGGCATGAACTCGCTGTTCTACCAGGCCATCGAACGCATCCCGCTCGGCCTGACGGTGACGCTGGAGGTGCTCGGCCCCCTCGCGCTGTCGGTGTTCACCGCCCGACGACCGGCCAGCTGGGCCTGGGCGGGGCTTGCACTGGCCGGGGTGGCGCTGCTCGGGCAGGGCGGCTTCGACCGGCTCAACCCGGCCGGGGTGGCGTTCGCGTTCGGCGCGGGCGCGATGTGGGCGGCGTACATCGTGCTGAGCGCCCGGGTCGGCAGCCGCTTCCCCGGCGCGGACGGGCTGGCCCTGGCGCTGACCCTCGCCGCCCTGGTCACCCTGCCGCTGGGCGTCATCGACGGCGGCGCGGTGCTGCTCGACCCGCCGGTGTTGGCGCTCGGCACCGTCCTCGCGGTGCTCGCCTCCGGGCTGCCCTACACCCTGGAGCTGCTGGCGCTGCGGCGGATGCCCACCGCCACCTTCGCGGTGCTGATGAGCCTCGGCCCGGCCATCGCCACGCTCGCCGGGTGGCTGGTGCTGCGGCAGGCGCTGACAGTGCTGGAATGCGCCGCCATCGTGCTCGTCATCGCCGCCAGCATCGGCGCGGTACGGGTCAACGCAGCAGCCGCAGGGCGCCCGGGACCGCGCTGATCGTCACCGGCAGCTTCAGTGAGCGTTCCCCGTCGGC
The DNA here is from genome assembly GCF_040607155.1 of Micromonospora sp. NPDC005324. NCBI lineage: Bacteria > Bacillati > Actinomycetota > Actinomycetes > Micromonosporales > Micromonosporaceae > Micromonospora > Micromonospora sp. NPDC005324. The sequence goes on along the minus strand of NZ_JBEXGE010000029.1, from coordinate 89,352 downwards.
GTACGAGGTGATGCCCTCGGCGGCCAACTCCACGGTGCGGGCCCGGAAGCTGCGCACCAGCGGGTGGCTGACGTGGGTGCCCTGGTAGATGCGCGGCTTCACCCGGACGAGGGTCCGCCGGTTAACCCGACCCGCCACCACCACGTCGAGCAGCCCGTCGGTCGGGTCCGCGTCGGGGCAGATCCGCATCCCACCGCCGTACGTGGGGCAGTTGCCCACCGCCACCAGCACCGCGTCCAGGTCGTACGACACCCCGTCGAGGCGCAGCGTGTAGCGGCGTGGGCGCAGCCGGGCCAGCTCGACCAGGATCGCCAGGTCGTACCGGCGCGGGCCGCGTGGCCAGCGCATCCGGTTGGCCCGCTCGTTGACGATCGCGTCGAACCCGGCCGCGAGGACCGCCCCGTACCAGCGCTCGACGCCGTCGTCCCCGACCATCCGGGCCAGGTCGACCGGTCGGCTGCGGCCGTCACGCACCGCCTCGGCGATCACCGCCGCCGCCGCGAGGGGGTCGGCCGGGAAGCCGGTGTCCAGGGCGAAGTCGTTGCCGGTCCCGGCCGGGATCGGGCCGAACGGCACGGCGGTCCCGGCGACCGCCTGCAACGCCCGGTGGACGGTGCCGTCCCCACCGACCGCCACCAGCGCGCCAGCGCCCTCGGCCACGGCGGCCCGGCAGGCCGCCTCCGCCTCGGCGGGGCTGGACGCCGGCAGCAACCGGATCGGCCGCCCGGCGGCGGCCAAGCCCTCCAGCAGCCGGGGCAGCAGCGCCCGGTGCCGTCCGCGGCCGGCGGTCGGGTTGGCGAGCACGGCGACCGGGCCCTGCAGGTGATCGTCTGCGGTCACGGGCAGCACCGTACCGGTCGGACAGCCGCCGTTCACCAGGGGCAGGTGCCGTCACCATCAGTTCCGCCGCCGGCGCGCGAGGTGACGCGACGACGCCGCCCCCGGAGAACGGGGACGGCGTCGGTGGACCGGTCGGCGCGGGGCCGTCAGGTCATGTCGTCGTAGCGGCGTTCGATCGGCGCCGGTGGGGCGACCGGTTCGGGTACCCCGATCGGCGCTGTCGAGTCGACCCGCTGCCCGGCCACGACCGGGTCCGCGTCGAACTCCAACGGCGACACCTCGTCGTCGTCGATGCCGGCGTAGACCTCCTTGCCCCGCCCACGCCGCCGGTCGTTGATGAACGCGACGCCGACCGCGGCGAAGTAGAGCGCGATCAGGCAGAGCGCCAGAGCGGTCATCCCGAACGGATCAGGGGTGGGAGTGACCACTGCGGAGAAGGCGAAGAACACGAAGATCGCCACCCGCCACCAGCTGAGTAGCCGTTTCGCGCTGGCCAGGCCGACGAAGTTGAGCATCAGCACGATCAGCGGGAACTCGAACGCCACACCGAACAGCAGGATCAGGTTGGTGACGAACGAGATGTACCGGGTGACTTCCAGATTCGTCGAGATGTCATCGCCGGACACGTTCAGCAGGAACTCGAGGCCCTTGGTGGTGACGAAGAAGGCCAGCACCGCGCCGGCCGCGAACAGCGGCGCGGCCAGCGCCGTGAAGATGTACGCGTAGCGCCGCTCGTGCCGGTGCAGGCCCGGCGCGATGAACGCCCACAGCTGGTAGAGCCAGATGGGGGCCGCGATGATCAGGCCCACCCACAGACCGATCTTCAGGTTCAGCAGGAAGACGTCCGCGACACCGAGCTGGACGAACTTGCACTTGCCCGAGACCGGATCGATCGAGGCCGGGAGGCTGCAGTACGGCTCCGACAACAGGATCCGGACCGGCGTCGCCAGCCAGATGCCGACGCCGAAGCCGATCATGATCGCCAGCGACGCGCGGAACAGGCGGTTGCGCAGTTCGCGGACGTGCTCGATGAGCGTCATCGAGCCGTCGGCGGCCCGTTCGAACGCCTTTGGGGCGCGTTTACGCAGTGCGAAGGCCACGGGAGTGAGGCCCTTCGGTCAGTTGTCGCGGACGCGGTGCACCGGGTCGACGACCGGCTGCTGCGGCGGCGCCTGCTGGTACGGGGCCTGCTGCGGCTGGCCAGCGTACGGTGCCTGCTGCCCGGCGTGCGGCGGCAGCGGCTGGTAGCCGGCCTGCGCGTCGGCCTTCTCGGCGAGGTCGCGGTCGTCGTCCTGCAGGCTCTTGGTCTCGGCCTTGATGATCCGCAGCGACCGACCCAGCGAGCGGGCCGCGTCGGGGAGCCGCTTCGCACCGAAGAGCAGGATCAGCACAACCACGAGAACAGCGATGTGCCACGGCTTGAGGGCACCCATGAGAAGCTCCAGTCGCTCTGTGTCCGGGGGGTGGTACGCAGCCCATCGTACGTGCGGATCGGCTGCCCGCCACCCGCTGGGTGGTGGTGGTCTGGGTGGGAGGTGAAGTCTTGACCAACCCGCGATGATCCGTCAACCACCGCCGGGTGCGTACCCGATCAGCCGCGCTTGGCCCTGATCACCGCGAGTCGCCGCGATGTGGTGTCGAGCCGCCGTTGGACTTCCTCGGCACGCTGTTGCAGCGCCTCGGCGGTTTCCCGCAGCGCCTCGGCCTCGGCGGCCCGCCGCTGCAACGCCACGGCGGCCCGTTGCAGTCGGGGCAGCCGGGCCAGCACCGGGCGCACGGCCAACGCGAGCGCCACGAGGGGTAGCAGCACCACCGCGAGCACGATCCAGATCAGCACGGCGGTCAGCCTACTGGGTGCGGCCGGCCACCGCCGGGTCGCCCGACGGCGGGCGCTCCGGGTCGACCTCCGCCGGCAGGGGCGCGGTCGTGGGCGCGGGCACGGCGTACGCGTCCAGCGCGGCGGCCGCCGTCGCCCGCACCTGATCGGCCAACTCGGCCGGGGCGACCACTGTCACCTCCGGGCCGAGGCCCAGCACGAACCGGCGGGCCCACCCCAGGTCGGTCACCCGCAGGGAGACGAGCCACTGGTCGCCGTCGCCGGCCTCCACCCGCTCGCACGGGTAGTACTCGGTGATCCACCGCTCGCCCCGACCGATGCGCAGGGTGATCAACGGCAGGTCGGCCGAGGGGCGGAACACGCCCTCGGTGAGGTCGTGCGGGACGGCCTGCGGCGGCACCGCGGCCGGCTCGTCCAACTCGGTGACCGCGTCGATCCGGTCGGCGCGGAACAGCCGGACGGCCTCCGCACGCCGACACCACGCCTCCACGTACGCCCGACCGCCGACCATCAGTATCCGCAGCGGGTCGATGACGCGCTCGGTGGTCTCGTCCCGGGCGGCCGTGTAGTAGGTGATCCGCAGGGCCTTGCCGCCTTCCACGGCGGCGCGCAGCGCCTCGACCCGGGGGGTGTCCCCGGGCAACCGGACCGCGACCGGCGCGCCCACCAGGTCGCCCGCGTCCTCGATCTTGGCGAGGGCGCGTTCGACGGCCTCCCGGTTGGCCACCCCGGGCGTCTCGGCCAGCATCCGCAGGGCCACCACCAGTGCCAGGGCCTCGTCGGGGGTCAGCCGCAACGGCCGGTCGATGCCGGCGTCGTAGGTGATGGTCACCCGGTCACCGTCGAACGCCATGTCGATCAGGTCACCGGGGCCGTACCCGGGGAGCCCGCACACCCAGAGCAGCTCCAGATCCTCCCGGAGCTGGCGCTCGGTGACGCCCAGGTCACCGGCCGCCTCGGCGACCTCGATGCCGGGCCGGGCCAGCAGGTAGGGCACCAGGTTGAGCAGTCGGGCCAACCGGTCGGCGGACGCGCGGGAACCGTTGCGGGCGGCCGGGCGGGTCACCGGGAGCCCCCGCTGACGGCCAGCTCGTCGTGGCGCACGGCGATCTCCTTGAGTCGTTGGATGACCGCCTCGCGGACCTCCGGTGGGTCGAGGACCCGCACGTCCGGGCCGTAGCCGACCAGATGACCGGCCAGCCCGTCCGGCTCCGCGTACGGCAGGACCAGCCGGTCGCCGTCCGGCCCGGCGGTCACCTCCACCGCCCAGCGGCGCAGCCCGGCGGCCCGCCCGGGCGCGGCCAGCACGGTGGCCCGACCGGTGCGCTCCACCGGACCCGACCAGCGGGCCACGTGGCTGATGAGGTCGACGTTGGCCGGCGGCTCGTACGCGTCGGGGGAGCCGGTCACCCGGACCGCGCCGACGACCCGGGACAACCGGAAGCAGCGGGTCGCCTCCCGGTCCTGGTCGTGGCCGACCACATACCACCGGCCACGCCAGCACACCACGCCCCACGGTTGCAGCCGACGCCGGCTGGGCGCGTCGCGGTCGGGCACCCGGTAGTCGAATCCCACCTCGCGGCGGTCCCGGGCGGCGGCGGTCAGCGGCGCGAACGCCGGGTCGACGGTGACCATCGGCTCCAGGCCGAGGGTGGCCTGCGGGTCCACGTCCACCCCGGCGGCGCGCAGCTTGGCCAGCCCCGACGACGCGGCGGCGGCCAACCCGGCGTGCTGCCACAGCCGGGCGGCGATGCCGACCGCGGCGGCCTCGTCCGGTTCGAGCAAAATGTCGGGCAGCGCGTATTCACGGTGGGCGATCCGGTAGCCGGGCTCGGCGTCGAAGGCGCTCGCCGTGCCGGTCTCCAGCGGCACACCCAGCTCGCGCAGCTCGGCCTTGTCCCGCTCGAACTTGCGCTGGAACGCCTCGTGGTCGCGCGCGTCGTCCGGATCGTGCTCGTAACCGGGCACGGTCGCGGCGATCTGCGCGGCGGTCAGGAACCGTCGCGTGGACAGCAGGCAGATCACCAGGTTGACCAGGCGTTCGGTGCGGGTCCGCGACACGCGGTAGACGCTAGCAGCCGACCCGCCCAGACCGTGCACCCACGCGGGCGTGCCGCACACTTGTTCGGATCGGGCCTCCCCCGGCGCGTCGCCGTCCGCGGTCATAGGGTGATCCTCATGTCGCAAGCGGACACCAGGCCCGAGAGCGAGAGCGTCGGCACCGTCGTCGTCGCCGGCGCCGCCAACCTCGCCATCGCGATCGCCAAGCTGATCGCCGGGCTGATCTCCGGATCCGCCGCGATGCTCTCCGAGGCGGCGCACTCGATCGCCGACACCACCACCGAGGTGCTGCTCTTCCAGGCGCTGCGCCGCGGCGCCCGCCCGGCCGACCAGCGACACCCCTTCGGGTACGGCAAGGAGAGCTACGTCTGGGCGTTCTTCGCGGCCATGTTCACGTTCGTCGCCGGCGCCGGTTTCGCCGTCACCCACGGCGTCACCACGATCCTGGTGCACGAGCACAGCGGCGACTACCTGATCTCGTACATCGTGCTCGGGGTGTCGTTCGTCATCGAGTCGATCTCACTGGCCCGGGCGGTTCGGCAGGTCCGCCGCGAGTCGCGACGCTGGCAGACCACGCCTCGGCGGTTCCTGAGGCTGACCGCCGACACCACGGTCAAGGCGGTCTTCCTGGAGGACAGCGCGGCCCTCATCGGCCTGGTGCTGGCCGGACTCGGCGTCGGCCTGTCGCACGCGACGGGCGACGAGGTGTGGGACGGCGTCGCGGCGATCCTGATCGGGCTGCTGCTGCTGACGGTCGCCGGGGTCCTCGCCGGCAACAATCTGTCGCTGCTGGTCGGCCGGGCCGTCCCGGAGCGGCTGCGCCACGAGATCGAGCAGGAGTTGGCCGGGCTGCCCGAGGTGGAGCGCATCGACACCCTGTTGACCATGCAGCTCGGCCCGCAGGACATCCTGGTCGCCGCGAAGGTCGACTTCCGCGACGAGGCCACCGGCGCGCAGATCGAGACCACCGCCGACGAGGCCGAGCGGCGGCTCACCGACCGGTACCCGGAGATTCGTTTCGTCTTCCTCGACCCCACCCGTTCGGTGCCCGGCGCCACCGGCACCGTCCGGCACACCCAGGCCGGGCCGAGCCCGGAGGCCGGCGGCCCCGAACCGACCTGACCCGCACCCGGGCGCGGGCCGCCGGGCCCGCGCGGCTAGCGTGCCCGTCATGGTGCGATGGCGTACGGGGACGGTGGCGACGCTGCGACGGCAGTGGACCGGGGCGGTGGAGCTGGACGTCGACCTGCCCGACGGCACCCGGATGCGGGCGCTGGCCTACCCGGAGCTGGTCGGCACGCCCGAGCCCGGCGACCGGGTGCTGCTCAACGCCGGCGCGCTGCTGATGGGGTTGGGCACCGGCGGGTACGCCCTGGTGGTCGCCCTGCCGGACCGGCTGCCGCCGGACCCGCCGGACGTGGCCGACACCCGCGATGCCGGGCACCTGGTCAAGGCCCGCTACACGCCGTTGCAGCCGATCCTCCTCGGTGTCGACGAGGAGGCCTCCCCGCACCGCGACGTGCTGGCCGACGCGGACGACCTGGGCGGGCTGCCGGTGGTCACTGCCGACCTGCACTCGGCGCTCCCGGCGATCCTGGCCGGTATCCGGGCCGACGCCCCACAGGCGCGGGTGGCGTACCTGCTCACCGACGGCGGGGCACTGCCCGCCTGGTTCTCCCGCACCCTCGCCGGGCTGCGGGCCGAGCTGGCCGGCACGATCACTGTCGGGCAGGCGTTCGGCGGCGACCTGGAGGCCACCACCCTGCACGGCGGTCTGCTCGCCGCCCGGTACGTGCTCGAAGCGGACGTGGCGATCGTGGCGCAGGGGCCGGGCAACCTGGGCACCGGCACCCGGTGGGGCTTCTCCGGCGTCGCCGTCGGCGAGGCGGTCAACGCGATCGCCACGCTGGGCGGGAAGCCGGTCGGCTCGTTGCGCCTCTCCGACGCCGACCCCCGCCCCCGACACCGGGGCGTGTCACACCACAGCCTCACCGCGTACGGCCGGGTGGCGCTCGCCCCGGCGGAGCTGGTGGTGCCCGAGGACCTGGCGCCGTCGCTCGCGACCGAGGTGCACGCGGCGTTGGCGCCCCTGGCGGCCCGGCATCGGATCGTCCAGGTGCCCACCGACGGTCTGGACGCCGCGCTTCGGGCCAGCGCCGTTCCGCTGTCCACCATGGGCCGTGGCCTCGACGCCGACCACGCGTACTTCCTGGCGGCAGCCGCCGCCGGCCGCCACGCCGCAACCCACCTCCCCTAACCGGCGACTCCCGGGCCCCACCCGGTTGATCATGAAGTTATTGCCCGCCGCCTCGGCGTGTCATGGCGATAACTTCATGATCAACGCGAGGTGGGGCAGGGGCAGGGGGCGGGGGCAGGGTGGGGGGCAGGTGGGTTAGGCCAGGAAGATCAGGGCTAGCCAGCCGCCCACGATGAGCACCAGCGCCAGGGCCAACACCCAGGTCGGCACGGTGTAGTCACCGCGCCGGTTGCGGTCGATCTCGGCGCGGATCTTCTCCCGCCGGCGTTCGATCCAGTTCTGCCGCTCGGCGCCGCGCTCGGAGCGGTCGGAAGGTCCAGAAGTCGTCATGGCGCGCTCAGCTTAACCGCTCAGCGCGCCGGGCTGACCGGCCCCGTCGGCGCAACGCACCGCCGGGGCCGACAACCGGTCACATGCTGGCGATCAGCCGCTCCACCCGCTCGTCGTACGCCCGGAACGGGTCCTTGCACAGCACGGTGCGCTGCGCCTGGTCGTTCAGCTTCAGGTGCACCCAGTCGACGGTGAAGTCCCGGCGCTTCTCCTGGGCGTGCCGGATGAACTCGCCCCGCAACCGGGCCCGGGTGGTCTGCGGCGGGGTCTCCTTGGCCTCGAAGATCTCTGGGTCGGTGGTCACCCGGTCGACGTCGCCGCGACGCTCCAGGAGCCCGTAGAGACCCCGGCCACGGCGCACGTCGTGATAGGCCAGATCCATCTGGGCCACCCGGGGGTGCGACAGCGGCAGGTCGTGCTTGCGCTGGTAGCGCTCGATCAGCCGCAACTTGCTGACCCAGTCGATCTCCCGGGAGACCGGCTCCAGGTCGCCGCTCTCCACCGCGTTGAGCACCCGGCCCCACAGCTCGACGACCCGCTTGGCGGCCTGGTCGCCGCCGCGTCGCTCGACGAACTCGGTGGCCTTGGCGAGGTATTCCTGCTGGATGTCCAGGGCGCTGACCTCCTTGCCGTTGGCCAGCCGCACCTTGCGCCGGCCGGTGATGTCGTGCGACACCTCCCGGATGGCCCGGATCGGGTTCTCCAGGGACAGGTCGCGCATCACCACCCCGGCCTCGATCATCCGCAGCACGATGTCGGCGGTGCCGACCTTGAGCAGCGTGGTGACCTCGTTCATGTTGGAGTCGCCGACGATCACGTGCAGCCGCCGGTAGCGCTCGGCGTCGGCGTGCGGCTCGTCGCGGGTGTTGATGATCGGGCGGCTGCGGGTGGTCGCCGAGGAGACGCCCTCCCAGATGTGCTCGGCCCGCTGCGAGAGGCAGTAGACCGCGCCGCGCGGGGTTTGCAGCACCTTGCCGGCCCCGCAGATCAACTGCCGGGTGACCAGGAACGGGATGAGCACGTCGGCGAGCCGGCCGAACTCGCCGTGCCGGGAGACCAGATAGTTCTCGTGGCAGCCGTACGAGTTGCCGGCCGAATCGGTGTTGTTCTTGAACAGGTAGATCTCACCCGCGATGCCCTCGTCGTGCAGCCGCTTCTCCGCGTCGACGAGCAAGCCCTCCAGGATCCGCTCGCCGGCCCGGTCGTGGGCGACGAGATCGGTCACCGAGTCGCACTCCGGTGTCGCGTACTCCGGATGCGACCCGACGTCCAGGTAGAGCCGGGCCCCATTGCGCAGGAAGACATTGCTCGACCGACCCCAGGACACCACGCGACGGAACAGATACCGCGCGACCTCGTCCGGGGACAGCCGCCGCTGCCCGCGATAGGTGCAGGTGACGCCGTACTCGGTCTCGAGGCCGAAGATTCGCCGCTCCATGGTGTGACATTAGCCGCCCGGAGGCCCGGTTCGTCACTGTCAGACCACAGGTCGTGCCCCGAGCGCGGTCACATACCGGTTGAGTGCGACATTCCGTCCGGACCGAGGCTCGCCACGAAGCGCCGGCAGCTGTCGTACTCCGGAAGCAGCCCCCGCTCGCGGGCCTGGGCGAGGGTCGGCGCCGCGTCGTCGCGCGCGGACAGCAACGGAACGTCGGCGGGCCACTCGATGCCCAGTTCCTCGTCCAGCGGGTGCACCGCGTGCTCGCCCGTCGGGTTGTAGGTGGCAGAACAGAGGTAGCTCAACGTCGCGTCGTCGGTCAACGCGCAGAACCCGTGCCCCAGCCCCTCGCTGAGGTAGACCGCCCGGCGGTCGGTGTCGTCCAGCCGGACGCCCTCCCAACGACCGAAGGTCGGCGAGCCCACGCGCAGGTCCACGATCACGTCGAGGACCGCGCCCCGCACACAGGTGACGTACTTGGCCTGCCCGGGCGGGACGTCGGCGAAGTGGACGCCGCGCACCACGCCCCGCGCGGAGACCGACAGGTTGGCCTGGGCCAGCCGCAGCGGATGCCCCACCACCTCGGCGAGCTTGTCGAAGCGGTACCACTCCATGAACATGCCGCGCGGGTCACCGTGCTGCTGGGGGGTGATCTCCCAGGCGCCCTCGATGCTCAGCTCCCGGATCTTCACCAGGAACCCCCGTCGCCGCCGGCCTGATCGCTGAGCAGACCGAGCAGGTAGTTGCCGTAACCGCTCTTGGTCAGCGGCTCGGCGAGCGCGCGCAGCTGCGCGTCGTCGATCAGGCCCGCCCGCCAGGCGACCTCCTCGACGCAACCGATCTTGAGACCCTGCCGCTCCTCGACCACCCGGACGAACTCGGCGGCCTGCATCATCGAGGTGAACGTGCCGGTGTCCAGCCAGGCGGTGCCCCGGTCCAGCACCGTCACCGCCAGCTCCCCGGTTTCCCGGTACACCTCGTTGACCGCCGTGATCTCCAGCTCGCCGCGGGCGCTCGGGGTGAGCTTGCGGGCGATGTCGACCACCCGGTTGTCGTAGAAGTAGAGGCCGGGTACCGCGTAGCGGGACTTCGGCCGGGCCGGCTTCTCCTCGATCGAGAGCACCCGACCATCGGCGTCGAAGTCGACCACGCCGTACTCCTGCGGGTTGGCCACCTGATAGGCGAAGACCCGCCCGCCGACCGGGTCACAGTGGTCGGCGAGCTGCCGACCCAGCCCCACGCCGTGGAAGATGTTGTCGCCGAGGACCAACGCCACCGACTCGGTGCCGATGAAGTCCGCGCCGAGGATGAACGCCTGCGCGATGCCCTCCGGGCGCTCCTGGCTGACGTACTCCAGCCGCAGCCCGAACTGGCTGCCGTCGCCGAGCAGCCGACGGAACTGGTCCTGGTCGTCCGGGGTCGTGATCACCAGGATCTCCCGGACCCCGGACATCACCAGGGTGGAGAGCGGGTAATAGATCATCGGCTTGTCGAAGACCGGCATCAGCTGCTTCGAGACCGCCCGGGTGATCGGCCAGAGCCGGGACCCGGTGCCGCCGGCAAGTAGGATTCCGCGCACCGGGGAAGCCTAGCCGCACCCGCACACGTTGTTCGGGGGTCTCATACCAGGCGCCGTGTCGCCCGTCGCGTATACTTCCGGACCCGTGAGGATCCTCGTCACCGGCGGAGCCGGATTCATCGGGTCGGAGTACGTTCGCCTGCTACTGGGCAAGCCCCTCGGCAGTGCAGACGGCGTGCCGCCGCTCGAGCCGGCCGCAGTGACCGTGCTGGACAAACTGACCTACTCGGGCAACCTGACCAACCTCGACCCCGTCCGCGAGGACCCGCGACTGCGGTTCGTGCAGGGCGACATCTGCGACCCGGTCGTGGTCGACGAGGTGGTCGCCGAGCACGACGTGATCGTGCACTTCGCCGCCGAGTCACACGTCGACCGCTCGATCGCCGGCGCCGCGCCGTTCGTCACCACCAACGTGCTGGGCACCCAGACGCTGCTCGACGCGGCGCTGCGCCACGGCACCGGCCGGTTCGTGCACGTCTCCACCGACGAGGTCTACGGCTCGATCGACGAGGGCTCCTGGACCGAGACCTGGCCCCTCGCCCCCAACTCGCCGTACTCGGCGTCCAAGGCCGGCTCCGACCTGCTCGCGCTGTCGTACCACCGCACCCACGGCATGGACGTGGTCGTCACCCGCTGCTCCAACAACTACGGCCCGTACCAGTTCCCCGAGAAGGTCATCCCCCTGTTCGTCAGCAACCTGCTCGACGGCGGCACCGTCCCCCTCTACGGCGACGGCGGCAACATCAGGGACTGGCTGCACGTGCACGACCACTGCCGCGGCATCGCCCTGGTCCAGCAGAAGGGCCGCGCCGGCGAGGTCTACAACATCGGCGGCGGCACCGAGTTGACCAACAAGGAACTCACCGGTCTGCTCCTGGACGCCTGCGACGCCGGGTGGGACCGGGTCGTCCCGGTCACCGACCGCAAGGGCCACGACCGCCGGTACTCCCTCGACATCACCAAGATCAGCGAGGAGCTCGGCTACCACCCCAGCATCACCTTGGACGAGGGCCTCGCCGACACCGTCCGCTGGTACCGGGACAACCGCAGCTGGTGGGAACCCCTCAAGTCCGCCGCGCCGACCGCATGACCCGACTCCTCGTCACCGGCGCGGGCGGGATGCTCGGCCGGGACCTGGTCACCGTGCTGGGGGCACGGCCCGACCTCAAGGTGACCGCCGCCACCCGCGCCGACCTGGACGTCACCGACCGCGCGGCGGTACACGCCGCCGTCGCCGGGCACGACCTGGTGATCAACGCGGCCGCGTGGACCAACGTCGACGCCGCCGAGGCCGACGAGGCCGCGGCGACCGCCGTCAACGGCCACGCCGTGGCCAACCTGGCCGCGGCGTGCGCCTCCGGCGGCACTCGGTTGATCCAGGTCTCCACCGACTACGTCCTCGCCGGCAACGATGACACCCCCTACCCGGAGGACGCGCCCACCGCGCCGGTCAACGCCTACGGCCGCGGCAAGCTGGTCGGCGAAGAGGCCGTCGCGCGGCTGCTACCCGACACCGGGTACGTGGTGCGCACCGCCTGGCTGTACGGCGCGCACGGCCCGAACTTCGTGGCCACCATGCTCCGGCTCGCCACCCAGCACGAACACCTCGACGTGGTCGACGACCAACACGGCCAACCCACCTGGTCGTACGCGCTCGCCGAGCGGCTCGTCGCGCTCGCCGACGCGGCGCTGGCCGGTCACGCGACGCCCGGCGTCTACCACGGCACCTGCGCCGGGCAGACGACCTGGTACGGGCTGGCCCGCGCCGCGTTCACGCTGGCCGGTCTAAACCCGGACCGGATCCGACCCACCACCAGCGACCGGTATCCGCGTCCCGCCCCCCGGCCTGCGTACAGTGTGCTAGGGCACAGCCGCTGGGCAGCCGTGGGTCTGCCCCCGCTTCCGGACTGGCACAGCGCCCTGGTTGACGCGTTCCACTCCCCCGCTCCACCCGCCCCGTGGAAGGTCGCATGAAGCTCACCCTCGTCACCGGCCTGACCGGCCTGCTGCTCCTGGGCACCATCGTCGAGCTGCTGCGCCGCCGTCAACTGCGCGAGAAGTACGGCATGCTCTGGCTCGCCGTACTGGTCGTCGTGATCCCGCTGTCCCTGTTCCCCCGGCTGCTCGACAACGTCGCCGAACTCCTCGGCGTCGCCTCCGGTGTCAGCCTGGTGCTCTTCCTCGGCATCGTCTTCCTGCTGCTCGTGTGCGTGCACCTGAGCTGGGAGGTCAGCGCCCTCGAAGAAGAGACCCGCACCCTGGCCGAAGACTTCGCCCTGCTCCGCGCGGAGATCGACGCGGATCGGGCGGCCCGTGACGAACTGGTGTCGACCGATGGTTAACGGCAAGCGCACACTGATCATCATTCCGGCCCTCAACGAGTCGGGTTCCATCGCCGACGTCGTCGGTGAGGTTCGCGGCGAGCTGCCCGGTGTCGACGTACTCGTCGTCGACGACGGCTCCACCGACCGCACCGCCGCCGTCGCCGCCGCCGCCGGCGCCCAGGTCGCCAAACTGCCGTACAACCTCGGCGTCGGTGGGGCCATGCGCCTCGGCTACCGCTACGCCCGCGACCACGACTACGACGTCGCCATCCAGATCGACGCCGACGGCCAGCACGACCCCCGGTACGTGCCGAAGCTCGTCGACCTCCTCGACGACAACGACCTCGTCATCGGCGCCCGCTTCGCCGGCGAGGGCGACTACATGGTCCGCGGCCCCCGCCGCTGGGCCATGGTGATGCTCTCCGCCGTGCTGTCCCGGGTCGCCCACACCAAGCTCACCGACACCACGTCCGGCTTCCGGGCCGCCAACCGGCGGGTCATCGAGATGTTCGCCACCTGGTACCCGGCCGAGTACCTCGGCGACACGGTGGAGACCCTGGTACACACCGCCCGCCGTGGATACCGCATCCGGCAGGTGCCGGTCGCCATGCGCAAGCGGATGGCCGGCACGCCCAGCCACTCCCCCGCCCGGGCGATGATCTACCTCGGCCGCGCGTTCGCCGTCCTCACGCTGGCGCTCATTCGCCGGTGATCCAACGCCTGCTACGCCTGATCCCGCCCGGCACCATCGCTGTTGGTGCCGGGCTGGGCCTTCTTGGCCTCGCCTCCTACGTCCACCTCGCGGTCGCCGGCCACAGCCTCAGCAAGGCCGACTACTCCTCGCTGTCGGTGCTCTGGTCGATCGTGTTCACCCTCGGCATCGGCGTGTTCATGCCGATCGAGCAGGAGGTCGCCCGCGTCGTCGCCGCCCGGCACAGCCAGGGGCTGCCCCCAGGGCCGGTGCTGGCCCGCGGCGTCACCGTCGCCGCCGTGCTGCTCGCCGTGCTGGTGTTGGCCGTCACCATCGGCCGTCAGCCACTCGCCGACAAGCTCTTCGCCGGTGACGGCAACCTGGTCACCGTGCTGATCGGCGCACTCGCCGCGATGGCCGTCGCCTACGCCACCCGCGGCGTCCTCTCCGGCCTGCAACTGTTCCCCTGGTACGGCACCCAACTCGGGATCGACGGCGGCCTGCGCATCATCATGGTCGCCCTGCTCGGGCTTGCCGGAGTGACCTCCCCCGTCTGGTACGGGCTGGTCCTCGTCGCCGCCCCGCTGGTCAGCGTCCTGCTCACCCTGCCGCCGGTGCTGCGCGCCATCGGTGCAGGCCCGCCGGTCGCCTGGGCCACCCTGCTGCGCGGCCTCGGCCTGCTCACCGCCTCCAGCCTGCTCTCCCAGGTCGTGGTCAACATCGGCGTCATCAACGTGCAGCTGCTCGCCCCCTCCGACGCGGCAGCCGCCGGTGCGCTGCTCTCCGCCCTCGTGCTGGTCCGAATCCCCCTGTTCGTCTTCGGCTCCCTACAGGCGTCACTGCTGCCCGGCCTGGCCACCACCGCCACCACCGGCGACCGGGCCGGCTTCCACAGCCTGCTGCGTCGGGCGCTCGGCATCGTCACCGCGCTCGGCCTCACCGGGGCCCTCGGCGCCGTGCTGCTCGGCCCGTGGCTGGTCGGCACACTCTTCGACGCGCCCGGCGTCCTCGGCCATGGCGACTTCGCCTGGTTGGCGGCCGCCACGCTCGCCTACCTGTGGGCGATGGTGCTCGGCCAGGCCCTGCTCGCCCTCGACCGGCACCGCGCCCAGGCCCTCGCCTGGACCGCCGGCGTCGCCGCCCTGATCGCCGTGACGCTGATCCCGGCTCCGGTCACGCTGCGAGTCGAGTTGGCGTACACCATCGGCTCCGTCATCGTCGCCGCAACAATGGCGACACTGCTGCTGCGGGGCGGCGTCCGCCGAACCACCACCCCCAACCGGCCGCTCGCCGAGGCCGTCGCCCCTGCCGCATCCGGAGGCCTCCGATGACCCGCCCACAGGTGACCGCCGTCATGCTCGCCTACGGCGCCGAGCCGTACCTGGTCAACGCCGCCCGAGCCGTCCTGGCCAGCACCGACGTCGACATCGAGCTCGTCGTCGTCGACAACGGTTGCACCGGCGACGGCATCGACATCGTCAAGGGCTTCCCCCAGGTCCGGGTGGTCCGCCCCGAACAGAACACCGGCTACTCCGGGGGCTGCCGGATCGGCGCGGCCGAGGCCACCGGAGACTGGCTCGCCTTCGTCAACTCCGACGCCATCGTCGCTCCCGACGCCCTCGCCAAGACGGTCGCGGTCGCCGCCGAACCGGGCGTCGGCGCCGCCATGGCCTCCATCCGGCTCGCCGACACTCCCGAGCTGATCAACACCTCCGGCAACCCACTGCACTTCACCGGGCTATCCTGGGCCGGCGGCAACGGCGAGCCGGCCACCGCCCACGCCGTACGCGGCAGGGTGCCGTCGCTCAGCGGCTGCTGCTTCGTGATCAGCCGCCAGCGTTGGCAGGAACTCGACGGCTTCGCCGCCGAATACTTCGCCTACCACGAGGACACCGAGCTGAGCCTGCGGCTCTGGCAACGCGGCCTACGTCTGGAGTACGTACCCGACGCCGTCGTGCGCCACCACTACGAGTTCTCCCGCAACGACCTCAAGCTCTACCTGGTGGAACGCAACCGGCTCGTCACCCTGCTCACCGCGTACCAGACCCGGACGCTGGTGGTGCTCGCCCCGATGCTACTGCTCACCGAAGCCGCCATGCTCGCCGCCGCGCTCGCCGGCGGTTGGACCCGGCAGAAGACCCGCGGCTGGGGTTGGCTGTGGCGCAACCGGTCCTGGGTCGGCGCCCGCCGCCGTCAACTCCAGGCCGAACGCACAGTGCCCGACGGGGTGATCGCCGAGCTGATGACCGCCCGGGTCGCCCCCTCGAACGTCGACTCGCCGCCCGGCATGGGCGTGTTCAACGCCGTCGCCGCCGGCTACTGGGCCCTCGCGCGGCCCCTGCTCCAGCGCCGCTGACCACCGAACCACAACAGCGCCGGGGCCCGCGTGTGCGGGCCCCGGCGCTGTCTCGTCACCTGATCAGCTGTCGGCTTGACCCGGCCGGTCCTCCAGGTCAGCGGACCCCGCCGAGCTGGTCGGCTTACCGGCCTCCCCGGTCGGCACGCTCGGCGTGTCCGGCCGGTCGCTGGTCGGCGGCGCCGACTCCCCGTCCAACAGCGCGGTCAGCGCAGCCCCGGTGATCCGCCGGAACGCCCGGCCGACCCGCTGCCGGTCCAGCACCGCCACCTCGAGCTGGTTCGCGGCGATCGTCCGGGCGGCGCCACCCTCACCACCGACAGTGCTCAGTGCCTGCACCGCGACCTGGACCGCCTCCCCGAGCGACATGTCCGGCCGGTGGTTGGACTTCAGCACGCCGGTGATGGCCTCAGCCTGACCACCCATCGCCATCCGCCCAGGCTCGTCGTTGACCGAACCGTCGTAGGTGAGCCGGTACAGCTCGTCGTCAGCGGCAGTGGCCCCGACCTCCGCCACACAGATCTCCACCTCGAACGGCTTCGACTGCTCGGTGAAGATCGCGCCAAGTGTCTGCGCGAACGCGTTGGCCAGGGCCCGACCGGTGACGTCCCGCCGGTCGTAGCTGAGCCCGTTCAGGTCGGCCATCCGCACGCCGGCCCGCCGGAGGTTTTCGAACTCGTTGTAACGGCCGACCGCGGCGAAGCCGATCCGGTCGTAAATCTCACTGACCTTGTGCAGGGCGCTGGAGAGGTTCTCCGCGACGAAGAGCACCCCGCCGGAGTAGCTCAGGACCACTGCGCTACGCCCGCGAGCAATGCCCTTACGGGCCAGCTCGGAGCGGTCACGCATGATCTGTTCGGGCGAGGCGTAGAACTGCATGGCCACGGCGGCGGTTCTCCTAACGGCGCTGTGCTGACGACTGCTGGCTGGTGGGGGTGGTCGGGCGGAACTAGCCGCCCGGGTTTTCCATCCGGCCGGCGACCACGCCCTCGGCGATCGTCGCCGTCTCGGCGTCGGTGAGCCGGTAGGTGCCCTCGGCAGTCGCGGTCATCACCACGGGGTAGATGCGCCGGGTCAGGTCGGGCCCGCCGGTCGCGGTGTCGTCATCGGCCGCGTCGTAGAGCGCCTCGACCGCCAGCCGCGTCGCGTCCTCGACGGACAGCCCGACCCGGTACCGCTTCTTCAACGCTGACTTGGCGAACAACGACCCGGACCCGATCGCGTCGTAGCCGGTCTCCTCGTACGGGCCACCGGTCACATCGAAGCTGAAGATCCGACCGGCCCGCGCCGGGTCGGCGGCGGCCAGGTCGAACCCGGCGAAGAGCGGCACCACTGCCAACCCCTGCATGGCCGCCCCCAGGTTGCCCCGGATCATCGAAGCCAACCGGTTGGCCTTACCGTCCAACGAGAGCATCGCGCCCTCGATCTTCTCGTAGTGCTCCAGCTCCACCTGGAACAGTCGCATCAGCTCGATGCCGATACCGGCGGTGCCCGCGATGCCGACCAGCGAGTACGCGTCGGCCGGATGCACCTTCTCGATGTCGCGCTGGGCGATCAGGTTGCCCATGGTGGCCCGTCGGTCGCCCGCCATCACCACACCCTCGGCGGCCGCGATGGCCACGATGGTGGTCGCGTGCGGCGCCAGGTCGGCGGCCATGCCCGGCGGCAGCGGTCGCCGACCGGGCAACATCTCGGGGGCCACCCGACTCAGAAACGTCGTGAAGGAGGACGTCCCCGCGTTGGTGAACACATCTGGTAGACGCCCGGATGGATCAAAGCCCGCTGCCACGTGGTTCCTCTCAGGTACGTGATCGCCCTGGCCAGCCTCATGGGACTGTCACGGAACTGGCCAAGACCACCGTTGCAGTTGAAGCAGAGTATCCCGCGCACCCATCCGGTGCGATGATCGTGGTCCAGATGTTGCGGGTCGGCGCGGCCACAGATCGCGCAGAGCCCGCCCTGCTCGGCCAGGAGCTCCTGAAACTCTTTCTCACCCACGCCGTACCGCCGCCGCAGGTGGTACTCGCGGTTGCCTCCGTAGAGGCGCTCCTTGGTCTCCCTGGTCTTCGTGTTGTGGCAGGGCTTGCAGTAGGTGGCACAACCGGAAGCATCCGCCCGGTTACGGGGAAAGGCATCGAACGGCTTGACCGCACCACAGTCCGGGCAGTACTTGTAGCCCGCCGGTACGACGCGACCTTCGCGTACCTCACGATCGAACTTGGCCCTCACCCGGCGCGCATAGCTCGCCTTGGATCGCTCGTTGAAGCAGAGCTTGCAGTAGCTGCCCCGACCGCCTGGCCGCTTGGAACTCACGCAAAATTGATCGAGCGCCTTCCATTCGCTGCAATCCCGGCAGCGACGGAGCCCGTCCCGATCATCACCCGCAATAGGCATGTCCGAATTAGCACTATATGCTCACTGACCTCCTTTTTGTACGTAACCCCTCACGAACTCCTCTGCGTTTTCTTCGAGGACGGAGTCGATCTCGTCGAGGAGGTCGTCGACGTCCTCGGTGATCTCGGCGTGCCGCTCGGCCACCTCGGGGTTGGCCTCGGTGGTGACGTCCTCGATTTCCTCGCCCTGACGGGACTTGCCGGACTGCGACTGGCCGCCGCTGTCATGAGTGGCCACTGCTGCCTCCTCCACGATCGTCTGCGATGAACTTACCTCGCGCGGGCGACGAAAAGCCCGCCGCGCGCCGGCTTGCGGCACACGACGGGCTGACGAACCCGGAATCAGCCCCCGGTCAACGTCTCCAGCAGGTCCTTGGCGCTGGCGCAGCGGTCGAAGAGAGCACCGACGTGCGCGCGGGTGCCCCGCTCCGGCTCCATCATCGGAACCCGGACCAGCGACTCGCGGCCCACGTCGAAGATCACCGAATCCCAGCTCGCGGCGACCACCTCGGAGGCGTACTGGGCGAGGCAACGACCGCGGAAGTAGGCCCGGGTGTCCTCCGGCGGCTCGGTCATCGCGCTGCGCGTCTCGTCGTCGGTGAGTAGCGTCTTCATCGCCCCCCGGCTGACCAGCCGGTGGTAGAGACCCTTCTCCGGTCGGACGTCGGAGTACTGGAGGTCGACGAGCTGGAGCTTGTGCGAGCCCCAACCGAGCTTCTCCCGCTCCCGGTAGCCCTCCAGCAGCCGCAGCTTGGCGACCCAGTCCAACTCGTCGGCGCAGAGCATGGGATCGCGACCCAGCCGGTCCAGGACGCTCTCCCACCGGTCGAGCACGTCGACGGTCTGCTCGTCCGCGTCGGTGCCGTACCGGTCGTCGACAAAGGACCGGACCCGCTCCAGGTAGGCCCATTGCAGGTCCAGCGCGGTGAGCCGGCGGCCGTCGCGCAGTCGCATCCGATACGTCAGGGAGGGGTCGTGGCTGACGGCACGCAGCTCGCTGACCGGGTCGGCGATGCCGAGGTCGGCCCCGAGCGCCTTCTCCTCGATCATGGTGAGGATCAGGGCGGTGGTGCCGACCTTGAGGTAGGTGGAGATCTCGGAGAGGTTGGCGTCGCCGATGATGACGTGCAGCCGGCGGTACTTGTCGGCGTCGGCGTGCGGCTCGTCGCGGGTGTTGATGATCGGGCGCTTGAGCGTGGTCTCCAGGCCAACCTCGACCTCGAAGAAGTCGGCGCGTTGGGAGATCTGGAAGCCGCTCTGGCCGCCGTCCTGGCCGATGCCGACCCGGCCGGCGCCGCAGACGATCTGCCGGGTGACGAAGAACGGCGTCAGGTACGCCACGATGTCGGCGAACGGCGTCTGCCGGCGCATCAGATAGTTTTCGTGGGCGCCGTAGCTGGCGCCCTTGTTGTCGGTGTTGTTCTTGTAGAGGTGGATCGGCTGGGTGCCCGGGATGGTGGCGGCCCGGCGGGACGCCTCGGCCATCACCCGCTCGCCGGCCTTGTCCCAGCGCACGATGTCCCGGGGGGTGGTGACCTCCGGCGTGGAGTATTCGGGGTGGGCGTGGTCGACGTAGAGGCGTGCGCCGTTGGTGAGTATCACGTTGGCCAGGCCGAGGTCTTCGTCCGCGAGTGCCTCGGCGGGGTCGTACGCGGCGCCGGAGTAGGTGAAGCCGCGAGCGTCGCGCAGCGGCGACTCTTCCTCGTAGTCCCACCGGGCCCGGCCGCCCCGGTTGAGCTCCGGACGCGCCCCGTAGGCGTTCACCACCTGCGATGAGGTGACCATCGGGTTGGCTCCGGCCTGCCCGGGCACGGAGATGCCGTACTCGACCTCGGTGCCCATGATTCGCCGTACGCTCATGCCGCGCCCCGCTTCAGCTCGCTGACGTACCGGTCGACGCCCACCGCCGGCCGGCGCGTTACCGCTCGATCGGCCCTGCACTCCAGCCTAGTCCGAATCCGACAGCAACGCCCGCACCGGGCGTGGTCGGCCGGTCGGCCGATCAGCGCAGATCCGTCGCCGGTGTCTGCTCGGCGATCGCGGGCGTCGGCTCGTCGGGCTCGCTCAGTGGGCGCATCGACACCCGCCAGGCGAGGACGCCGAGCAGGGTCAGGCCGAGCACGCTCGCCAGCAGGGGCGTGATCGAGCCCAGTGGCGGGTGCCAGTCGCCCGCGAAGGGGTTGAAGGTGCGGAAGGTCAGGTATCTGGGCAGCCCGTCCTGCCACCGCACCATCGTCAGGATCAGCGTGAAGAGTTGGATCGGCAGGAGCAGGATGACGCTGAGGCGGACCAGGGTGCGGCTGCGGGTGGCGTCGAGCCCTCGTTCCTCCCAGACGTACGCGGCGAACAGCATCACCCCGCCGAGCATCGGCAGCATGTAGCGGCCCTGGGTGACGAACCCGGTCTGCTTGACCAGGGCCACCTGCATCACGGACGGCACGACGGTGCCGGCGACGACCAGGACGAGCAGCCGCCAACGGTCGACCAACCGGCCGAAGACGAACGCCCCGATCAGCAGCGTCGCGGCGACGAACTGCCAGGTCAGGTAGATCGGCGCGGGCATCCGGGTGTCCAGCCACGACGTCACTCCGACCATCTGGTCGAGGTAGCTGCGCCACCGGTCGGCCTCGGCGAGGGCGGCCTGGCCGTAGGTGTACACGTGGCCGCCGTACTTGCCGAGGTCGGAGGACTTCATCACGACGCCCCAGCCGACCGCGGTGAGGGCGGCGACGGCGATGCCGCCAACCCACCACCAGACGGCCTTCTCGCGCACCAGCCGGCCGACGTTGCTCTGCCGCCAGGGGAAGGCGAAGGCGACGAACGCCGCGGCCAGCCAGAGCGGCCCGGTCTGCCGCAACATCGCGAGCAGCAGGCCGCTGATGCCGGCCAGGATGAGCAGCCCGTGGTGCGGCTTCGGTCGGCGGTCCAGGAAGAGCGGGATGGTCGCCGCGAAGAACGCCACCCCGGCGGCGATCTCCACGCCGTTGGGGTTGACGGCGCTGGCCATCTGGGCGGCCATCGGGGTGACGGCGACCAGCAGGCCGGCGACCATCAGACGACGCCGGGACCAGTTCACCGCCACGACGAACGCGCTGGCCAGCAGCGCGGCGGCGATGCCGGCGCTGATGAACCGGGCGAGCAGCACCCCGGACCAGCCCGGCCAGAGGTCGAGCGGCCAGCCCACCAGGGCGTAGTAGACGGGGTGGTAGCGACCGGCGCCGGTGCCGGCGCGTACGGGGGTGTCGTCGCTGCCCGGTGGGACCGCGCAGGCGGCGGAGACGGCCGGCTTGAACTGCCAGCACTGCTCCCTGACCAGGCCGGCGGGCACGTCCTGGAAGGCTCCGGAGCCCTTCTTGGCGGCTGCCGGCGGCGGGGCGATCTCCCCCGCCGCCACACCGGCGGCGCGGATGATGTGTTCCCGCTCGTCCGGTGTGCCGTCGTAGGGGGCGGCGACCGACCAGGCCCCGATGGTCAGCAGGAAGCCGACGAACGCCAGGATCCAGACCCGGCGGGCGCCGGCGACGGCGCGGTCGCCGTCGCCGGCCGCAGGTTGTTCGGTCATCGCGGTTCTCTGCGCTGCCTTTCAGGGGGCGTGGATCGGATCAGGGCCCGGTACCGGTCAGTCCGGCGTCGACTGGATGTCCAGGGTGAGCGCGGAGATCAGCATGTGGATGCCGGTCAGCAGCGGCCCGACGCAGAGCAGGACGCTGCCGGTGGTGGCGACCGGCGGGCCCAGCGTCTCGGCCAGCACCCAGATCCCCCAGCCACCGCCGAACAGGATGAGGAACAGGCCGGTGAAGAAGAGCAGCGCGACGGCGGAGAACGAGGCGAGCACGTGCTTGAGCAGCATCCGCCGCCAGAAGCCGCGGAACAGGAGGCTGGCGATGCGGGGGGCCACCCGGTGGATGCGCATCGTCGACACCTCCTCGCCGTAGCTGGCGGGGATCGGCACGTCCTTGGCTCGGGCGTTGGCGATGTTGAGCCAGATCAGGAGGTCGTTCTCGAATTCGTAGCCGCGGGCCACGGCGGCGACGTTGAGCCGCAGCAGGGCCGAGCGGGACACCGCTGTGTAACCGTTCTGCGGGTCGAAGAGGTTCCAGTAGCCGCTGGCGACCTTTGTCGCGAACGACAGGGCGACGCTCCCCAGCATCCGTACGGCCGGCATGTCGGCGAACGACGTGCGGGAGAAGAAGCGGTTCGCCTTGGTGAACTCGTAGCCGTCGTCGCAGATCGGGTCGAGCAGCGCCGGCAGGTAGGTCGGGTCCATCTGGGCGTCACCGGCCATCACGACGTTGATGTCGGCGCCCAGGGCGAGGGCACGCTCGTGCCCATCCATGATCGAACCACCGACGCCGGTGTTCTTCACGTGGTCGATGACGACGACCCGCGGGTCGCCCACCGCGCGGGCGCGCTCGGACGTGTCGTCGGTGGAGCAGTCGTTGATCACCACGATGAGGTCCACGAAGTCGGGCATCGTGGTGATCGTCTTGCCGATCAGCCGGCTCTCGTTGTAGGCCGGGACGACGGCGGCGACCTTCTGACCCTTGTACATGCTCAGCCGACCAGGGCGGTGTCGCGGATCTGGAGGCACACGTCGAGCGCGGCCAGGCCGTCTTCGCCGCTGACCACAGGTCGGCGACGGTTGACGACGCAGTCGGCGAAGTGCCGCAGCTCGTGCATCAGCGGTTCGCCGTGCTGCGAGAGGAAGGGGATCTCGACCCGCCCACTCTGCCGGTAGCGCACGCCGCCCTCGGAGAGGAACTCGGAGTGCTCGATGCGGTGCACCTCGACCTGCTGACGCAGCAGGTCGGCGATGACGCAGTCATTGCGCTGGGTGAGGGTGACGCGGCGGATCTTCTGCTGGCTGACTCGGCTCGCCGTGATGTTGGCGATCATGCCGTTCTCGAACATGAGCAGGGCGAAGGCCAGGTCCTGCTCGGCGGAGCGGACGATCCGGGTCGCCGCGCGGTGCGTGACGATCTCCGAGCCGGCCACCGTCCGTGCCAGGTCGACGTCGTGGATCATCAGGTCCAGCAGGACGTCGGCGAGGGCGCGGTTGGAGAACGGGCCGACCCGGGTGATCTCCAACGACAGTGGGTCGTCCACCAGTTGGAGGAGCTCCGTGACCGCCGGGTTGAAGCGCTCGACGTGGCCGACCATCAACACGCGTTCGTGCTTCTCCGCGAGGTCGATGAGGTGCCGCGCGTCGGCGACGGAGGTCGCGATGGGCTTCTCGACGAGCAGGTCGCGGCCGCTGCGCAGGATGCGCGCGCCCAGTTCGCCGTGCGTCTCGCTCGGGGTCGCCAGGATGGCGGCGTCCACGCCGGCCAGCGCCTCGTCGAGGTCCGTCGTGTACTGCGCACCGATGGCCTTGGCCAGGGTGGCGGCCCGCTGGGGGTCGGGATCGCAGACCGTGGTGACGGTGACGTCCGGCGTGGAGCGGGCCACGCGACCGTGGTTCGCGCCCATGATGCCCGCGCCGATGATCGCCAAATTAGGCATTGAACGCACCTCGTACGGCCTCGATCACCTGGTCGACGTCGTCGTCGGCCAGGTGCTGGTGAACAGGAAGGGAAAGCGCCTCTTCGGCGGTGCGAAGGGCACGAGGGGTCTCGTCCGTGCCGATCTGGGGGTGACCCACGTAGCAGTCGTAGTGGTGCATGAGGCGGGGGTAGTACAGACCGTAGCCGATCTCCCGCTCGTCAAGCCGCTTGCCGAGGTCGTCGCGGCTCAGTGGCGCGTCGGCGTCGATACGCACTGTGTACTGGTGCCAGACGTGGCTTCGCCCAGCCGGCACCGACGGGGTGGTCAGCCCGGGCAGGTCGGCGAGGCCGGCGCTCAGCCTCGCGGCGTTCGCGGCCCGGCGGGCCGTGGTCTCGGCCAGCCGGCCGACCTGCGGCACGGCGATGGCCGCCTGGAGGTCGGTCAGTCGCCAGTTGTGGCCCGGCGCCTCGTACTGGTAGCGCACCCGCATGCCCTGGTTGCGCAGCAGCCGGAGCCGGTCCGCGATGGCGTCGTCGGAGGTGGTGATCAGGCCACCTTCGCCGCACTGCAGGTTCTTCGTGGCGTACATGGAGAAGCAGCCGACACCGAACGAGCCGACCGCCCGGTCGCCGACGCGGGCGCCGTGCGCCTGGGCGGCGTCCTCGACGATCGCGAGCCCGGCGGCGTCGGCGATCGCGGTGAGGGCCGGCATGTCGGCGGGCAGGCCGTACAGGTGCACCGGGAGGATGGCCTTGGTCCGTGGGTTGACCAGCGCCTGGACCGAGTCCGGGTCGATGGTGAAGTCGTCACGGATGTCGGCGAAGCGGACCGTCGCTCCGGACTCGAGGATCGCGTTCAGGGTCGCCGCGAAGCTGAAGGGAGTGGTGATCACCTCGTCGCCGGGCTGCAGACCGAGCGCTTCGAGGGCGGCCACCAGGGCCACCGTGCCGTTGCTGACGGCCACGGCGTGGGGGACGCCGCAGAGTTCCGCGAAGGACCGCTCCAGTTCGGCGACCATCGGCCCCTGAGCCAGCCTGCCGGACCGCAGAACCGACAGGACAGCGGCCTCTTCCTCGGGGCCGATGACCACCGAAGTGATGGGAATAGACATGGGGGTTATCTCCTGAGAGGTTCAGCGGCCTTCGAGTACGCCGGCGGGCAACTGCTCGTCGCCGCGGGCGACCACCTCGCCGTTGCGGTCGACCCAGCCGAGATGCCGGGCCGGGTTGCCGGCCACGAGTTGGTACGGCTGCACATCCCGCGTGACGACCGCACCCGCGGCCACGAGGGCGAACTCCCCGATCTCGGTGCCGCAGACGATCGTGGCGTTGGCGCCGATCGAGGCGCCCGTGCGGACCAGGGTCGGCGTGACCTTCCAGTCCGGGTTCTGGGCGCGCGGGTTGAGGTCGTTGGTGAAGACCGCACTCGGGCCGACGAACACCTCGTCCTCGAGCGTGACGCCGTGGTAGACCGAGACGTTGTTCTGCACCTTGACGCGGTCACCGATGGTGACCCCGGCGTCGACGAACACATTGCGGCCGAGCGTGCAGTCGGCGCCGATGCGGGCGGTCGACCGGACATGCGTCAGATGCCAGATCCGAGTCCCGGCTCCGACCTCGGCCCCGGCTTCCACCTCGGCTGTCGGGTGGACGGAGACGCTCGGCATGTCGGTCACTGAACACCTTCGGGGGGTCTCGGGGCGATCGCGGGACGGGGAGACGATAGCGTGCTCCACCGTGACGACACATGGCGGGTCCGCATCCAAGGTTCAGCGATGAGGGCGGCCTCGGCGACGCTCGCCGGGCTGACACGCCGCAGCGAGGTGCGGTTTCTGATCGTCGGTGGTCTCAGCGCGATCACCGACACCAGCGCGCTCTACCTGTTCCACGGTGTGCTGGGGGTGTGGCTGCCGTTCGCCACGGTGCTCGCCTTCGCCGTGGCGTTCGTGGTCAACTTCGGGCTCAACCGCGCATGGTCGTTCGGCTCGACCGGCGACGTCGGCGGTCAGGCCTGGCGGTATCTGCTGCTGGTGATCGTCAACCTGGCCCTCACTGTCGCCCTCGTGCAGGGGTTGACCTGGGCCGGCCTTCCGTACCTGGTCGCGAAGGTGCTCACCACCGGGGGCCTGGCGGTGCTGAATCTCTTCGTCTCCCGCAAGTGGATCTTCACCGACGGCGGGAGCTGACCCACGGGACAGCCCACCGGACGCCGGCGGAACGACAACCGGGGCGGCGCGTCGAAACGCGTCGCCCCGGTTGGCGCTGGTCCTACAGGTACTGACCGGTGTTGCTGGCGGTCTCGATGGACCGGCCGGCCTCGGCGCCCTTCCCGCCGGAGACGAGCGTGCGGATGTAGACGATCCGCTCACCCTTCTTGCCGGAGATGCGCGCCCAGTCGTCGGGGTTGGTGGTGTTGGGGAGGTCTTCGTTCTCGCGGAACTCGTCGACGCAGGCGTCGAGCAGGTGCTGAAGGCGCAGCCCCTTGCGGCCCGAGGTGAGGAACTCCTTGATGGCCATCTTCTTGCTCCGGTCGACGATGTTCTGGATCATCGCGCCGGAGTTGAAGTCCTTGAAGTAGAGGACTTCCTTGTCACCGTTGGCGTAGGTGACCTCGAGGAATCGGTTCTCCTCGGTTTCCGAGTACATCCGCAGCACCACGGCGTCGATCATCGCCGCGACGGTCGCCTGGGGGTCGGTGCCGTGTTCGGCCAGGTCGTCCGGGTGCAGGGGCAGCCCGGCAAGGATGTACTTGGAGAAGATGTCCTTGGCCGCCTCGGCGTCCGGTCGCTCGATCTTGATCTTCACGTCGAGGCGACCGGGGCGCAGGATCGCCGGGTCGATCATGTCTTCCCGGTTGGAGGCGCCGATGACGATGACGTTCTCCAGCCCCTCCACGCCGTCGATCTCGCTGAGCAGCTGCGGAACGATGGTGTTCTCCACGTCGGAGGAGACACCGGAGCCGCGGGTCCGGAAGATCGAGTCCATCTCGTCGAAGAACACGATCACCGGCGTGCCCTCGCCGGCCTTCTCCCGGGCGCGCTGGAAGATCAGCCGGATGTGCCGCTCGGTCTCACCGACGTACTTGTTGAGCAGCTCCGGGCCCTTGATGTTGAGGAAGAAGCTGGTGTGCTTCTCCTTGCCCTGCCGCTCGGCGATCTTCTTGGCCAGCGAATTGGCCACCGCCTTGGCGATGAGCGTCTTGCCGCAGCCGGGCGGGCCGTAGAGCAGGATGCCCTTGGGTGGGCGGAGCTGGTGCTCACGGAACAGGTCCGCGTGCAGGAACGGCAACTCCACAGCGTCGCGGATCTGCTCGATCTGCGACTGGAGGCCACCGATGTCGCCGTAGTCGACGTCGGGCACCTCCTCCAGGACCAGCTCCTCGACCTCGCTCTTCGGGATCCGCTCGTACGCGTACGCCGAGCGGGGCTCGATCATGAGCGAGTCGCCGGCCCGGATCGCCGAGCCGATGAGCGTCTCGGCGAGGTGCACGATGCGCTCCTCGTCGGAGTGGGAGACCACCAGCGCCCGGTCGCCCGGCCCGCCGTTCGGCCCCTCCAGGATCTCCTTGAGCATCACCACTTCGCCAACCCGCTCGTAACCGAACGCGTCGACGATGTTGAGCGCGTCGTTGAGCAGGACCTCCTGGCCACGCCGCAGGTCACCCACCTCGAGCGAGGGCGAGACCGCGACCCGCAGTTTGCGGCCACCGGTGAAGACGTCCACAGTGCCGTCCTCGTGCTTGGCCAGGAAGACTCCGTAACCGCTCGGCGGTTGCGCGAGCCGGTCGATCTCCTCCTTGAGCGTCACGATCTGCGTGCGAGCTTCCTTGAGGGTGCTCACCAGCCGGTCGTTGTTCTCGGTCAGCCGCGCCAACTGTGCCTGGGTGGCCGCCAGCCGCTCTTCGAGCTGCCGGACGTGTCGGGGGCTCTCGGTCAACTTGCGCCGCACCAGGGCGAGTTCCTCTTGCAGGAACGCGACCTGCGTGGAGAGATCGTGGGCTTCCTTCTCCCACCGTGCGGCGCGCGAGTCCGCGTCGTCGCTACGTGCTGCCACGTCCCACCTCCCCGGGGGGCTTGAACGTTCTGCCCTAACACTAGCCGCTATGAGGCCGATTCGGTCCCACGCAACACCCTCGTCACCGAACCTTGATCGCCAAGGGTGGCCTGACGGGCCGTTACCGGCGTTCGGGTACCGTCGGAGCGTGGCACGGGAGAACATGGGGGGTGCACAGGTGGCCGAGGTCGCGACCGACGAATTGCAGGTCTGGGTCGACCAGGACCTCTGCACGGGCGACGGGCTCTGCGTGCAGTACGCGCCGGAGGTGTTCGAGTTCGACATCGACGGCCTGGCCTACGTCAAGGGCGTCGACGGTGAGCTGCGGATGGCGCCCGGCAGCCGGGTCGACGTCCCCGCCCACCTGCGACTCGAGGTGATCGACTCCGCGAAGGAGTGCCCGGGCGACTGCATCCACGTGGTGCGCGGCGACGGCGTCGAGGTCGCCGGCCCGGACGCCGAGGAAGACTGACCCACCGGCCGGGCCGCGCGGCCCGGCCGGGTCCAGAATGGGGTACGCCTCAGAGCATCGGCCGGCCGACCACCGAGGCGACCAACCGCGCGAACTCCTCCAACCGGGCGATCTGCCCGGCCCCGCCGTCGTCGAGGGTCTTGCCGAAGCGCAGCGCGTCGTGCCGGGGTGTGCCGACCATCTCCTCGCTCGGCGGCGCCTCGTCCAACGACGTGAGCAGCAGGTAGACGTCGATGCTGTCGACCCGGATCTCGCCGCTCTCGGCACGGTTGAGCCGCCGTCGGCAGCCCACCTCGGTGACTGTGGAGACCGGCACCACCCGCAGCGACGAGGTCATCGAGCCCGGCGGGCCCTCCTCCGGCGGCACGTCCTCGCCGTGCCAGAGGATGAGCCGGCTGCCGTCGCAGATCACCACCTCCTGCCACACCCCGTTGACCTCGTTGACGAAGCGTTCCAGGGTGAAGCCGAGCACCGACGCGCCACGCAGCACGCCGCCGAGCGCCTCCAGGGCGACGTCCGGGTCGCGCAGGTAGGCCCGCGCCGCCGACTCCAGATCCTGGTAGGGCGACCAGTCGGGAAAGACCGCGGGGAGGTCTCCACCGCCGTAGCCCGGTCGGCTCATGCCAGCGTCTCCCCCTGCTCGGCGCTGCCGACACCCAGCTCGTTGGTCACGGCCTGTCCATCTCCCCCGCACCGTTGGGTTGCGCGTCGGCCGCCTGCGCGGCAGCGGCCTGTCGGGCCGCCTCCGCCTCGCGCAGGTCCTGGCGGCGCTGCGCGTACGCCTCGGTGCCCTTGCTGGGCTTGCGCCGGCGCGGCGGAGCGGTGACCCCCGGGGCCAGCTTGCGCGCGGACACCAGGAAGGCGGTGTGCGCGATCATGCGGTGGTCCGGGCGGACGGCGAGGCCCTCGGCGTGCCAGTCGCGCACCAGCGACTCCCAGGCCCGGGGCTCGGTCCAGCCGCCGCGCTCGCGCAGCGCCTCCACCAGCTCGGAGAGCTGCGGTGTGGTGGCGACGTAGCCGATGAAGACCCCACCGGGCACCAGCGCCCGCTCGACCATGTCGAGGGTCTCCCAGGGGGTCAGCATGTCCAGGATGATCCGGTCGAAGCCGGTCTCCTGGCACTGCGCGACATCGCCGACGTGCAGGTTCCACGAGGGGTGCGGCCCGTTGAAGAACGCCTCGACGTTGCGCTTGGCGATCTGGGCGAAGTCGTCGCGCAGTTCGAACGAGTGCAGCTCGCCCTCGGTGCCGACGGCGCGAAGCAGGGAGCAGCTCAGCGCGCCGGAGCCGGCGCCGGCCTCGAGGACCTTCGCGCCGGGGAAGATGTCGCCCATCGCGACGATCTGCGCGGAGTCCTTCGGGTAGATCACCTGGGCGCCGCGCGGCATGGACAGCACGTAGTCCGACAGGAGTGGCCGCAGGGCCAGGAACGCGGTGCCGCCCCCGGAGGTGGTCACCACGCTGCCGTCGGGGAGCCCGATCAGCGCGTCGTGCGCCAGGATGCCTCGGTGGGTGTGGAACTCCTTGCCGGGCTCCAGCGTCACTGTGTGCATCCGCCCCTTGGGGTCGGTCAGCTGGACCCGGTCGCCGGGCCGGAACGGCCCTCGGTGCACGGGTGTCAGCGCCGGGTTGGCGGGGTCGGCGGCGACGGTGGAGGGAGTTGCGGTCACGGTGTCATCTTCCGGTTGGGTTCGAGGAGCTGTGCCAGGTCCGCGATGTGCAGAATGCCGACGACATCTTCGCCTGACGTCACCACGTACTGTGCGCCCGGGTGGGTCTGTACGGCCTCCATCACCCGCTCGCCGTCCCACCCGACCGACAACGTGGGAAGGGTGCCCAGCGACCGGGCGACGGCGTCCACCGCCAACCACGGTCGGCGCTCGACCGGCACCGCGTCGGCGGCGACCGGGTCGACCAGCGCCACCGGTCGACCGGTGGAGTCGGTCACCAGCAGCGCGGCGCCGAACTGCCCGTTCTCGGCGCGTCGACGCTGGGCCTCGGCCAGCGGCGTACCGGTGGCCACCGGCCAGACCGGACGGGCCAGCCGGGCGAGGTCGATCAGCGGGAACCGGCGGCTGACCCGGGCGGCCCGGATCGACTGCCCGGCGCCACGCCAGAGGGTGACGGCGACCAGCAGCATCAGCGGCAGCGCCAGCGGTGCCAGCCGCCGCTCGACGGTGAGCAGCAGGACCAGGGCCGCGGTGCCGACGGCGACGACCCGGCCGGCCCACCCGGCGACCTCGGTGCCGAGGTGCCGGTCACGGGTCAGCCCCCACACGGCGGCGCGCAGCGCCCGGCCGCCGTCGAGCGGCAGCCCGGGCAGGCTGTTGAACAGCGCCACGATGACGTTGCTGACCGCGAGCTGGAAGGCGAGCTGGTGCGCCACGGTCCCCTCGGGCAGGGCGAGCGTGGCGGCCACCGCCAGGACGCCGAGGACCGCGGAGACCGCCGGGCCGGCCAGCGAGACCAGCAGGTCGACGCGGGGCGACGGGGCGTCCCGGTCCATCTCGGTGTAACCACCGAGCAGCTCCAGGGTGATGCCGCGCACACCGATGCCGTACCGCCGGGCGGTGAGGGCGTGGCCCAGCTCGTGCAGCAGCACCGAGCCGAGCAGCGACACGACGAACCCGAAGCCGATCAGGTAGCCGCTGAGCTGCGGCAGGTCCAGTTGTCGGCGGGCGAACTCGCCGTACAGCACCGCGATGAGCACCGCGAGCAGGACCATGGAGCCGTTGAGGTGCAGCGGCACCCCGAACACCCGGCCGACGTTCAGGCCGAGGCGTCGGTCTGGTCGGCGCGGCGGCCTGGTTGTCTGCTCCATCGCCACGATGCTACGGACCGTCGCTGTGTGGGGCGGGCGGCGGTCGGTGTCACACCGGTGCCCTAACCTTTGCCGACATGACGGCGGAATCGGTCACCACCTCCCAGCCCTCCCCCCCGGCGCAGGCGCCGCCGACGGTGCGGGCCTCGCTGTCCCCGTCGCGGGCGGCGGATTTCAAGACCTGCCCGCTGCTCTACCGGTTCCGCAGCATCGACCGGCTGCCCGAGCGCACCACCATCGAGCAGGCCCGGGGCACGTTGGTGCACGCGGTGCTGGAGCGCCTGTTCGACCTGCCGGCCACCGGCCGCACGCCGGAGGCGGCCGGCGACCTGGTGGCCCCCCAGTGGGACCGGCTGGTCACCGAGCAGCCGGAGCTGGCCGGGATCTTCGACGGCGCGGAGCCGGCCGGCCCGGTGGAGTTCCTCCGCTCCGCCGCCGGGCTGTTGCAGGGTTACTTCGCGGTGGAGGACCCGACCCGACTGGAGCCGGCCGAACGCGAGAGCCTGATCTCCGCCGTCGTCGACGAGGAGTTGCTGATCCGGGGCTACCTCGACCGGCTCGACGTCGCGCCGGACGGCGCGCTGCGGGTGGTCGACTACAAGACCGGCGGTGCTCCGCGGGAGGCGTTCGAGGCACGGGCGCTGTTCCAGCTGAAGTTCTACGCCCTGGTGCTGTGGCGCACCCGGGGGGTGGTCCCCCGGGTGCTGCGGCTGCTCTACCTCCGCGACGCCGAGGTGCTGGACTACACCCCCGACGCCGACGAGCTGGTCCGCTTCGAGCGCACGGTGGTGGCGCTGTGGCGGGCGATCGAGCAGGCCACCGCCCGGCAGGATTTCCGGCCCCGGCCGAGCCGGCTCTGCGACTGGTGCAGCCACCAGGCGCTCTGTCCCAGCTTCGGCGGCACCCCGCCGCCGTTCCCGGTCGCCGCGGCGAGCGCCGACCCGCTGCGCGACTCCCGGTCCACACCGGTGGCGCCGGGCGCCGACGAGTGACGGCCTCCTGACCGACGTGTACGCCCGACGCGGCGATTCAGGCCGCCGGGACCGCCTGCCGCACGCCGCCGCACGCCGAAGACCCGACCGCAGCGGTGCCGCCACGGTCGGGACAGGGCGACCGGCCGG
Source organism: Micromonospora sp. NPDC005324 (assembly GCF_040607155.1). Lineage (NCBI taxonomy): Bacteria > Bacillati > Actinomycetota > Actinomycetes > Micromonosporales > Micromonosporaceae > Micromonospora > Micromonospora sp. NPDC005324. The sequence continues at coordinate 57,296 of NZ_JBEXGE010000029.1, read as the reverse complement.
CCTCTACGGTGATCCGCGACGCACCGGCTCCGGTGCGCGAGGATGACCGGTGCGCGCCACGACGTCGGCGGGACGGGAGACGAGATGAGCGACCAGGCGCCCTCGGCGCGGCCGGTGCGGATCCTGCTCGCCGACGACCAGCCGCTGTTGCGGACCGGGTTCCGGATGGTGCTGGGCGCCGAGAGCGACCTGGACGTGGTGGCGGAGGCCGGTGACGGCGTGGAGGCGGTGGACCTGTCCCGCCGGCTGCTGCCCGACGTCGTGCTGATGGACATCCGGATGCCCCGGATGGACGGGGTGGCGGCGACCCGGGCGATCGTCGACGCCCGACTGCCGGTACGGGTGCTGGTGCTCACCACCTTCGACCTGGACGAGTACGTGGTGGGCGCGCTGCGGGCCGGCGCCAGCGGTTTCCTGGCCAAGGACGTGCCGGCTGAGGACCTGATCGCGGCGATCCGCACGGTCGCCGGCGGGGACGCGGTGGTGTCACCCCGGATCCTGCGGCGACTGCTGGACCGCTTCGCCGAACTCCTGCCCGACCCGGCGGCGACGCCGTCAGCGACGCTCAAAGCGCTCACCGACCGGGAGCGCGAGGTGCTCGTGCAGGTCGCCCGAGGGCTGTCCAACGCCGAGATCGCGACGGTCCTGTCGGTGAGCGAGACCACCATCAAGACGCACGTCGGGCATGTGCTGACCAAGCTGCGGCTACGCGACCGGGTGCAGGCGGTCGTCCTGGCGTACGAGTCGGGTCTGGTCCGCCCACGGGCGTAGTTCCGCCGGCCCGGGTACCTCACTCGGCGTACTCGAAGATCCCTCCATGGGGGGACGGCTGCCGTTGCCGCCGTCACCTACCGTGACCGGAGATGGCTCGGTTCGGTTGACCCTCCTGTGGCGTCAGGTGCAAGTGTCGGTGCTGCCGCCCGCCGCAGTGGGAAAAAACGGTCGACCGGCAGTCGACTCAGGGGCAACCCTGATGCGGCATGGGGGTGCACCCGCAGCGGGAAATCCGCGCCGGGTCCCCCCAGGGTCGGACGGGGTGGGCGTACTCAGCACCGATGATTGAACAGTCGCGCCGGACCATCGGGGGGCGGCGTGCATTTTCGGACAGACGGAAGAGGTAGATGACGTGACCGCGACGGTAGGCCAGCAGGCGCAGGCCGCGGCCCGGGCGAACGACGTGTGGAAGGTGTACGGCAGCGGCGAGGCTCAGGTCATCGCGCTGCGGGGGGTCAGCGCGGAGTTCGAACGTGGCCGCTTCACCGCGATCATGGGCCCGTCGGGTTCCGGTAAGTCGACGTTGATGCACTGCCTGGCAGGCCTGGACTCGGTGACCCGGGGGACGGTGTCGATCGGTGAGACGACTGTCACCGGGCTGGGCGACGCGGGGCTGACGAAGCTGCGGCGCGACAAGGTGGGCTTCATCTTCCAGCAGTTCAACCTGCTGCCGACGCTGACCGCCAAGGAGAACATCCTGCTGCCGCTGTCGATCGCCGGGCGCAAGCCGGACCCGGCCTGGTACGACACGGTGATCGAGACGGTGGGTCTGACGGACCGGCTGGACCACCGGCCGGCGCAGCTCTCCGGTGGGCAGCAGCAGCGGGTGGCGTGCGCCCGGGCGCTGGTCTCCCGCCCCGAGGTGATCTTCGCGGACGAGCCGACCGGCAACCTGGACTCGCGCTCCGGCGCGGAGGTGCTCAACTTCCTGCGTAACTCGGTGCGGGAGCACGGCCAGACCATCGTGATGGTGACCCACGACCCGACGGCAGCCGCGTACGCCGACCGGGTGGTCTTCCTCGCCGACGGTGAGATCGTCTCGGAGCTGATCGAGCCGACCGCCGAGACGGTGCTGGACACCATGAAGAAGCTGGACACTGCGGCCGAGGTGGGCAACTGATGTTCCGCGCGACACTGAAGAGTCTGCTGGCCCGTAAGGTCCGGCTGATCCTGTCCGGCCTGGCGGTGGTGCTCGGGGTGATGTTCGTCTCCGGCGCGTTCGTGCTCACCGACACGCTGGGTCGCTCCTTCGACTCGGTCTTCGCCGACGGTTTCTCCGAGATCGACGTGAACGTCGCGGCGAAACCGAAGGTGCAGGTCAACGAGATGGAGGGCGAGCAGACCGTCGCCCCGCTGCCGGCCGCTCTGGTGGACCGGGTGAAGCAGGTGCCGGGGGCGGCCTCGGCGACCGGCGTGGTCAACGCCGACGGCGCCCGGGTGATCGGCAGCAACGGCAAGGTCGTCACCTCGTTCGGCCCGCCGCAGTTGGGCGAGAACTGGACCGGCGAGAGCGAGCTGCTGAAGCTGCGTGAGGGGCGCGCGCCGCAGGCCGAGGACGAGATCGTCATCAACAAGGCGTTGGCAACGGCCGCGAAGGTGCAGGTCGGCCAGAAGGTCGGCGTGCTGACCGCGTTCGAGTCGAAGAAGCGGGACTTCACACTGGTCGGCGTCTTCGGCTACAGCGGTGACCGGGATTCGATCGGCGGGGTCAACGAGGTCTTCTTCACCACGCCGGTGGCGCAGCGGCTGATGCTGGGCGAGCCGGACGTGTTCAGCAGCATCACCGTGCAGGCCGCCGGCGGGGTCTCCGACGAGAAGCTGCGCGACGACGTGGCGCGCACCCTGGGCGCGGACTTCGAGGTGAAGACCGGCGAGCAGGTGGCCGCGGACGCCTCGGCCAGCCTGAAGGAGGGCCTGTCCTTCTTCAACAAGATCCTGCTCGGCTTCGCCGCTGTGGCGCTGCTGGTGGGTACCTTCCTGATCCTCAACACGTTCTCGATCATCGTTGCGCAGCGGACCCGGGAGTTGGCGCTGATGCGCGCCATCGGGGCCAGCGGCCGGCAGATCATCGGTTCGGTGGTGCTGGAGGCCATCGCGGTGGGGTTGATCGCGTCGGTGCTCGGCCTCGCCGCCGGCATCGGGGTGGGCGCGCTGCTGGCGTTCCTGTTCGGCAAGCTCGCCGGTGGGCTCACCCTGGCCGGGATCGGCGTGCCGGCGGCTGCGGTGATCGGTTCGTTCGCCGTCGGTCTGGTGATCACCGTGGTGGCGGCGTTGCTGCCGGCGCTGCGGGCGTCCCGGATCCCGCCGATCGCGGCCATGCAGGACGTGGCCACCCCGGACCGCCCGTTGACCAAGATCACGGTGGCCGGGTCGCTGGTCACCGGCGTCGGCGCGGTGCTGCTGTTCCTCGGGCTCAGCGGCAACGCCGGCGGTCAGACGTTGTCGACCATCCTCGGTGGGGTGCTGTTCGCCTTCATCGGCGTGGCGCTGCTGACCCCGCTGATCAGCCGGCCGGTGGTGAGCCTGCTCGGCGCGATCTTCTCCTGGTCGGTGCCGGGCAAGCTGGGTCGGCTCAACTCCGGGCGCAACCCACGTCGTACCGCGATCACGGCCGCCGCGCTGATGGTCGGCATCGCGCTGGTCACCGGCGTCACGGTGATCCTCGACTCGGCCAAGGGCAGCATCAGCGCGCTCGCCCAGGACACCATCAAGGCCGAGCTGGTGATCGCCGGCCAGCAGGGCGGCCCGCGTCCGCCGACCTTCGACCCGGGCGTGCTGGACAAGGCCAAGGCCGTGCCCGGTGTGCGGTTGGTCGACGGCGAGTACGGCGACATGGGGCGGATCGACGGTGAGAGCACCTGGGTCGCGGCGAGCAGCGACATCGCGTCGCTGCGGCAGATCTTCGGCGCGAAGCCGACAGCCGGTGACATCGATCGGCTCGGGCCGACCCAGATGCTCGCCAGCTCGGACACGGCCACGTCCCGTGGCTGGTCGGTGGGCTCCACTGTCAACGTGCAGCTGACCCGGGGCGAGGCACGCACCTACACGATCAGCGGCATCTACGAGTCGTCACAGCTGACCAACCCGGTGACGCTGCCGGCGACCGCGGCGAAGGACTTCGCCATCCCGCAGCCCATCCAGGGCTTCATCCAGCTGGACCCGGGCACCCGGGTGTCCGACGTCCAGCCACAGGTCGAGGCGTTGCTCGCGGACAGCCCCGAGGTGTCGGTGGCCGACCGGGACGCGTTCATCAAGCAGCAGACCAGCTCACTCGACGGGCTGCTCACGATGATCCAGATCCTGCTCGCGCTGGCCATCGTGATCGCCGTTCTGGGCATCATCAACACCCTGGCCCTGTCGGTGCTGGAGCGGACCCGCGAGCTGGGTCTGCTGCGGGCCATCGGCCTGCGCCGCGGCCAGACGATGGGCATGATCACCGTCGAGGCGGTGGTGATCTCGGTGTTCGGCGCTCTGCTCGGCGTGGTGGTGGGCACCGGCCTCGGCGCCGCGGTGGTCGAGGCCCTCAAGGACGAGGGCATCACCGACCTGATCCTGCCCTGGGGGCAGATGGGTGTCTTCCTCGGTCTCGCCGCCATCATCGGCGTGGTGGCCGCGGTGCTCCCGGCCATCCGGGCGGCCCGGATCAACGTCCTGGGCGCCATCGCCCACGACTGACGCCGTGACGCAGAAGGGGCCCCCGTCGCGGGGCCCCTTCCGCGTCCGTCAGGCCGCGGCCCGATCGGTCAGCAGCGCCGCGAGCAACTCCAGGTCCGCGCCGGTCAGACTCTCCACCTGGTGTACGCCGACAGTGCTCGGCAACGCCACCTCCGCCGGTACGGCCAGCACCGCCGCGCCCGAGGCCACCGCGCTGGCCACGCCGGTCGGCGAGTCCTCGATCGCCACGCAGCGCTCGATCGGCACACCCAGCAGCCGGGCCGCGGTCAGGTAGGGCTCGGGGTGCGGCTTGGCCGCCACCACCTCGTCGCCGGCGACAACAGTGTCGAAGTTGTCCCGACCGAGGGTGTCGAGGGCGACCTCGACCAGCGCCCGTGGGCTGGAGGTGACCAGCGCGGTGGGGATCCCCGCCGCGCGGACCGCGCGCAACAGGTCGAACGCCCCCGGCCGCCAGGGCAGACCGGTACGGAACAACTCCAGGATGCGGGCGTTGATCCACGCCGCGCTGATCTCCGGATCACGTTCGGGTTGCCCCAGGTCGTCGTGCAGGATGCGCATCGACTCGGCCATGGCGGTGCCGATGATCGACTGGCGGGCGTCGAGGGAGAGTTCCCCGCCGTACTCCTTCGCGAGTTCCTGCAACGCGACGTCCCACAGCTTCTCGCTGTCGACCAGCGTGCCGTCCATGTCGAAGAGCACAGCGGCGGGGTGATGGCTGCTCAGCGGAACCTCCAGGGTCGTGACCGACACCGGCGATCCTGCCAGCACCTTCCGTGGCCGGTGGCGGCAACGGGCGCCAGGGTGATCCGGGCAACCCCGTTCAGCCCAGGTCGCACTCCTCCAGCGAACCCTCGTACCCCCGGAAGAACATGTCGGTGCGCTGCTCGGCGGTGCCGTGCGCCCCTTCCGCGAACCACGGCTGGTCCGGGTCGTCGCCGACCGCCGCCACCCCCTCCCGGAACTCGTCCAGGTCGCCCTCGGCGAGGGTCAGGGCACCCGAGCGCACCGAGTCGCCGAGGTACGCCCCGGCCATGCAGTCGGCCTGCAACTCCTGCTGGATGGTGAAGCTGTAGTTGATGCCGAGCCGCACCTGGATGGCGTGCGCGTACTCGTGCCCGAGCAGGTAGAACACGAACGCGTCGCCGACCTGGCGGAACGCCGCCACCGACCAGGCGACGTCGTACGCGATGAAGTCGCCCTGCGAGCAGTAGACGGCGTTGTTGCGGGGCAACGACTGGCCGCCGCAGGACACCTCGCCCTCGCGCTGGTACGGGGTGATCCGCCGGATCGGTCGGAACCGCTGCCCGGACTCCTTGAACTGGGCCGCCCAGTACCGCTCGGCGACCGCCTGCGCGTCGGCGACGTCCTGCTCGAACTCGGCGACGCTGGTGGTGCTGTCGGCCCGGGTGGTGCTCGGCCCCGGCGAGGCGGCCGACGGGTTCGCCCCGGGGCGCTCGGCCTCCGGCTCGGCCAGCCCACCACCGGCGCAGGCGAGGGAGACCAGGGCGGCGATCAGCAGTCCCGCCAGCGGGCCCCGCGCGTCGCGTCCGAACCGTGCGCCCACTGTGCCTCCCCAGACATCGGTGCTCGCGCCGCGATGTACCCCGACGATACGACCGCCACGCCCATCACCGATTCACGCACGAGGTGGTCGGACGGTTCACGCCCGGTGGTCCCGGGTCGACTGCGCCGCTCGTACGGCCGGTAGGGTCGCTCAACCGCCCGACTCCCGGTCGCGCTGCCACGTGTCGCCCTGGTCACCATGCCGCTCGGCCTCGTACCGCTGCTGCCGCGCCCGAGCGTCCCGCCCAGCCCGAAGGTCGTCACCCCCAACCTCTCGGATCCGCCCCCGCCGCACGACAACGCCAACCGCCACACCCGCCACCACCACAAAGATCCCGACCACCACCCACACCACAGTCATCCCGCCAACCTAGGCCCGACGCACCACCCCCGGACCCCGTTGATCATGAAGTTGGCGTCATCCCACTCGGCGTGTCGTGACGCCACCTTCATGATCACCGGTTCGGGTGAGGGGTGGGAGACCTGGGGGTGTGTCCGGATGCGAGGGGTGGGTTCGACGTTCTCTGTGGGGGCGCCGGGGTGGTGTCCCGCAGGAGGAGGGGGAGAACCGTGAAGTACATGATTTTGCTCTATGGGTCCCAGCAGGACTATGACGTGCTGTCGGGGCGGGCTTCCGACCGGCCGGCGATGTCGGCCGAGCAGATCGCGGCGATGCACCAGCACATGGAGACCTTCCACCAGGCGCTGGCCGAGTCCGGCGAGTTGGTCGACGCCCGGGGCCTGAGCGAGCCGGTGCACGCCCGCCGGGTGCAGGTGCGCGAGGGAGCACCAGTGGTCACCGACGGCCCGTACCCGGAGACGCAGGAGGTCCTCGCCGGTTACACCATCGTGGAGTGCGCCAGCTTCGACCGGGCCACCGAGATCGCCGCCGGACTGGTCGACCCGGACGCCCCCGGTGGGTACGTGGACGTGCGGCCGGTGCTCGACGGTGTCGAGGACCTGGCCGGCTGACCCGGTGCCGGAGATTCCCGCCGAGGACCTGCTGCGCGAGCTGGCGCCGCAGGTCCTCGGCGCGCTGGTCCGCCGCTACGGGCACTTCGACACGGCCGAGGACGCGGTGCAGGAGGCGCTGATCGCAGCGGCGGAGGGTTGGCCGCGCGACGGCGTACCGGACAATCCGCGGGGCTGGCTGATCACCGTGGCGTCCCGTCGGCTGACCGACCTGCTGCGTCGCGAGCAGGCTCGGATGCGGCGGGAGGACACGGTGGCCCGGTGGGTGCTGCCGGAGCAGTGGCGTGCCCCCGCCGCCGACCGTCCGCCGGCGGACGCCGACGACACACTCATCCTGCTGTTCCTGTGCTGCCACCCGTCGCTGTCGGCGGCGTCGCAGATCGCGCTCACCCTGCGGGCGGTGGGCGGGCTGAGCACCGCCGAGGTGGCGCGCGCGTTCCTGGTGCCGGAGGCGACGATGACCCGGCGGATCAGTCGGGGCAAGCAGCGGATCCGCGACAGTGGGCTGCGGTTCGCGCCGCCCACCGGTCCGGAGCGCGCCGACCGGCTCGCCGCCGTGCTGCATGTGCTCTACCTGATCTTCACGGAGGGGTACGCCCGCACGGCCGGGCCCGGGCTGCTGCGCGCCGACCTGACCGCCGAGGCGATCCGGCTGACCCGTCTGGTGCGCCGGCTGGTGCCTGAGGATCCCGAGGTGACCGGGCTGCTCGCGTTGATGCTGCTCACCGACGCCCGCGCGCCGGCCCGGATCGGCGCGCACGGTGAGCTGGTGCCGATGGCCGAGCAGGACCGCTCCCGGTGGCGGGCCGACCAGATCGCCGAGGGGGTCGAGTTGATCACCTCGGCGCTGTCGCGCGGGGTGGTCGGGGCCTACCAGCTCCAGGCGGCCATCGCGGCCGTGCACGACGAGGCGCCCAGCGCGGCAGCCACCGACTGGGCGCAGATCACCGCCCTGTACGAGGTGCTGCTGGGGATGTCCGACAACCCGGCGGTGGCGCTCAACCACGCGGTGGCGGTGGCGATGAGCCGGGGCGCGCCGGCCGGGTTGGCGCTGCTCGCCGACCTGGCCGACGACCCCCGCCTCGCCGACGACCCTCGACTGCCGGCCGCCCGCGCCCACCTGTGGGAGCGGGAGGGTGAGCGGGTCGCCGCGCGGGAGGCGTACCGGATGGCGGCGGCGCGCTCGACGAACCTGGCGCAGCAGCGCTACCTGAACGCCCGCGCCGAGCGTCTCGGGGGCGACCCGCCGCCCGCCGGCTGATCCGGCGGGCGGTGCGGGTCACGGGCTGGCGGCCAGGAAGACGAAGGCGGCCATCAGCACGAGGTGTACGCCGCCCTGCAACACGTTGGCCCGGCCGGGCACCACGGTGAGGACGGCGGTCACGGCGGTGAGCGCGAGCAGGGCGAGCTGGGTGCCGCCGAGGCCGAGCAGCAGCGGGCCGTCCAGCCAGATCGAGGCGATCGCGATGGCCGGGATGGTCAGGCCGATGCTGGCCATCGCCGAGCCGAGCGCGAGGTTCAGGCTGATCTGCACCCGGTCGCGGCGGGCGGCGCGGGCGGCGGCCAGGGTCTCCGGCAGCAGCACCAGCAGGGCGATGATCACGCCGACGAACGCGTGCGGCAGGTTCGCCGCGGCGACGCCGGCCTCGATGGTCGGTGAGACGGTCTTGGCGTCGCCGACCACCGCGACCAGCGCCACCAGCAGCAGCCCCAGGCTGACCAGCGCCGCGCGGGTGGTCGGGGGCTTGGCGTGCTCCTCCGCGTCGATGACCTGGCCCCGGCTGTCGACCGGCAGGAAGTAGTCGCGGTGCCGGCCGGTCTGCACGAGCACGAAGAGCCCGTAGAGCGCCAGCGAGGCGACGGCGGCGAAGGCGAGCTGGGCCGGGCTGAACTCCGGGCCGGGTCGGGCCGTGGTGAAGGTCGGGATGACCAGACTCAGGGTGGCCAGGGTGATCACCGTGGCCAGGGCTCCGCCGGTGCCCTCCGGGTTGAACACCGCGACGCGACGGCGCAGCGCCCCGAGCAGCAGGGACAGGCCGAGTATCCCGTTACAGGTGATCATGACGGCGGCGAAGACGGTGTCCCGGGCGAGCGACTGGGTCTTCTCCGGCCCGCTGATCATCAGCGTGACGATGAGGGCGACCTCGATCACGGTGACAGCGACGGCGAGCACCAGCGACCCGTACGGCTCCCCCACCCGGTGGGCGACCACCTCCGCGTGGTGCACGGCTGCGAGCACGGCGCCTCCGAGCAGCACCGCGACCACCACGATGACCGGGCCGGGCAGGTTCCGTCCCCAGGTGACGATCAGTACCAGGACGGCGAGCACGGGTACGGCGAAGGTCCAGTCGGTCAGGCGGGAGCGAAGCAGGGCGGCCATGCCGTACAGAGTGCCAGGTCAGGTGATCATGTGCCCACCATCGACGCAGGGATGGCGAAGACCCGTAACCTGTAGGTTACGCTTCCGGGATGGATGAGGTGGCCGTCGCGATCGCCGACCCGGTACGGCGGCACATCCTGACCATGTTGCGCGCCGAATCTCTGTCCGCCGGCGAGATCGCCCAGCGGTTCACGATCAGCCGGCCCGCCATCAGCCGCCACCTGCGGCTGCTGCGCGACAGCGGGCTGGTCCGTGACGAGTTGGTCGGACGGCGGAGGATCTACCGGCTCGATCCGGGCCCGCTCGCCCCGCTGCTCGACTGGCTCACCGCGCTCACCACAGTCGACAGGTGGGGCCGGCACCTCGACGCGTTGGAGACCGAGGTCTATCGCACCCGCCGAGAGCGCCGCAGCCGCGGCCCGGCGGAGCACCGAAGGGAGCACACGGCATGATCCGCACACCCGCCGGACGCCTGTTTCGCACCGACACCGGCCACGATCTCGTCCTCACCCGGACCTTCCGCGCCCCGGCGGCGGACGTCTGGGCCAGCCTGACCGAGCCGGAGCGTACGGCCCGCTGGTTCGGCCCGTGGGAGGGCGACGCCGGGCCCGGACGGACCATCCGGGTCCAGATGGCGTACGAGGAGCAGCAGCCCTGGTGCGAGGTGCGCATCGACGCGTGTGAACCGCACCAGCGCCTCGCCGTGTCGATGGTCGACAGCTACGGCAGCTGGCTGTTGGAGCTGTCGCTGACCGAGAGCGACGGCGCCACCGAGCTGCGGTTCGTGCAGCACCTGAGCAGCGTCGAGGGCATCGCCGAGGTGGGCGCCGGTTGGGAGTACTACCTGGACCTGCTGGTCGCCTCCCGGGACGGCTCGCCCCGCCCGGAGTTCGACGACTACCACCCGGCGATGCAGCCCTACTACCAGGGGCTGGTCGCCGCGGCCGGCTAGGGGTCGAGTTCCCGCCGCAGCTTGGCGAACTCGACGGTCAACGCCGGCAGCGGAAAGTGCGCGTTCAGGCCGCTGGGGTTCGGCAGCACCCAGACCCGGGCCGGCCCCAGCCGGTCCGGTCGCGGGCCCAGCCCGGCCCTCGGTCGGGCGAAGGCGATCCGGTACGCGGTCACCCCGAGGATCGCCACCCAGCGCGGCCGGTAACGCTCGGCCTTCACCGCCAACCCGGTCACCCCGGCCACCAACTCCTGCGGGGTCAGCTCGGCGGCGCGGGCGGTGGCCCGGTTGCTCAGACTGGTGATGCCCAGACCCTGCCGCAGCAGCTCGTCGCGTTCCCACGAGTGCAGCTGGCGGTCGGTGAAGCCGGCCCCGTGCAGGGCCGGCCAGAAGCGGCTGCCCCGGCGGGCGAACGGCTCCCCCACCGCAGCCGAGTAGAGGCCCGGGTTGAAGCCACAGAACAGCACGCGCAGCCCGGGCCCGATGATGTCCGGCAGACCCCGGCCGGCCGCCGCCGCCACCTCCTGCGGGGTCGGCCGCCGCGGCGGCCCCGCACGTTCCGCGTCCACCCCACCGATCCTGCCGTACGCCCCGGTGCCGGACCCGGCGCACCGCTTGACACCCTCAACGGATGCAGTCAACCGACCACCTCGCCGCCAGCCGTCACGCACGGATGCGCTGGAACACTCCGCTCTCGCCGGAGCACGCCGCGTTGCTGCTGCAACGGCTCGACGTCCGCCCCGGCGCGCGCGTGCTCGACCTCGGCTGTGGCTGGGGTGAGCTGCTGCTGCGGGCGGTCGCCGCTGGCGGTGTCTCCGGCCCGGTCGCGACGCGGGGCGTCGGCGTCGACACCGACGAGGCCGCGCTCGCCCGAGGGCGGCGGCTTGCTGCCGGGCGGTCGCTCAACCGGCACGTCGCCTTCGTGATGGGGGAAGCGGCGGCCTGGCAGGAGCCGGCCGACCGGGTCCTCTGCATCGGCTCGGCACACGCCTTCGGCGGCACCGAGGCCGCCCTCGACGCCCTCGCCACGGTGGTCCGGCCCGGTGGGCGGCTGCTGTTCGGCGACGCGTACTGGGATCGGTCCCCCACCACGGAGATCGCCGAGGTCTTCGGCCCGGAGGTTCCGACCCTCCCCGGGCTGGTCGAGGCCGCCCGCGAGCGGGGCTGGCGGTTGCTGCACCTGAGCACCGCGGACCAGCGGGAGTGGGACGACTTCGAGTCCACCTGGCTCGCCGGCCGGCAGGAGTGGCTGCTGGCGTACCCGGAGGATCCCCGTGCGGCAGAGGTCCGCGCGGAACTCGACGACCGGTTGCGCCAGTACGTCGGCGGTTACCGGGGTGTCCTCGGCCTCGGCTACCTCGTCCTCGGCCGTTGACCGTCCACCCTTGACGCCGCTGGCTAGGCTGCGCGTGGTGAGCGCCGGATCCCGTCTCGCCCTGCCCTGGCGGATCCTCGTCGTGGCCACCGCCGCCGTGCTGGTCTGGCTGTTCCTGGGCACCCTGCTCGACGGTGACTACGACCGACCCACCCATGCGGTCGGGGCGGTCCTCACCACCGCTGTCGTCGTACCCCTGGTGATCGTCGCCCGTCGCGTCCTGGACCGACGGCCCTGGGCCGGCCTCGGGATGCCGTCGCTGCGCGCCGGCTGGCGGCGTCTGCTGTTCGGCATGGCCTGCTGGCTCGTCCCCGCCGCGGCGGGGTTCGCGCTCTGCCTCGGCCTCGGCTGGGTCGAGATCAGCGTCCGGACGTCCGTCGCGGACGTGCTGCGGGTGGCGGCGCTGCTGGTCGTGCTGGTCTTCCTGAAGGAGGCGCTGCCGGAGGAGCTGCTCTTCCGCGGGTACCTGCAACACAACCTCGCCACCCGGCTGCCCGCCTGGCAGGCGGTCATCGGGCAGGCACTGCTGTTCACGGTGTTCGGGTTTCTCATCGGGGCGGCCAGATCCGTCGACCGACTGGCGCTCTTCCTCGTCTTCGCGCTGCTGCTGGGGGCCTTCCGCGCCGCCACCGGCGACATCTGGGCCGGCATCGGCCTGCACGTCGCCTTCCAGACGGTCGCTCAGCTGTTCGGCGACGTCGGGGCGGTCTTCGACGTGGTCGGCGCGGACGTCCTGGGCGTGGTGGCCATGGGGGCCATCCCGTTCTCGGTCAGCTGGTTCGTCCTGCGACACCGCTACCGGGACCGCCTGAACTGGCGCGCTCTCGCAGCGGACCCGGTGCGCTGAGCGGCTGAAGCCTCGCCGTCACCCGGGCCGGGGCCCGTGGGCTTGACGGGGCCAGACATCGGAGGTTTACTGCGTCAACGATGCCAGTCGATGAAATGTGACCATCCACAGTGGTGGTCTGCTTCGTCGACTGGTCTCACCGAACCCATCCCCACCACCCCGCACCACCTCAGCCGAGCGTCGGCGGCCCGGCTTCCGCACCACCGCCATCGCGACCCCTGGCCTGCTCACATGCACGGCCTGAGGTCGACGCTCAGCAGAGGAGCAAGACCATGCGTTCCCGTCCCCGCCTGTTGGCACTCGTCACCGGTTTGGCCGTCATGCTGGCCAGCCTGGTCGCCCTGCCGACCCCCGCCTCGGCGGCACCCCTGACCAAGGTGCTGGTGTTCAGTAAGACCGCCGGCTTCCGGCACTCGTCCATTCCCAACGGGATCGCCGCGATCCAGCAGCTCGGCTCCGCCAACGGGTTCACCGTCACCTCGACCGAGGACGCCGCCCAGTTCACCACCTCCAACCTGGCCCAATACCAGGCGGTGGTCTTCATGTCGACGACCGGCGACGTCCTCAACGCCAGTCAGCAGAGCGCGTTCGAGTCGTACATCGCCGCCGGTGGTGGCTACGTCGGCGTGCACGCCGCGGCCGACACCGAGTACAGCTGGCCGTGGTACGGCTCGCTGGTCGGAGCGTGGTTCGACTCGCACCCGGCGATCCAGACGGCGACCGTGAAGATCGAGGACCAGACCAACCCGTCGACCGCCCACCTCGGCACCACCTGGGTCCGCTCCGACGAGTGGTACAACTACCGCACCAACCCCCGGTCCAGCGCGCGGGTGCTGGCCAGCCTCGACGAGTCGTCCTACAGCGGCGGCAACATGAGCGGCGACCACCCGATCACCTGGTGCAAGGCGTACGGCGGCGGGCGTGCCTGGTACACGGGCCTCGGGCACACCGAGGCGTCGTACACCGACCCGAACTTCACCCGGATGCTGCTCGGCGGCCTCCAGGTCGCTGCGGGCTCCGTGACGGCCGACTGCTCGCCGCGCACGACGACCCCGCCGCCCACCGCCAGCGGTTCCACCCTGCGGGCCCGCGCCAACAACCAGTACGTCAGCGCGCCCAACGCCACCACCGCGCTGATCGCCAACAAGACCTCCGTCGGCACCAGCGAGCGGTTCGACCTGGTCAACCTCGCCAACGGCAACGTGGCGGTACGCGCCAAGAGCAACGGGCAGTTCGTCGCGGCCGAGAACGCCGGGGCCGCCGCGCTGATCGCCAACCGGGCCACCGCCGGCGCCTGGGAGACGTTCCAGCTGGTCCGCAACTCCGACGGCACGGTGAGCCTGCGGGCCACTGTGAACAACCGCTACGTCGCCGCCGACAACGCGGGCGCGTCCCCGCTGATCGCCAACCGGACCGCCATCGGTCAGTGGGAGAAGTTCGACCTGGTCACCACCAACTGACCCGGTCCCCCCGCTCGTTCTCCACCACCCCCACCTGGTCGTGGCGCGCCCCCGCGCGCCCGTCCACCGATCGTCGAGAAAGGACGATCATGCTCTCGTACCCCCGGCGCTGGCCCCGGGCGCTCTTCGCGGCGGTTCTCACCGTCGCGAGCGCGGCCCTCGCTGTGGCTGCACCGTCCACCGCACAGGCTGCGGTGATCCCCGCCTCCGACTATCAGCAGGTCAAGCTCGCCACCGGCTCGGGCGAGCTGGGTGAGGCCATGTCCCTGGCCGTTCTGCCCAACCGCTCGGTGCTGCACACCGCCCGCAATGGTGTCCTACGGGTGACCGACGTGGCCGGCAACACCAAGGTCTCCGGCACCCTGTCGGTCTACACCCACGACGAGGAGGGGTTGCAGGGCGTCGCCGTCGACCCCAACTTCGCCAGCAACCGGTGGATCTACCTGTACTACTCCCCCACTCTCAGCACCCCGTCCGGGGACGCCCCGACCACCGGCTCGCAGTCCGACTGGGACCGGTGGAAGGGGCACCTGCGACTGTCCCGGTTCACCCTCAACAGCGACGAGACGCTCAACCTGGGCAGCGAGAAGATCGTGCTCCAGGTGGCCAACGACCGTGGGCAGTGCTGCCACGTCGGCGGTGACCTGGACTTCGACGGCGCCGGCAACCTGTACCTGACCACCGGCGACGACACCAACCCGTTCGAGTCGTCCGGCTACGCGCCAATCGACGAACAGACCAACCGCAACCCGCAGTTCGACGCCCAGCGCTCGTCGGCCAACACCAACGACCTGCGGGGCAAGGTGCTGCGGATCAAGCCGCAGGCGGACGGCACGTACACGATCCCGTCGGGCAACCTGTTCGCGCCCGGCACGTCGGGCACCCGCCCGGAGATCTACGCCATGGGTCTGCGCAACCCGTTCCGGATGAGCGTCGACAAGGCGACCGGTGTCGTCTACCTCGGCGACTACGGCCCCGACTCCGGGTCCACGAACTCCAGCCGTGGCCCCTCCGGTCAGGTCGAGTTCAACCGCATCGCGGCACCCGGCAACTACGGCTGGCCGTACTGCACCGGCAGCAACACCAGCACGGAAACATACAATGAATACACCTTCCCGTCCGGGCCGTCGCAGTCGAAGTACAACTGCACGGGCGGGCCGACCAACAACTCGTTCCGCAACACCGGGCTCGGCACGTTGCCCGCGGCGAAGCCGGCCTGGATCAAGTACGCGGGCGACTCCGGTTCGCCGTCGGAGTTCGGCAGCGGCTCGGAGTCGCCGATGGGCGGGCCGGTCTACCGGTACGACGCCTCGCTGAACTCCAGCATCAAGTTCCCGGCCTCGCTGAACGGTCAGTTCTTCGCCGGTGAGTACGGCCGCCGCTGGATCAAGGCCATCGCTGTCAACTCGGACGGCTCGCGCGGGGAGATCTCCAACTTCCCGTGGACCGGCACCCAGGTCATGGACATGGCCTTCGGCCCGGACGGCGCCCTGTACGTGCTGGACTACGGCACCGGCTCGAACAACCAGGCGCTCTTCCGGATCGAGTACATCGGTGGTGGCAACCGCAGCCCGATCGCGGTCGCCTCGGCGAACCCCACGTCGGGGGCCAACCCGTTGACTGTCAACTTCTCGTCGGCCGGAAGCTCCGACCCCGAGGGCGGCGCGCTCAGCTACCTGTGGACCTTCGGCGACGGCACCACGTCGACGGCGGCCAACCCCACCAAGACGTACACCACGAACGGCAGCTACAGCCCCACCCTGAAGGTCACCGACCCGACCGGCCTGTCCGGCACGGCGAGCCTGATCGTCACAGTGGGCAACACCGCACCGACGGTGTCGCTCACCTCGCCCACCGACGGACAGCTGTTCACCTTCGGTGACACGGTGCCGTACCAGATCTCGGTGAGCGACCCGCAGGACGGCACGATCGACTGCTCCAAGGTGAGCCTGACGTACGCGCTGGGCCACGACAGCCACGCACACCAGATCACCTCGAAGACCGGGTGCAGCGGCACGATCACCGTCCCGACGGACGGTGAGCATGACGCGGCGGCCAACATCTACGGGGTCTTCGACGCCGCGTACACCGACAACGGTGGGCTCACCACGCACAGCATCAAGACGCTGCAACCGAAGCACCGCCAGGGTGAGCACTTCAGCGCCCAGTCCGGTGTCCAGGCCACCGACCACACCAACGCCGAGGGCGGCCGTACGGCCGGGTTCATCGAGAACAACGACTGGATCTCCTACCAGCCGTACAACCTGTCCAACGCGAACCGGTTCACCGCGCGGGTCTCCTCGGCCGGCGCCGGCGGCACCATCGAGGTACGCGCCGGGTCCGCCACCGGCACCCTGCTGGGCACCGCCACGGTGCCGGTGACCGGTAGCTGGGAGACCTTCGTCGACGTCTCCACCGCCATCAGCAACCCGCCCTCCTCGACGACCACGCTGTACCTGGTCTTCAAGGGCGGCTCGGGCAACCTGTTCGACGTCGACGCGTTCACCTTCACCACCGGCACCAGCAGCGGCACCCCGGTGACCACGCTGCGGGCGCAGGTCAACAACCAGTACGTGTCGGCGGTCGGCAGCACCGCGCTGATCGCGAACAAGGCCAGCGTCGGCACGACCGAGCAGTTCGACCGGGTGGACGCCGGCAACGGCAACATCGCCCTGCGGTCCCGCGCCAACGGGCTGTACGTCGCCGCCGAGAACGCGGGAGCGGAACCGTTGATCGCGAACCGCACGGCGATCGGACCGTGGGAGACGTTCCAGATCATCAACAACTCCGACGGAACGGTCAGCCTGCGGGCCACGATCAACAACCAGATCGTGGCCGCCGAGAACGCCGGGGCCGGATCACTGATCGCCAACCGGGCGTCGGTCGGGTCCTGGGAGAGGTTCGTCCTGACCACCGGCTGACGCGCACGTGGTGGGCCCGGCCTGGGCGGTGACCAGGCCGGGCCCTACCGCGTGAAGTAGGCGGCGCTCTGCTGGTCCGCCGGGTAGTAGGACTCCACAGCGATCTCCTCGATGCTGATGTCCATCGGGGTGCCGAACGTGGTGATGGTCGAGAACAGCCGCAGCTCGCGTCCACCGATCCGCAGGATCATCGGGATCACCACGTCGGCGTCGACCCGTTGGGCCGGCGGCTCCTCGGGCAGCGGGTTCAGCAGTTCTTCGTAGAGCGCCGCGAGTTCCGCGTCGGGGGCGGCGGCGAGCTGGCGCGAGATCCGACTGCGGAACACCGCCCGCACGTCCGCCAGGTTGACGACCAGGGGGGCGAGCCCCCGCGGGTGCAGGCCCAGCCGAACCAGGTTCACCGGCGGCCGCAACAGCTCGGGCGCCGCGTACGCGAAGAACGGGTCGACCGCGCGGTTGGTCAGCACGATGTTCCACCGGCGGTCGAAGACCAGCGCCGGATACGGCTCGTGCGCCCGGAGCACCCTGCGGACCGCGTCGAGGGCGCCCGACAGGGCGGCGTCGTCAAGCGGGCGCTGCGCGTACCGGGGCGCGAAGCCGGCGGCGAGCAACAGCTGGTTGCGATCACGCAACGGCACGTGGAGTTGGTCGGCGAGCCGGAGGATCATGTCGGCGCTCGGCGTGGACTTACCGGTCTCGACCAGGCTGACGTGCCGAGCCGAGACATCCGCGGCGATCGCCAGGTCGAGTTGGCTGAGCCCCCGGCGCTTGCGCCACTGCCGCAGGAGTTCCCCGACCGCATACACGATCATGAGCCTACTCATCGTCGCTCGGAACGCCATGAAGTGCGATGTCATCGACAGGCTCCCGGGCCGGGGAAACACTTGCGGCCATGACCACCGAGAACAAGAGCATCGTCGGACGTGCGTTGGCGGGGCTGGTCGACGCCGGCGACGTCGACACGCTCGCCTCGTACCTGAGCGAGGACTTCACCCATCACCGGTCGGATTCGACGACCTCGACGAGGGCGCAGTGGCTCGCCGCGGTCCGCGCCGCGCTGGGCCCGACCGCCGGCATGCGGGTCGACATCCTGCACCTGCTGGCCGACGGTGACCACGTCGTGGTGCACTCGCGACGCCGACTCCCCGACGCGGGGCCGGAAATCGTGGTCGTCGACGTCCTGCGGATCGCCGACGGATTCATCGCGGAGGTGTGGGAGGTCATCGAACCGGCGGGCCAGGCGGCCGCCAACGGCGCGTGGTGGGACGCGGGTGCCTAGACCGGGAAGCGGCCGTGGCGCCAGTGCCAGTGGCCGCCGGCCCGCAGGTGGTCGATGATCGCACGCTGGAGCGCCGTGCGGCGCGGCAGCTCGTCGAGCGGCGTGGTCAGGGTCCGGAACCCGAACCGCAGCACCTCGATGTCGGCGTCCGGCCCCGCCGACTCGTCGTAGGGCTCCAGCTCGAAGCGGCGCTGGAACCGCACGATGTTGGAGGCCTCGGGAAGGTATTCCCGCAGCTGCGGGTCGAGCAGCCACGAGGCGCAGGAGAACGCGGTGTAGCGCTCGTCCGGGAAATGCCGCGGGAAGAACGCGCGGGCCTCGTCGAGGGACGCCGCGACCGCCTCCGGGGTCAACGGCCCCGAATCGGGGACGTGCAGGCCGATGGCGCCGTCGCCACGCTGGTGCTGTAGCCGGCCAAGCTCGTAGACGCTGCCGCGCGAGTGCAGCGTCAGCCAGCTCTGCATGATCGGCCACCCCTCGCCGCGCATCCGTCGGTCGATGGCGAGGTTGCGGCCAAGGTCGGCCAGGGTCACCCAGGTCACGGCCTCGGGGACGCCGTGGTCGCTGTGGTACGCGCTCACCACGTCGACCAGAGCCAGGTACGCGTACACGTAGAGGTGTCGCCACGCGAGCCCGCGCTCTCGCGGCAACTCCGGGCCGGGCGAGAGCCACTCGTAGCCCCCGAGGTCGGCGCGGACCAGGGCGATCGAGCGGTCGAGCAGCCAGCGCAGCTCCGGGGTCCAGAGCGGAGAGTCCGGGTCGGGCCAGCCCGCCATGACCTCGGCGACGTCGTCCGGCGGCACGGCGAGCCGGTCGAGGAGCGCGGGCGCGTCGGCCTTGGCGGGCAACGGGGCTGACGGCTTGTCACCGGCGAGCCGGTGCACGCGGTCGACCTCCTCGACGGGCACCCCGAGCCGGGCGGCGATGTCGTCGGAATCCACGCCGACGACCCTACCGGCCGGCGGGCTTTTCAGGAGTCCGCCGGCACCCCGGCGTCGAGCTGCCCGATCATCGGCGCGAGAAGGTCGTTGAGTTCCCGGGCCAGCACCGCCACGGCCCGGCGCGCCGCTACGGCGACCTCGTCGTCCGGACCGGCCGGCGTCGGCGGCAGGTCGTCGAGCGGCACCGGCGCCTCCACCTGGAGCATCGCGCGCAGATGCGGGCGGCGCGTCTGGTCCTGCTCGGTGGGTGTGGTGAACTGGCCGAACATCTGGGGCCAGTTCTGCCAACCACGGTCGCGCTGCCACTGCCTGGTCCAGGTCAGCTCGGCCGGCCAACGGGAGGCCACTGTCACCGCGCAGACCAGGCTGCCGTCCCACGGGCTGCGCGCGCAGGTAGCCGAGATGATCCGCCGGTGCCAGCGAACGAAGCCCGGCGTCAGCTCGGTGGCGAGCCGCCAGGCGGTCACCGCGAACGCCACGGGCGCGAAGTCATCCCAGGAGTCGGCGAACTCGTCGATCCGACGAAACACCTCGGCCTCGTACCGGCCGCGCCCGTCGGTGCCGTGCTCGCGGTCGAACTGCTCGTCCAGCCAGAAGGCGCGCGGTTCCGGCATCCTCAACCCCGTTTCACAGCGATGGTGTTCCGTACCTCGAACCTAGGCGAATGTCGGGGTTGCGGACGCCATCCTCGCCCGTTGTCAACCTGCGCCGCGGCGAGGTGGCAGCTGCTGGGGCGGGTGCCATTCTGGTCGAGCCGCGCCGTTGCCGCAGCCTCTGCGGCTTGACAAAGGGCCGGTTCCAGAGTGGACGATGCACCGTGCGAATTCTTGTGGTGGGTGGCAGTGGCCTGATCGGCGCTCACGTCGTGGACGTTCTTCGGGAGCGTGGCCATGCAGCAACCACTGTGGCGCGTACCGCCCAGCCGGGCGTCGACCATCTGCTCGATGTCGGGTCCGCCTCGATCGAGGACCTGCGGCCGTTGCTCGCCGGTCACGACGGCGTCGTGTACGCCACCCGCACCGAGGAGCAACGGCCTCTGCCCAAACCGATCTATCCCGAGTTCCGCAGTGACAACGTCGACCCGGTGGTACGACTGTTCACCGCCGCCCGCCTCGAAGGTCTCACCCGGGGCGTCGTGATGGGCTCCTACTACACCTACTTCGACCGGCTCCACCCGCAGTGGCGCCTCGCCGAACGCCACACGTACATCCGGTGCCGCCTGGAGCAGGCCCAGGAGGGGCGGGCGGCCGCCGGCGAGGGCCTGCCGGTCGCCGTACTCGAACTGCCCTTCGTCTTCGGTCGGGCCGGCGACCGACTGCCCAACTGGGCCGGTCCGCTGGACCGGTGGGCCCGCTCGCGTACCCCGCTGGTCGCCCCGACCGGCGGCAGCGCCGCGGCCTCCGCCCGCAGCGTGGCCGAGGTCGCGGTCGACGCCCTGGAGCAGGCCAGCGGAGCGGACATCCCGGTCGCCGACGAGAACCTCACCTGGACCGACATGATCGGGCGCATCGCAGAGGCTGTCGGTCGGCGCCGCCGGGTCGCGCGGATGCCGTCCGGCGCCGCGAAGGCCGCCCTGCGACTGGGTGGCGCGCTACAGGCCATCGGCCGCAAGGAATCGGGGGTGAACCCCAGCTACCTCGCCGACCTCCTGCTCGCCGACCTGTTCATCGAACCCACGAGCGGTCGCCCGCTGGACCCGGCCCTACGCGAAACCTTCCCGCGCGGCTCGGGGTCCTAGCGCACCCCAAGATCCGCACTACTACAGGGATGTGGTGATCTCCGCCGCCCACGAGGCCCCTACATCCCGACGTTGCGGGTGGGACCGAGCTGCGGCGGCCGTCAGCGGAGCTGTTCGGCCAGGCCGACGATGATGCCCTCGGGGCCGCGGACGTAGCAGAGCCGGTAGACGTCCTCGTACCGCTCCAACGACCCCACGAGTTCGGCGCCGTGACCGCGCAGCCGGGTGATCACGCCCTCGATGTCGTCGACGGCGAACATGATCCGTCGAATGCCCAGCGTGTTGGCCGGCGCGTCCTTCGGTTCCCCGCTGATCGCCGTCGGCCGGTGGAACCTCGCCAGCTCGTCCTCGACAACGATGAGGACGTTGTCCATCCGCTGGATCGCCATGCTGGATCTCCCTGCTCCGGTGCGGTCCCAGCGACCGCATCCTCCCCCGAGACGGAGCCACGTGGCCGCTCTCGACATTCTGCTCCGTCGTCGAGGGCTGACCATGCCTGACCGATAGTGTGATCGACTAACGTGCGCCGTCTAACCGACCAGGATCGGGGATTTTCCGCATGGCCATGCATGACGATGAGATCGCCATCAGCGACGACTCCGTCCGAGAGCTGATCGCCAGCCAGTTTCCTCAGTGGGAGACGGCGCCGGTCCGGCGCGTCGAGTCGAACGGCACCGTGAACGCCATCTTCCGCATCGGCGACGATGTGGCGGCCCGATTCCTGCTGCGGTCACGCGATGTCAGCGTGGCCGCTGAACTCCTCGAGCGCGAGGCCGAGGCCGCCCGGCGCTTCGCCGAACACAGCCCCTTCCCGGCTCCCCTGCCGATTGCGATCGGAGCCCCGGGAAAGAATTACCCGCTGCCGTGGTCGGTGCAGTCGTGGGTGCCGGGGAGCATCGCCCCCGTTGACATCGACGGGTCCGTGGGACTCGCCCGTGACCTGGCCTCCTTGATCAGCGCGCTTCGGGCCGCCGATACCGAGGGTCGCCGGTTCCAGGGCGACAACCGTGGCGGCGAGCTACCCGACCACGACGAGTGGGTCGAGGAGTGTTTTGAGAAGAGCCAGGGTCTGCTCGACGTCCCGATGCTTCGGCGTCTGTGGAGTCATTTCCGAGAGCTTCCGCACACGTCGGCCGACGTCATGTCCCATGGCGATCTGCAGCCGTTGAACGTGTTGGTGGCCGACGGCCGGCTGGTGGGTGTGCTCGACACCGGCGACTTCGCACCGGCCGATCCCGCCCTCGATGCCATGTGTGGCTGGTACTTCTTCGACGATGCCTCCCGAGCGGTGTTCCGTGACGAGCTGGGTTGCGACGACCTGGAGTGGGAGCGCAGTAAGGCATGGAGCTTCGAACAAGCTCTCGGTGCGATCTGGTACTACGTCGAGACCAACCCCGTCATGTACGACATGGGCCGCCTCGTCCTTGATCGGGTCGTGGCGAACACAAAGGTCTGAGGCGGTCAGTTGTCTGGGGCCCCAAGCATCAGGGTGAGCCCTTCCTGAGCCGGGTTATTTTCATCAGAGCGAGCGCGTCAGGCTGACCATCGATCTCGGCGCTAGCACAGTTGCTGTACTTCGTTGCTGTGGTGCTGGCCGTCAGACGAGACGTTGGATGCGGACCTTCGGGCGCTCGTTCCTGAGGTGGCCGTTCTTGTGCTGGCGGACCTGCTCGTCCCAGACCTCTTGGTCGTAGTGCGGGTCCGGCGGGATCCACCTGTGGGAGCCGTCGCTGTAGTGGAACTTTTCGTCGCCCGGCCGCAGGATGCTCATCGGGTCCATCCGAGAATGCGGTAATGCAGGTGCCCGGCGGGAACGTGGGCAAGGTCCTGCGCGGCGTCGACGAGGTGGGCGGCCAGGTAGAGGGCAAGTGACACCGGGGCACGGTGATACTCGGCCAGCAGCTCGCGCCGACGGGTCGCACAGGGCCAGTCGGCACCGCAGCCGCCGCACATCCAGGCCGGCGTGACCGGGAGGTGGGTCGTCATCTCGCTGCCGACGCGCGGGTTGTCTGGGAAGCAGTAGGTCGCGGGCGACGAGCTGCCCGAGCGACTCGGCCCACTTTCCGCGGCGCGGGCAGCGGCCGTCTACCGCCTGGTACTCGATGAGGCTGCGTCGCCGGCCGGGTCAAGGTCCGGGCGATCACGAGCGCTCCCCCGCTGCCGTGGCGACCAGGACGTCCACGTTGACCAGTAGCTCCCAGCAGAACGGCGCCGTGCAGTCGGCGGACTCCCACGCGCACTCCAACCCGTGGCCGTACACCCAGGCATACGCGGGGTCGTCAGAATCGTGGACAGACACGACCCGGATGTCGTGGTAGGTGTGGCCGGGCTGCCCGGGTCGGATCTGCCACTCCCCGGGTCGGACCGACAGCCGGGTGCCCTGGGCGGGCATCGTCCGGGCGGTCACCGGTTCAGCCCGTCGTAACGATGCTCGGCGGCACGGCGGCGAGCCTGGATCAGCAGTCGATCCTTCGCGGCAGCCTGCTCGCGTTCCTGGTGGCGCGGCCCTGCAGGTTCGGCGGGCGGCGTTGACGGCCCGTCGACGAGCCGGCGCCAGAATCCGATTATCTTGCCCATGAGCGCCCTCCCCTCGCGTGGGGGCGCGGACCGCCGGTGTTACTGGTGTCGCCGGGGGTTGCGTCCGCCTACGAAGACAGCGTCACCCGCGCGGGGGGCCTGATCCAGAACGTGACTGTCCGCTAACCGGCCGTCGTGTCCGCTGCTGCCGGACGTCGACTGGGGCCGAATTCCTCACATGCTTCGCGCAGGCCGGCGGCTTCGGGCGCGCCAGCGTGCTCTACCCGGGCGAGGACTTCCCGTGCCCGCCACCAGTTCGACGGAACTACCCGTCCCGAGGTGACGGCTTCGGTAGCGACGGCACCCGCCTCATCCGGCCGACCCGCGGCGATCAAGGCCAGCCCGAGGTCGAGACGGGCGGATGCCGACCGGCGGGGTCGGGCACCGCCGTCCCCCACCGGGTCAAGCTCGCGCAGCACCGACCGGGCGACCTGCTCCGCACTCGGATCACCGGCCCACGCCAGGGTGGTAGCCGTGTAGGCCGCGGCCTTCGCCGGGTCGTACCGGTAGTGGTGCTCGGCCTGCTCCGGCACGGGGAGGTTCGCCACAAGCCGGTCAAGCCGGCCCAGGACCCGCCGAGTCTCCCTCACGTCACCCATCCGCGCGTGGGCCCGGGCCTCCTGCGCTGTGGCCTGGATGTGTGCGGAGCTGCCGTTCGGTGCCACCTGCTGCGCTTGCCGGGACAGGTCAACGGCGTACTGATAGTCGCCACGGGTGAGCACCTCCCACGCCCTGGTTTCGAGGCACCATCCCCGGATCTCAGGGTGTTGGGCGTGGCCGGCGAGATCGGCGGCTGCCCGCAAGTGCGCCGTCGCTGCGGTCGGCTGCTGCAGGTCGATGTGCACGGTGGCGCGTAGGACCGCCAGCCAACCGCCTGCGACGACCAAACGCCGCTGCTGGGCGAGAGTGACCCGTCCGTCGAGGAGCCTGACCACGTAGGCCAGGTGCCGGCGCACCATCGGCAGCAGCTGGTCGGGCGCGGTGGTCGGGTAGGCGCTCGCCAGGTCATCGACGCCTTGCTCGATGCCGTCCAAAGTGTCGGCGCCGACGTCGCTGGCAGCAACCCGCAGGCGCAGTTCGTCGGCCTCGGCCGCGTGGTCGACGGGCGCGTTGACGAGGCCGACGAGAGCACCGCCGGCATTGAGAACCTGGTCGAGATGGCGGGCGGTGTCGGCGGTGGCCGCTTTGGCGCCGGCCTCGAGCTGCTGAAGGTGGCTCTTACCGCGGTGGGCGAGGTCACCGAGTGCGCGCAGAGACAAACCGCGGCGTTCTCGGAGTTCGCGAAGGGCCGCGCCGAAGCGCGGGTCGACGTGTGGTGCCATGGTGCCGCTCCCAGGTAGAGGACTGGGCGGCAGCACCGCCGGCCTCTACGCCGGCGGGCCCCCACCTGCCACGCTACCGCTGCCATGCACCGCCGTCACGCATCCCGGAGCGCAGTCAGCGGACCCACGACCCTGCCGGGTGACCTAGTCGGAGGCACTCCCTGGCATCAGGCACTCGCCCGTAAGGAGTTGCCCCGCCGCGACTCCTCGACGACGACGTTCTCGATGACGGCATACGGCGACGCCGACCGGCTGAGGTTGGGGATCACATTGAGGTACGTGGTGGCGACGACAATCCCGTCCAGATCGAGGACGAACAGACGCAGCCCGGGTGAACCGAGGATCCGTTGGAAGGCGTCCACGTCGGAGCCGTCCTCCAGCACCGGATCGTCCGGGTTCAACTGCCGGTAGAGGCGAATGATCTGCGTGAAGTCGTCAGGCCGCGCCGCACGGAACATGTCCGGATCGTAACCACCGACCGTTCCGACTCATGCCAGCTGCGCTTCCTGGCGTCAGGGCCTCCTCGCAGATCGGGTATCAGGACCCGCGGGACACCCCGCCGGTCCGACTCCGCAGAACCAGCAGGACAATCGACAGGGCGACCAGCGCACCGGACCCAGCCAGGACAACGACGTACAGCACCTCACCGCCGAACCGGTGACTAGGATCGCTGATCAGCAGTGAAGCGAACGTGCACCCCGCGGACACGAGCGTCGCCCAAGGCCACCACCGAGGCTGCCGTTGCAGCTCCTGACGCAGTCGTTCGCTGATCACGTCCACTCCCCTCACCGGAAACCGTCACCAGCCGAACTCCACTGTGCAACAACGTCCACCCCCAGCCTGGCGAAGGGCGCTAGACCAACACGGCCATCGGTACCTTCGTTTCCAAGATGCTCGCGAAGATCATGGCGTGGGTGCACAGGTCGCAGGAGAAGGGCCGTCCGCCGGCTACCGCCGGGCCCTGTTCAGGGTTCAGCAGCCTCCCGGACGACCTCAGGTGCAGTTGAGGGCACCTGCGCCCGTCACTTGGCGTTGAAGTAGTTGGCCTCCGGGTGGTGGACCACGATCGCGTCGGTGGCCTGCTCCGGCATCAGCTGGAACTCCTCGGACAGCTCGACCCCGATCCGGTCCGCGCCGAGCAGATCCATGATCTTCGCCCGGTCCTCCAGGTCGGGGCAGGCCGGGTAGCCGAACGCGTACCGGCAGCCCCGGTAGTCGTTGTGCAGGATGCCGGCCAGGTCCGCCGGGTCGTCGTGCCCCAGCGGACGACCGTCGGGCAGGGTCATCTCGGCACGGATGCGCTGGTGCCAGTATTCGGCGAGCGCCTCGGTGAGCTGCACGGAGAGGCCGTGCACCTCCAGGTAGTCGCGGTACTCGTTGCGGGCGAACAGCTTCGCCGCGTACTCGCTGACCGGCTGGCCGACGGTGACCAGTTGCAACGCGACCACATCGAGCTGGTCGCCCTGGGGCCTGAAGAAGTCCGCCAGGCAGAGCCGCCGCTCCTGCCGCTGCCGGGGGAACGAGAACCGGGCGCGCTCCGCGTGCCCGTTCTCGTCGAGCACCACCAGGTCATTGCCTTCGGAGTACGCGGGAAAGTAGCCGTACACCACGGCTGCCTCAAGGACCTGGTCGGCGATCAGCCGGTCCAGCCAGTACCGCAGGCGCGGTCGGCCCTCGGTCTCGACCAGCTCCTCGTAGGAAAGTCCGCTGCCACCCCGGGCGCCGCGCAGCCCCCACTGCCCGGAGAAGGTGGCCCGCTCGTCGAGCAGCGCCGCGTAGTCCGCCATCGGCACACCCTTGACGACGCGGGTGCCGAAGAACGGCGGGGTGGGCACCGCCACGTCGGCGGCCACGTCGGAGCGGACCGACGAGTCGTGCAGCTCGGGCAGCGACGTGGTGACCATCGAGCGCTGACGTTCCCGGCGCGCCCGCCGAGCCGCGAGAGCCGCCTCCCGCTCCGGGTCGATCACCGGGGCGCCGCCGCGCTTGGCGGTCATCACCCGGTCCATCAGGGACAGACCCTCGAACGCGTCCCGCGCGTAGTGCACCTGCCCGGGGAACGTCGACCGCAGGTCGTCCTCGACGTACGCCCGGGTCAGCGCCGCCCCACCCAGCAGGACCGGCCAGCGCTCCGCGACCCCGCGCGTAGCCATCTCGGCCAGGTTCTCCTTCATGATGACAGTGCTCTTCACCAGCAGCCCGGACATGCCGATCGCGTCGGCACGGTGCTGCTCGGCGGCGTCCAGGATGGCGCTGATCGGCTGCTTGATGCCGATGTTCACCACCTCGTAGCCGTTGTTGGACAGGATGATGTCGACAAGGTTCTTGCCGATGTCGTGCACGTCGCCGCGCACTGTGGCGAGCACGATGCGGCCCTTGCCGCCGTCCTCGATGGTCTCCATGTGCGGTTCGAGGTAGGCCACCGCGGTCTTCATCACCTCGGCGGACTGGAGCACGAACGGCAACTGCATCTGGCCGGAGCCGAACAGCTCACCGACCACCTTCATGCCGTCCAGCAGGATGTCATTGATGATCGACAACGGCGACCGGCCGCCGGCCATCGCCTCGTCCAGGTCGGCCTCCAGGCCGTTGCGCTCACCGTCGATGATCCGCCGCTTGAGCCGCTCGTCCAACGGAAGCGCGGCCAGCTCCTGGGCGCGGGTGGCCCGGGCGCTTGTCACGTCGACGCCCTCGAACAGCTCCAGGAAACGCTGCACCGGGTCGTACCCCTCGCGACGCCTGTCGTACACCAGGTCCAGGGCGACCTCGCGCTGCGCGTCGGGGATCTTCGACATCGGCAGGATCTTGCTGGCGTGCACGATCGCCGAGGTCAGGCCGGCCTGCACGCACTCGTGCAGGAACACCGAGTTGAGCACCTGCCGGGCCGCCGGGTTGAGCCCGAAGGAGATGTTCGAGATGCCCAGGGTGAAGTTGACACCGGGGTAGCGGCGGGAGATCTCCCGGATCGCCTCGATCGTCTCGATGCCGTCGCGGCGGGTCTCCTCCTGGCCGGTGGCGATCGGGAAGGTCAGCGCGTCGATCAGGATGTCGGAGCGGTCCACGCCCCACCGGCCGGTCAGGTCGTCGATCAGCCGGGCTGCGACCCGGACCTTCCACTCCTGGGTACGGGCCTGCCCCTCCTCGTCGATGAGCAGCGCCACCACCGCCGCGCCGTGCTCGCGAACGATCGGCATCACCCGGGCGTACCGGGATTCGGGGCCGTCACCGTCCTCGAAGTTCACCGAGTTGACCACGCAGCGACCGCCGAGCATCTCCAACCCGGCCTCCACCACGTTCGGCTCGGTGGAGTCCAACATGATCGGCAGGGTGGACGCGGTGGCGAACCGGCCGGCCAACTCCCGCATGTCCTGCGTGCCGTCGCGGCCGACGTAGTCCACGCACAGGTCGAGCAGGTGCGAGCCGTCGCGCGCCTGACTGCGGGCGATCTCCACACAGGCCCGCCAGTCGCCGGCGAGCATCGCCTCCCGGAACGCCTTCGAGCCGTTGGCGTTGGTCCGCTCCCCCACCATCAGCACCGACGCGTCCTGGGCGAACGGCACCGGGTGGTAGACCGAGGAGACGCCCGCCTCGTGCCGGGGCTCGCGGGCCGTGGCGGTGACGCCGTGCAGCCGCTCGGCCAGCACCCGGATGTGTTCCGGGGTGGTGCCGCAGCAGCCGCCGACCAGCCCCACGCCGTACTCGGTGATGAACCGCTCCAGGGCCTCGGCCAGCTCCACGGGAGTCAGCGGGAAGTACGCCCCGTCGGCTGTCAGCACCGGCAGGCCGGCGTTCGGCATCACCGACAGCGGGATGCGGGAGTGCTGCGACAGGTAGCGCAGGTGCTCGCTCATCTCGGCCGGGCCGGTCGAGCAGTTGAGCCCGATCAGGTCCACGCCGAGCGGCTCGATCGCGGCGAGAGCCGCCCCGATCTCGCTGCCGACCAGCATGGTGCCGGTGGTCTCCACGGCCACGTGACAGATGATCGGCACCGACTGGCCCAGCTCGGCCATCGCCCGCTTCGACCCGACCACTGCCGCCTTGACCTGGAGCAGGTCCTGGCAGGTCTCGATGATCAGCGCGTCCGCGCCGCCGACGATCAGACCCGCTGCGTTCTCCTGGTAGGCGTCGCGCAGTGTCGAGTAGGCGGCGTGCCCGAGGGTGGGCAGCTTGGTGCCCGGCCCGATCGAGCCGAGCACGAACCGGGGCCGCGCCGGGGTGCTGGCCGCGTCGGCGGCTTCCCGGGCGATCCGGGCGCCCGCCTCGGACAACTCGCGGATGCGGTGCGGGATGTCGTACTCGGCGAGGTTGGCGAGGTTGGCCCCGAAGGTGTTGGTCTCCACGCAGTCGGCGCCGACGGCCAGGTAGGCGTCGTGCACTCCGCGCACCACGTCCGGGCGGGTGACGTTGAGGATCTCGTTGCACCCCTCCAGCCCGTCGAAGTCGTCGAGCGTGAGGTCCGCGGCCTGAAGCATCGTGCCCATCGCGCCGTCGGCGATGAGAATGCGATCAGCCAGCACATCCATCAATGAAGTCCGCACCCGTTCAGGTTAGTGCGATTCGGCCGGACTCCACGACCATCCTCGAGCGATCCCCTATTGTGTCACGGGGATCACCCTGTCTGGTTCGTTCGGGTATGACCTGCTGCCGGAGCGGCCGACCGGCGCGGCCGACGGGCCGCACCCTCGCCCTGCACGTAGGCTGACGGACGTGAAGGACAACAGGGACGCCGCCGTGCCACACGGTATGACGACCGGGCGCGGTCCCGGCGCCAGCCGCGACGAGCAGGGTGAGGTGACGGCGTGACCGAGTTCGACGGACTGCCGGTGCTGCGGTCCCCGGTGGCGATCGCCGCGTTCGAGGGCTGGAATGACGCCGCCGACGCGTCCACCGCCGCGGTCGAGCACCTGGAGCAGGTCTGGAACGCCCGGCAGATCGCCGAGCTGGATCCGGAGGACTTCTACGACTTTCAGGTCAGCCGGCCCACCATCACCATGGCCGACGGGGAGACCCGGCGGGTGGAGTGGCCGACGACCCGGTTCATGGTGGCCAGCCCGGAGGGCACCGACCGTGACGTGGTGCTGATCCGCGGCATCGAGCCGAGCATGCGCTGGCGGACGTTCTGCGAGCAGGTGCTGGAGATCTGCCACAGCCTGGAGGTGGAACGGGTGGTGCTGCTCGGCGCGTTGCTCGCCGACGTGCCGTACACCCGACCGCTGCCGATCAGCGGCAGCGCCTCCGACGCGCAGGCCGCGGAGCGCTACCAGCTCACCCCCACCCGGTACGACGGTCCGACCGGCATCGTCGGCGTGCTGCACGACGCCTGCACCCGCGCCGAGGTGGACGCCGTCTCGTTCTGGGTGCACGTGCCGCACTACGCCAACAACCCGCCCTGCCCGAAGGCCACCCTCGCCCTGCTGCACCGGGTCGAGGAGGTCGTCGACCTGCCGGTGCCGATGGCCGACCTGGCCGAGGAGTCCGCCGAGTGGGAGCAGCGGGTGCGCAGCGCCGCCGAGCAGGACGCCGAGCTGGGCGAGTACGTCCGCGAGCTGGAAGAACGGGTTGGTGACGAGGGGATCACCCCGTTGACCGGTGACGAGATCGCCCAGGAGTTCGAGAAGTACCTGCGCCGCCGGGGCGGTTCGGCCGGCCCCACCGCCGGCTCCTGGTAGCACTGTCCCGCTGCGGGCCTTCGGACCTTTTGTGGTCCGGAGGCCCGTTTTCGCGTGTCCGGGGTAGCGCCGTCACACCTGCTAGGGCATCCTAGGAACCTAGATGTGATCAAGGAGGCGGGTGTGCAGATCAATCCCGGGGCCGCCGAGTTCCCGCACCGACAGATCGCCGCGCAGCTCAAGGCCCAGGTCCGTCGCGGCGACTGGGGGCCGGGCGAGCGGCTACCGTCCATTCCGGCCATCGCCGAGATGTTCGGCGTCGCCAAGCAGACAGCGCAACGCGCCGTCGACCAGCTGCGGGTCGAGGGCATTCTGATCACCAAACCCGGCTCCGGTACGTACGTCCGGGGCACCCGCCGCCGCCTCAACCGCCTCTCCCGAGGCCGGTACGGCGGCTTCCGCGGCTACCACACCGACCTGGCCGCCCGTTACCGCCAACAGCTCGTCTCCGTGGGGCACGCCCCCGCCCCCGCCGAGGTGGCCGACGCCTTCGGCGTGGCCGACGGCACCAACCTGCTCTGCCGCCGGCACCTCGTCCGCACCGACGACTCCCCCGTCGAGGTGGGCGCCTCCTGGTTCCTTCCCCGCGACACGGACGGCACCTCGCTGGAGCGCACCGAGGCGTTCGGTCGGCCGCTCTACCAGGAGGCCGAGGAAGCCACCGGACGGCGGTACGTCTCGGCGACCGACACGATCAGCGCCCGCCAGCCGAGCCGGGAGGAGGCCGAGACCCTCCAGATCCGGCCGGACACCCCGGTGCTGCACCTGCTGCACGTCGCATACGACGCGCACCGCAAGCCGATCGAGGTGTCCCAGGCGACCTGGCCGGGCCCGATGACCACCCTCACCGAGGAGTACAAGATCCCCGGCCCGACCCCCGACCCGGAACCCGACCCCGGCCTGGTCCTGGGCTGACGGTCACCTCGCGGCCCCTGCCCCCGCCCCTGCCCCGCCCCGCCCCGCCCCGCCCGGCCCCGCCCGGCCCCGCCCGGCCCGGCCCCGCCCGGCCCGGCCCGGCCCGGCCCGGCGATCTTGCACTTTCGGTCGTACTTATGCCCGGCTTTGCACCTTTAGCCAGGACAGAAACTGCAAGATCGCGGGGCGCGGGGCGCGGGGCGACGGGCGAGGGGCGACGGGCGACGGGCGAGGGGGTGGGCTCTGGGAATTCTCGTGCCGCCATCGTTGCAACTATACACTCAGTATATATACTGCGGGTGTATTGACGGCCGGGCAGTCCTGTTCCGGCGTCGGGCAACCAGGGGAGGACCAATGCCAACCGTGAAACCTGTTGGTGCACGGGGGATGACGCGTCGCTGCCTTGTCGGAGCCGCGCTGGCGGTCGGGGTCGGCGTACCGATGGGCGTTGCCGGCCGTGCCACGGCGGCCACCGCCGATTCGGGTCCGGTCCGGCTCACTCTCCCCCGGCCGACCGGGCCGTACCGCGTGGGTGTGGTGCCGCTGCATCTGGTCGACCGGTCGCGGCCGGAACCGCTGGCCGGGCCGGGGCGGTATCGGGAACTGATGGTCAGCGTCTGGTATCCCGCCCGCAACGAGCGGCGCTACCCACGCTCCCCGTGGATGACAGCTGCCTCGATGCGCATGCTGCTGGACTCCGCCGGCTTCGACCCCCACGCCGCGCTGGCGCCGTTGACGGCCGGGCACGAGGGCGCCCCGGTGCGGCACTCCGGTCGACGGATGCCGGTGGTGCTGTACTCGCACGGCGCCGGCAGCCACCGTTCGGACACCACCATCGTGGTGCAGGAACTCGCCAGCCACGGGTACGTGGTGGTCACTGTGGACCATACGTACGACGGGTTCGGCGAATTCCCCGACGGCCGGGTCACCGTCCAGGAAGAAGACTTTGATGCCACCCCCTGGACCTACACCCGGGACGTCCGGTTCGTCCTCGACCAGATCGCCGACCTCGCCGCCGGGGGCAACCCCGACGTCGACCACGCGCCGCTGCCGGCCGGGCTGGGCTCCGCCCTCGACCTGAGCCGGATCGGCATGTTCGGCTGGTCGAAGGGCGGCACCGCGACGGCCCTGACCATGGGCGCCGACCGGCGGATCCGAGCGGGGCTGAGCCTGGACGCCCCGATGCAGTCCCAGCCGCTGCCCACCGTCGACCTGTACCGGCCGTTCATGCTGATGACGGCGGAGTTCACCCAGGCCGCGGAGCCCGCCGTCGCCGAGTTCTTCACGCACCTACGCGGATGGCGACTCAACGTCCAGGCCGACGAAGCGATCCACTCGTCCTACGGCGACAACCAGTGGCTGATACCGCAGCTGGCACGGCTCATCGGGATGAGCGACGAGGAGCTCGCCGGCTGGGTCGGCGCACTCGACCCCGCCCGCGCGGTCCGCATCGGGCAGGCGTACCCGCTGGCATTCTTCGACCTGCACCTGCGGCACCGGGGCGGCCACCTGCTGAGCGGCCCGAGCCGGTCCTTCCCCGAGGTGAGGTTCATTCCGTGACCCGATCGAGGGCGCGCCCCGGCCCCGACTGAGCCGTCTGATCGACTCGGCTGAAAACCGAGTCGATCAACGCGGGCGCACGGCGCCACGCGCGTGGGCTGTCAGAGGCGGATGCCCAGGAGGGCGTCGACACTGTTCGCGAAAAGGGCGGGCGCTTCGGGGTCGTCGGTGGCACCGGCGAGGGTGGCCTCGGCCCAGCGGTCGGCTGCGGCCAGCGCTCCGGGGGTGTCCAGGTCGTCGGCCAGGCGTGCGCGTACCTCGGCCAGCAGCTCAGCCCCGGACGGCCCGGCGGGCGCGGCGGCGGCCCGCCGCCAACGGGCCAGGCGCTCGTGCGCGGCGGTCAGCAGGTCGTCGGTCCAGGTGCGGTCGCTGCGGTAGTGCCCGGAGATCAACGCCAGCCGGATCGCCATCGGGTCGACCTTGTCGGCGCGCAGCCGCGACACGAAGACCAGGTTGCCGCGGGACTTGGACATCTTCTCGCCGTCCAGACCGATCATGCCGGCGTGGACGTAGTGCTCGGCGAACGGCGCCTGGCCGGTGAGCCGCTCGGCGTGCGCCGCGGAGGCCTCGTGGTGCGGGAACAGCAGGTCGTTGCCGCCGCCCTGCACGTCGATCCGGTCGCCGAGCAGGTTGAGCGCGATCACAGCGCACTCGATGTGCCAACCGGGGCGGCCCGGGCCCAGCTCGCCGCCCGGCCAGGACGGCTCGCCCTCGCGGGTGCCGCGCCACAACAGCGGGTCCAGTGGGTCCCGCTTACCGGCCCGGTCGGGGTCGCCGCCGCGCTCGGGGAAGATCTCCAGCATCTGCTCGCGGGTCAGGTTCGACTCGTAGCCGAAGCGGGGCGTGGCGGAGATGTCGAAGTAGACGTCGCCGGTGCCGTCGTCGAGCTGGTACGCGGCGCCGTCCTTGAGCAGCACCTCGACCTTGTCGGCGATGTCCGGGATCGACTCGACAGCGCCCACGTAGTGCGCCGGCGGGATGATCCGCAGCGCCTCCATGTCCTCCCGGAACAGCGCCGTCTCGCGCATCGCCAGGACCACCCAGTCCTCGCCGTCGCGGGCGGCCCGCTCCAGCAGTGGGTCGTCGATGTCGGTGACGTTCTGCACGTAGCGCACCGGGCGGCCGGCGTCGCGCCACATCCGCTGCACCAGGTCGAACGTGATCATGGTGGCGGCGTGGCCGAGGTGGGTGGCGTCGTACGGGGTGATGCCGCAGACGTACATGCTTCCCGCGTCGGTCGGCTCACTCGGGTGGACACCCTGCCGCGCCGAGTCGTACAACGCCAGTGGCTCGCCCCTGCCCGGCAGCCGTGGCACCTCGTGTCCCGCCCAAGACTCCATGGGATCAGCCTAGCCAGCCCTGCGACAACGCCGGAGCGCCCCACGGGTGATCAAGATGACAGCGGGTCACATGGGCGGCCAGGGCATCGCCGGCCAGTCCTCCGGAGGCTGGGGGAAGCAGCCGGTCTCGCGCAGCCGGTCGACCCGGGCGCCCACCTCGGCCACCTCGCTGATCGTCAGATGGTCGGCCAGCTCCGCGCCGAGCGCACCGGCGACCTGCCCGGCAAGCGCGTCGAGCATCTCCACGGCGTCTGCGGGCAGCCGCTTGCCGGCCCAACCCCAGAGCACCGTCCGCAGCTTGTCCTCCACGTGGAAGCTCACCCCGTGGTCCACGCCGTAGATTCGGTCGTCGGCACCGACGAGCACGTGACCGCCCTTGCGGTCGGCGTTGTTGAGCACCGCGTCGAGCACCGCGAGCCGAGCCAGCCGTGGGTCGTCGGCGTGGGCGAGGGCGTACGCGGCGCCGTCGTCGTCCCGGGCCGCGGCGATCGGGATCCAGCGCGGCGGCAACTCCCCGGCGGGCAGGAAACCGACGAGCGGTTCGGCGTCCTCCGGCTCGTCGATCCACAGCTGGCAGGAGCCGGGGCCGAACGGGCCGTCCCGCAGCACCGTGGGGGGCACCAGGTCCCATCCGGTGGCCCGGGAGACCAGGTACGCCGAGACCTCCCGACCGGCCAGGGTGCCGTCGGGGAAGTCCCAGAGGGGGCGCTCGCCCCGGACCGGCTTGTAGACGCAGCGGGCGGTCAGCCCGTCCAGGGTCAGAATGCCGCGCAGCGTGGTGTTCGACGCGTCGATCAGGCGACCCTCCAGGTCCAGGACGCCGTCACGCAGCAGCCGCAGCGCGGCGTCGCCGTCCTGGCGAGGCTGGAGGCCGGACGAGGTCACCGGTGATAACCGTTGTGCCGCGGGCAGAGGTGCCCGGCGGGGTCCAACGGTTGGCCGCAGAGCGGGCACGGTGGCCGGCCCGCGTTGACCACTCGCCGGGCCCGCTCGATGAACTGGCGGGTCGCCTGCGGGGTGAGCCGGACCCGGAGCCGATCCAGGTCCTCGTCCGGCTCTTCGTCCTCGTCGTCGTCCTCGTCATCGTCGTCCTCGTCGCCGAGCTCGACCTCGGGCTCCACCTCGCCCGCGGCGATCGCCTCGATCACCACGGTCGCGGTGTCCACGTCGAAGGCCAGCCCGAGCGTCCCGACCCGGAACTCCTCGTCGACCGGAGTGTCCAGCGGCTCGTTGTCGCCGATCACCGGCGCCAGCTCGGGCAGGTCCACCCCGAAGCGACGCTGCGCCTCGGTGAGCAGCTCCTCCAGCTTCTCGGCGAGCAGGGACACCTGGACCTTCTCCAGCGCGACGCTGACCAGCCTGCCGCCGCCGCGGGCCTGCAGGAAGAACGTGCGCTCCCCCGGCGCCCCGACAGTCCCGGCGACGAACCGCTCCGGCGGTTCGAAGGCGTGCACCTGGTGGGTCATACCCACGACCCTATCCGGCCCGCCTCGGCATCGCGCACCCCACCGACACGAATCGCCGCAGCCACGGCGCGCCCGGCGTACCAGGGGCTAAACCCGGGCGTGGCGGCCTTTGCGGGGTGCGCTGACGCCCCGACCGGGGGTGGTGTCGTGACGCGCCTCACCGCGACGCACCCGCCCCACCGCCGACGGCAGCGTCCGAGTCGGCCACGCGGGTCGCGCGCCGACGCCGCTTGGCCGGCGGCGGCACCAGCGGCGCCAGGTCGCCACCGGTGTCGTTGAGCCGCACCAGAAACGGACGCAGCGGCGTGAACCGGATCGCCGTCACCGACGCCGGATCGGCCACGATCCGCTGAAAGGCATCCAGGTGTACGCCGAGCGCATCCGCCACGATGGCCTTGATCACATCACCGTGACTGCACGCCAACCAGACCGCCTCGGGCCCGTGCTCGGCGTTCACCCGGGCGTCCCAGGAACGCACCGCCGCCACGGCACGCGCCGCCATCGCCGCCATCGCCTCCCCACCCGGGAAGACCGCCGCGCTGGGGTGCTGCTGGACCACCGGCCAGAGCGGCTCCTTGGCGAGCTTCTTCAGCGGCTGCCCCTCCCAGCTGCCGTAGTCGCACTCGATCAACCCGTCCTCGACCACCGGGGCGGCCTGCGGGAGCGCCAACTCCAGGGTCTGCCGGCAGCGGATGAGCGGGCTGGTCACCACGGCGGCCAGCGGCACCGCCCGCAACCGCTCGCCGACCGCGCTGGCCTGGGCGCGCCCGGTGTCGTCCAACTCGACCGGTTGCCGACCGGCCAGACCGCCATCGGCGTTCGCCGTGGTTCGGCCGTGTCGCAGAAGCAGAAGGGTCGCCACGGGACCACCCTATGACCTGGCCCCCGGGCCGGGCCGTCGCGGGCGGCGACCCGACGACTGCGGCCCCCGGTTTCGCCTGCGGGCGGAGCCGGGGGCCGTCGGCAGATCGGTCAGGTGGCGTCGATGGTGCCGGTCAGCAGCAGGGCCAGGACCAGGGTGCCCAGCGCGACCCGGTACAGCACGAAGACGTACAGGGTGTGGTGGGCGACGTAACGCAGCAACCAGGCGATGGCCGCGTAGCCGATGCCGAACGCGATGAGGGTGGCCACGATCGTCTGGGCCACGGTGGGCACTGACGTGCCAGGGGCGGACGGTTCGAAGACGTCCCCGAGACTGAACACGCCGGACATCACCACCGCCGGAATGGCCAGCAGGAACGAGTACCGTGCCGCCGCCTCCCGGGTCAGGTTGAGCAGCAGGCCGGCGGTGAGCGTGCCGCCGGAGCGGGACACCCCGGGGACCAGCGCCATGGCCTGGGCGAAGCCCATCACGATGCCGTCCTTCATCCGGAAGTTCTCCAGGGTGCGGGTCTGCCGCCCCCAGTACTCGGCGAAGGCCAGCACGAAGGCGAACACGATCAGCGTGGTCGCCACCACCCACAGGTTGCGCCCGGCGGTCTTGATCTGGTCCTTGAACACGAAACCGAACAGCCCGATCGGGATCGAGCCGACGATCACGTACCAGCCCATCCGGTAGTCGAGGCTGGAGCGGACCGACTTGTCCCGGATGCCCACCAGCCAGGTCCGGGTGATCCGCCAGATGTCCTTGGCGAAGTAGATCAGCACGGCCGCTTCGGTGCCGAGCTGGGTGACCGCGGTGAACGACGCGCCGGCGTCCCGGTCGAAGAAGATCGCCGAGGTGATCCGCAGATGCCCCGACGAGCTGACCGGAAGGAACTCGGTCAGTCCCTGGACGATGCCCAGGACGATGGCCTCGACCCAGGTCACTCGCCGACTCCCGAAAGGTCGAGAGCCTCGGCGACGGTACGCAGGGTCTGCACACCGCTGTCCCGGTCGGCCACGAAGAGGGTCACCGACAGCGTGGTGACGCCGGCCGCCGCGTACTCCCGCATCCGCTCGGCGATGCGCTCCTTCGGGCCGAGCAGCGAGGTGCGGTCGATGAACTCCATGGGTACGGCGGCGGCGGCGTCGCGCTGCCGCTTGGCCAGGTACAGGTCCTGCACCTCGCGGGCGGCGTCGCCGTAGCCCATCCGGGTGGCGAGCTGGTTGTAGAAGTTCTGCTGCCGGCTGCCCATGCCGCCCACGTAGAGAGCGGCGTACCAGCGGACGAGTTCGGCGCAGGAGGCCACGTCGTCGCCGATCACCACGGGCACCGACGGCACCACGTCGAACCCGGCCAACTCCTTGCCGACCTTGGCCCGCCCGGCGCGCACCGAGGCCAGCTGCTCCTCGGCGAACTCCGGGGCGTAGAACACCGCCAGCCAGCCGTCGGCGATCTCGCCGGCCAGCTCCAGGTTCTTCGGGCCGACCGCGGCCAGGTAGATCGGAATGTGCTCGCGGGGTGGGTGGAAGCCCAGACGCAGGGCCTTGCCCGGGCCGTCCGGCAGCGGCAACGTGTAGTGCTCGCCGTCGTACGCCACCTCCTTGCGGGCGATGGCCAGCTTGACGATGTCGACGAACTCGCGGGTCCGGGCGAGCGGCTTGGCGAAACGCACGCCGTGCCAGCCCTCGGACACCTGCGGGCCGGAGACACCCAGGCCGAGCCGGAACCGGCCGCCGGAGAGCGCGTCGATAGTGGCGGCGGTCATGGCGGTGGCCGCCGGCGTACGGGCGGGGATCTGCATCACCGCGGCGCCGACGTCGATCCGTTCGGTCTGGCCGGCCATCCAGGCGAGCATGCTCGGCGAGTCGGAGCCGTATGCCTCCGCCGCCCACACCACCGAATAGCCCAGCCGATCCGCCTCCTGGGCCAGCGCCAGGTGGTCGGCCGGTGTGCTCCACGCCGTCTGGTATCCGAGACTGAGCCCGAGTCGCACTGGTCCTCCCCCATCCGTGGCACAGGTCGCCCCAGGTTACGCAATGCCGATAACGGACTCGTTCACCGGCTCGACACAGTTGATTCCCCCTCCATCGGGGCAGCCCGGGGCGGCGGAACCGGCAGAACCGGCAGAGATACGGGAGCGAGGATATCGGTGGCGGCAGGTTCGAAATAAGGTTCACCCATGCAACAGCGACCGCTCGGCCGAAGCGGGCTGGCGGTTTCGCGGCTCGCGCTCGGCACCATGACCTGGGGCCGGGACACCGACGCCGACGATGCGGCCGCTCAGCTGAAGAGTTACCTCGACGCGGGCGGCAACCTGATCGACACCGCCGACGTGTACGGCGACGGCGACGCCGAGTCGGTGATCGGCTCGCTGCTGGGGTCCCTCGTGCCCCGCGAAGATCTGCTGATCGCCACCAAGGCCGGGTTGCGCCCCGGCAGTGGCCGACGTCGGGACGGCTCCCGGGGGCACCTGCTGCGCACGTTGGACGCGTCGCTGCGCCGGCTCGGCACCGACCACGTCGACCTGTTCCAGGTGCACGGGTACGACCCGGACACCCCGCTGGAGGAGACCCTGGCCGCCCTGGACCACGCGGTGGCCAGCGGCAAGGTCCGCTACGTCGGCGTGTCGAACTTCTCCGGCTGGCAGACCGCGCGGGCCGCCGCCTGGCAGACCGCCTGGCCGGGGCGGGCGCCGGTGGTCGCGTCCCAGGTGGAATATTCGCTGCTGGAGCGCGGTGTGGAGCGGGAGGTGCTGCCCGCGTGCGACGCGCTCGGCCTCGGCGTGCTGCCCTGGTCGCCGCTGGGCCGGGGCGTGCTCACCGGCAAGTACCGGCACGGCCGTCCGGCCGACTCCCGGGCCGCGTCGCCGCACTTCGAACGGTTCGTCTCGACCTACCTGGAGCCGCGCTGCTCCAGCATCGTGGAGGCGGTGGCGACAGCGGCCGGTGGGCTGGGGGTGTCGCCGCTGGAGGTGGCGTTGGCCTGGATCCGGGACCGGCCTGGGGTGACCGCGCCGATCCTCGGCGCCCGCACGGTCGGGCAGCTGCTCGGCGCGCTCGCAGTGGAACGGATCACCCTGCCCGAGGAGATCACCACCGCGCTGGACGACGTGTCAGCGGTGCCGGTCGGCTACCCCGAACGAGACGGCTGACCCGCCGGCCGGGTCCCGGCTGGCCCCGCGCCCCCGGGTCACGGCGTCGGGCGCTGTCCGGGGAGGTCGTGGATGGCGGTCAGGAAGCGCGACTGGTCGTCGCGCAGCGCGGGCTGGGTGAGCCGGACCCACGAGCCGTCGTCGAAGACGATGGTGGAGGTGAGCTGCACCAGCCCGCTCGCCCCACGCTCGGAGTCGACCCGGGCCACCCGGTCGCGGCGCACACTCCACAGCACCCGCGGTTGACGGCGGTCGGGCCGGTCGGCGTCCGGGCGGGGGCCCATCCGCAGCAGGTGCAGGTGGGTGTCGGTCACCGCCAACGGGGTGCCGCTGTAACGCTCCAGGAAGAGCAGCAGGCTGCCGGCGAGGGTGGCGAGGTCGCCGCTGAAGACGTACCGGCGGCGGTAGGCGATCTCGGCGAGCTGCTCGGCCAGCGGCCGGTACAGGCTCAGCCGGAACAGCGCGCGGAACGCCTCCTGCTCCTCGGTGAGCGGGATCGGCTCCCGCTGGGCGGGTTGCTGGGGCAGGCCCGGCTCCGGCGCGGCCAACTCCGGCACCCCGGCGGCGATGGCGCCGGCCTTGCCCGGCAGCAGCAGCACACCCGCGGCCAACCGCACCGGCGCCAGCACGGCGTCGACCCAGACCACCGGGTTGACGATGTTGAGCAGACCGAACAGCACCTTCGGGTCGAGCGCGTCGGCCAACTCGGCGCTGACGTCGTCGGCGAGCTGCCGACCGGCCTGGTGGGTCTGCGACAGGCGCACCGGCCCGAGCCCCACGTAGCGGAGGTCCTGCCCGGCCAGCAGCGGCGCCACCAGGGCGCGCTCCGGCTCGTCGCTGGTGCGGAGTTCGTCCCGCAGCTCACGGGCCTTGTCCCGGGCGGCCCGCGCGCCGCCGAGCATCGCGTCGGTGAACCGGCCCAGCCGACCCCGCTCCCCTGACATCACCCGTCGCCTCCCTAGCGGCCCGCCGGCTGACCTGCCGGCGGCTGCCCGAAGACATTCTGGTCGATCCAGTCGGCGCCGCCCTGCACCGCCTGGTCGATCTGGTCGCCGACCTGTTCGCTGCCCGGCACGGAGAGCCCGCTGGTCAACGCCACAGTCCCCCAGGTGACACCGTGGACGACGGAGTTCGGCACGTTCCACGGCAGGTGGGTCGCCCAGTCCCGGGCGATCACCCGAGCCCCGTCGGCGACCCCGTGCGCGCGCAGCGCGGCGGCCCGGTCGAGGGCGCCCATGTCGAACGGGGAACCGGACTTGCCCAGCTTGTAGGTGCCCTTGGAGGGGTCGAGGAACTTGTGGTGCCACTTGTCGAGCTTGCCGGCGGCGCGGCGCTTGTCGGCGTACTTCTTGCCGGCGCGCAGCGCCTTCTGCATGTCGACCAGCTTGTCCAGGTGGGTGCGCAGCTTGCGCAGGTACAGCAGGACCCGTTGCAGCAGCCGGATGACCTTCTGCAGGTGCACGGCGAGCGGCCGGATGACCTTCAACATCCGGGTGACCACGATCAGGCCCCTGGTGACGGCCACGCCCACGCCGGCGGCCCAGGACGCGCCCATGGTCACCGGCGCCATCAGCAACGCCGTCACCAGCGTCACCAGGAGGAAGTTCACGAACTCCACGCAGAGGTCCACCAGCACGTCGTGCACGGTCTGCAGGCCGTCGGCGACACTGCGCAGGTATTCCGCGGTCGCAGCGAACTGCTCGGCGACGTCGAGGAGTTGCTGCTCCACCTCGGCCAACCGCTGGCCGTACGCCACACCGGACGGTGAGCGCCAGCCGGCCTGCGCGGACTCCCGGGTGCCTCGGTGCCCCTGGGCCAGGTCGCGCACCTGCGCTGCCAGCGTGTCCCATTCGGCGGCCTTCGCGCGCAGCACGGCGGGCTCGCCGTCGACCAGGTCGACGAGCTGGATCAGTGGCCACGCCAGGGTCCGGCAGACACTGTCGACGGCGTCCTGCACCCCGGAGAGCGCGCTGTCCAGGCCGTTCCACAATTCGACGGCGCTGCCGGCCGGGCCGCTCATCCGGGCAACCCCGACTGGATGGCCTTGAACCCGGCGTCGAGGTCCCGTTCGTTGTGCTCGTACGCCTCGGCCGTGTCGGCCAGCGCAGTGGCGACCCGGCCGAACGCGGCGTTCGCGGCGGCGAAC
Source organism: Micromonospora sp. NPDC005324 (assembly GCF_040607155.1). Lineage (NCBI taxonomy): Bacteria > Bacillati > Actinomycetota > Actinomycetes > Micromonosporales > Micromonosporaceae > Micromonospora > Micromonospora sp. NPDC005324. The sequence continues at coordinate 15,411 of NZ_JBEXGE010000029.1, read as the reverse complement.
AACTCCTTGCCGCCGGTGACCTGCTCGGCGTACTTGTCACGAAGCATGTCGCTCGCGAACGGCAGGTGGCCGAAGGCGTCAGACGGCACGTCGCCGGCCGAGACGATCTGCCCCTCCAGCGCGGCCAGCGAGCTGGCGACCTGCTTGGCGGCTGTCTCCAGTCGACGGACCGCCTGCACGTCGACATCGATATCCGGTGGCATGCCGTTCCTCCCCCATGAGTCGAGCGCACCGACGATACGATCTCCCGGCCGCCGGGCACCACCCGGTCGCACGATCCACGGGGAGGAATCTCATGACGGACCCGACGTCCGCGTTCGACGCGCTCGCCGGGCGGATCGCCGACATCGAACGCCGGTTCGCGGGCCTCCGCGACGACCTGGCCGAGCTGTCCGGCACCGCGGCCGACGAGAGCGGGCTGGTCTCGGCGACAGTCGACGCCACCGGCGCGCTGATCGGCCTCACCCTCGCGCCCGCCGCCCTGCGCATCGGCACGGAGGGGGTGGCCGAGCTGGTGCTCGACGCGTACCGGCGGGCTCGTGAGGTGGCCTCCGGGCACGTCGACGAGCACACCGAGGGGTTGGACGTCGCGCTCGGCGCTGGGCTCGGCGACCTGTTCGGCACGCCGGGGGACTTCTCGGCGCTGGGCCGACTGGAGGAGACCGTGGCCAAGCTCGGGCGGCTGGACGACCGCCTGCCGGGCGCGCCGGCGTGACGTCGCCGTCGCCGACCTGGCCGGAGATCGCCGCTCGGCTGCGGGACACCGTCGCCCGCTGCGAGCGGGACACCGACCTGGAGCTCTCCGCCGGTTCGCGCGGGATCCGGCTGCTGGTGCGCCGCCAGGTGGTGCGGGTGATCTGCCCCGGCCACGACGAGGCACGCCTGGCCGCGCTCGGCTGGCACCGCCCGACCGGCGACGAGGGCTGGTGGTACGAGGCGGCGCGCACTCCGGAGCAGGTGGAGCGGCTCAGCGCGTTCGTGACGCGTACCGCCGCCGAGGTGTTGACCGACGAGCCCGGCACGCTCTCCTGCCGGGCGCTGCCGCCGGCCGCGCGGCCCGGCCCGGCGGCGGTGCCGGCCGCGCGGCCCCGAACGACGGTGCCGGCTGCTCAGCCTGGACCGGCGGCGCCGGCTGCGCGACCTGGATCGGCGGCGCCGGCTGCTCAGCCTGGACCGGCGGTGCCGGCTGCGCGACCTGGATCGGCGGCGCCGGCTGCTCAGCCTGGACCGGCGGTGCCGGCTGCGCGACCTGGACCGACGGTGCCGGCTGCTCAGCCTGGACCGGCGGCGCCGGCTGCGCGACCTGGATCGGCGGCGCCGGCTGCTCAGCCTGGACCGGCGGTGCCGGCTGCGCGACCTGGATCGGCGCCCGCCGAGGACGCGGAGCCGGCGGTGGTGGCGGTGCTCGCGGCGGCCGTCGACCGGCGTGACCTGCCCGGCTACCTCGGAGTGCTGGCCGGCGCCACCGTGTGCGTCCCCCTCTCCGGCGAACCGACGCCGGATGCCGACTTCCCGTGGACGGTGGTCGGCGACGCGACCGGCGCGCCGCTGCTGCCGGTCTTCACCTCGCCCGGGGCGCTCAACGCGTTCGCCGGGGACGGGGTGCCGTTCGTCGCGTTGCCCTGCGCCGAGCTGTTCGAGGACTGGCCGGACCCGTCCTGGGGGCTGGCGGTCGACCCGGGCAGCGCCCGAGCGGTCGCCCTGGCCGCGCCGGCCCTCGCCGCCCTGCTGACGGCGAACCTCCCCGCTGACTGAGTCCCCGAGCAGCACTGCCTCGCCGATCATGGAGTTGTGGTGGGCGACAAAGCCACCGCAACAAGACCAAACCAGACACCATAACTCCATGATCGACCGGCCGGAGCCGGTCCTCTCCGCGATCTTGCAGTTGCTGTCGCGACATAGGGAGCGTTCCACTCATCTCGGCGACAGAACGTGCAAGATCGGCGCGCGAGGGACCGGACGGGGCACGGGGGGACGGGGGCACGGGGTGGCACGGGGGGCACGGGGCGGGACGGGGCGGGACGGGGCGCCCGCGGTGGCGTCGTTGGTCACTCCGGAGGGGGTGGCGGAGGGGCGCTGGGCTGGGCAGCATGGAGGGCATGGACTACGAGTACGCGCCACTGCGGCTGCCGCCGAACGTCGACCGGTTGACCGCCGCGGCGCAGTTGGCGATCCAGGCGGAGTTCTCCGGATGGGAGTTGGCCCGGGTGCGGCTGTACCGGGACGGCACGCGGCAGGTGGTGCTGCGTCGTCGGCGGGTCAACCAGCCGCAGCCGGGTCTGTCCTACTGACGAGCCGGCGGTGCCGCCCGAGGCCGGAGTCGGCCCCGGGCGGCACCCGGCCTAGTGCTGGTGCCCGGCGTGGTCGTGGTCGTCGTCGAGCTCCAGGAACGGGTGCTCGTCGAGCCGACCGACCAGCCGGTCGTCGGCCGCCGGCTGGAACGGGCCGATCGCGTCGTCGTCGTCGAACGACTCCAGGTCGACCGGGGTGCCCACCTCGCTCACCATGACCACCCCGTCGAGCGGTTCCAACTCGGGGACGTCCAACGCGCCGAGTGAGCCGTCGCCGCTCTGCAGCAGCTCCAGCACCGCCTCGCCGACGCCCTCCACCGGCGCGGGCTCGTCGTCCTCCGGGGTGCCCTCGCGGCGGGCCGCCTCGGCCACCCGCAGCAGCGCGGCGACGCTCGGCACCCGGTAGTCACGACGCTGACGCACCGAGATCACCCGGGGGTGCGGGTCGCTGGCCTCGGCTCCCTCGCCGCCGCCGAAACGCTCGTCGGCCTCGTCCGGGTCGATCGAGTCGACATCCCACGGCGTCACCTCGCCGAAGGCGTCGAGCAGTCGCTCGTCGTACGCGAAGGAGGCGTTGTTCAACGCCACGTACGCCTGCCAGACGTCGTCGTCGTCGACGCGGCCCTGCGCGGCGCGTACGGCAGCCAGGTGGTGGCGGGCCGCTTCGATCACCCGCTCGAGAGCGGCGTCCAGCTCACCATGCTGGTCGGTCATGTGGGGCAGTCCCTTCACGATGGGGAGGTTGCGTGCCGGCGGTCACCGCCGGACACGACTAGCAGGTGCGGAGGAACCGGTCGAGAACCCGCACGCCGAACTGTAGTCCGTCGACCGGAACGCGCTCGTCGATGCCGTGGAACAACGCCGAGAAGTTCAGGTCGGCGGGCAGCCGCAGCGGGGCGAACCCGAAGCAGCGGATGCCGAGCTGCGAGAACGCCTTGGCGTCGGTGCCACCGGAGAGCATGTACGGGACGGGCCGCGCCCCCGGGTCCTCCGCGCGCAGTGCCGCCGACATGGCCTCGACCAGGTCACCGTCGAAGGTGGTCTCCAGCGCCGGCTGCCGCTGGACGTACTCGATAGCGATGTCCGGGCCGACCAGCTCGCGCAGCTGTCGCTCCAGCAGCTCGGACTGGCCGGGCAGGCTGCGGCAGTCGATGGTGGCGGTGGCCCGGCCGGGGATGACGTTGTCCTTGTAGCCGGCGCTCAACCGGGTCGGGTTGGCGGTGTTGCGGATGGTCGCGCCGATGATGTTGGCGATGGGGCCGAGCTTCGCGATGGCCGTCTCCGGGTCGTCCGGGTCCAACTCGATGCCGAGCAGGTCGGAGACCTCGGTCAGGAAGGCCCGCACGGTGTCGGTGACGACCACCGGGAAGCGGTGCCGGCCGATCCGGGCGACCGCCTCGGCGAGCGCGGTGACGGCGTTGTCGTCGTGCATCATCGAACCGTGCCCGGGGCGGCCCTTGGCGTGCAGCCGCAGCCAGTCGATGCCCTTCTCGGCCGTCTCGATGAGGTAGAGCCGCTGGCTGTCGCTGACCGAGTAGGAGAACCCACCGACCTCACCGATCGCCTCGGTGCAGCCGTCGAAGAGGCCCCGGTGGTTGTCGACCAGGAAACGCGCGCCGTAGTCGCTGCCCGCCTCCTCGTCGGCGGTGTACGCCAGCACGATGTCGCGCGGGGGTCGCACGCCGGTGCGCTGCCAGTGCCGCACCACGGCGAGCACCATCGCGTCGAAGTCCTTCATGTCGATCGCGCCCCGGCCCCAGAGGTAGCCGTCGCGCAGCTCGCCGGAGAACGGGTCCACCGACCACTCGTCGGCGTCGGCGGGCACCACGTCCAGGTGGCCGTGCACCAGCAGCGCGCCCCGGCTCGGGTCGGTGCCCGGGATGCGAGCCACGACGTTCGCCCGGCCCGGCGCGGACTCGTGCAGGACGGACTCCACGCCCACCTCGGCGAGCTTCTCCGCCACGTACTCGGCCGCGCGGCGCTCGCCGACGCTGGTGTCGTTGTCACCCGTGTTGGTGGTGTCGATGCGCAGCAGGTCGCGGCAGAGATCCACGACCTCTGCGGTCGGGTCGGGTCGGGCGGAGGCGGCATCGCTCGTCATCGCCTCTTCATACCAGCCCGGGCTGCTCGACAGGCCGGCGCGGGGGGACGCATCGACGGGCCGGTTTCGCCGTGGCCGCGTTCGGGTACCGCCGCCCACGACCGTACGTCCCTGCCGGAGCTTCCGCCCGCCAGTCGAGGAGGGCACCATGTCCGCTGTTCCCCTGCCGCCGCTGCCGCCCGCGCCCGCACCCGAGGAGGGCTACCGACCCGCCGGTCGCAGCATCGCCGACATCGTCGACCGGGAGCACAAGCAACTGCTGGCGCTGCTGGACCAGCTCTCCGGCCCGGACACCACGCCGCAGGAGGGGCTGGCGGTGCTCACCGCCGCGCTGTCGCGGCACGTGTCCGCCGAGGAGCAGTACCTGCTGCCGGCGGTCCGCGCGGCGCTGCCGGCGACCACCGAGCGGGTGGACGCGGAGATCAACGCCGACGCGGCCCTGCTGACCGCGCTGAAGGGGCTGACGGACGAGGCGCTGACCGAGGTCGCCGAGCGGGTCCGCCGGCACGTCGACGGGGTGGGCGCGCTGGTCGCCGAGCTGCGCGCTGTCGCGACCGAGGAGGAGCTGATCCGGCTCGGCAACCGGTTGGAGATCGCCGAGGAGGCCGCGCCGACCCGACCGCACCCGGGCACGCCGGCCACCCCTCCGTGGAACCGGATCGTGGAGCCGGCGGTCGGGGTGGTGGACAAGGTCCTCGACGCGGTGACCCGCCGGCCGACGTACCTGGCGGACCTGCCGGAGCCACCGCGCGACCGGTGACCGGCCACCGCAGGCAATGCATTCATTATCACCGATCCGCTTGGGCTATTCCGCCAGCAGACGCGTAGTCCTACCGTCACCCTATGAACCTGGAGCTGCGTCACCTGCGGGTGGTCTGCGCGATCGCGGAGACGGGAAGTGTGACGAAGGCGGCCTCGGCGCTCGGCCTGGCCCAACCGGCGCTCACCGCCCAGCTCCAACGCATCGAACGGACGCTGGGCGGCCCGCTGTTCGACCGGGACCGGCGCGGGGCCCGGCCCACAGCGCTCGGTGAGCTGGTGCTGGCCCGCGCCCGGGTGCTGCTGCCGGCGATGAAGGGCCTGCAGGACGAGGCCGCCCGACTGGCCGGGGCGGGCGACACGTTGCCGTCCTACCGCTTCGGTGGCGTGAACAGCCCGATCCTGGGTCGGATGGTGCACCGGTTGGCAGCCGAGCAGCCGCCCGCCCAGATCACCACGTACGCGTCCTGGTCGGTCGACGAGTTGGCGCAGTTGGTGGCCGGCGGTCGACTGGACTTCGCGCTGGCCGGCGTGTGCGGCGACGCCAGCCCGTCGGCCGGGTTCGGGTTGAGCTGGCAGGAGGTGGCCGTCGACCCGGTGCTGGTGCTGCTGCCGGAGACCCATCCCCTCGCAGCGCAGGACGAGGTACGCCTGGCCGACCTGCGCCACGAGCAGTGGGTCGCCGCGCCGGGCGACGGCTGCTTCGCCGACTGCTTCGCCGCTGCCTGCGCCCGCGCCGGCTTCACCCCCCGCAAGGTGTACGAGACCGACATCCGCGGCTGCGTCGACCTGGTGGAGGCCGAAGTGGCGGTGGCCCTGTGCCAGGCGACGTTCCGCCCGGTGAGCGGTCTGGTCACCCGTCAACTCGCCGGGACGCCGCTGCGCTGGCGGCTACTGCTCGGTTGGCATCCGGACTCCCCCGCCGCTCAGGGAGCGGAGCTGGTGCTGGAGACGGCCAAGGCGGCGTACGTCGACTCGTTGGCGCCGCATCCGGCGTACCTGGCCTGGCTGCCCCGCAACCCGGGCTTCGGCGTCCGACTGCCCACCGGGGTCCGACCGGGCTGAGCTGCCGGTATTCCCGGCCGCTGGCGGTGCGAACCGCCGTGGGCCGGGTATCTGGCGGACATGACCGACCTCTACCCGCCCGCCGACGACCGCGAACTGCTGCGCCAGGCGGCTGCCGCGCACACCGCCGCCACCCGCGAGGTGGAGGCGTTCCTGCGCCGCCTGCCGACGGTGCCCGACCCGGCCGACGTGACCGAATACGCGAACCTGCTCACCCGGGAGGACCAGACCCGCGGCGACCGGGACGCCGCCGCCGACGCGGCGGGCCTGACCATCGCGAGCCTGGAGCCCGACCAGGGCCAGTAGCGCGCCGCGACGGCGCCGTCCCGGGTTCGGGACGGCACCGTCGCGGGTGAACCTCGCTCAGAGTTCGACGAGCGGGTCGTGGCCCAGGTCCAGCAGGGAGTGCCGCCAGCTGTCGTCGGCGTTGCCGCGCGACGGCTTGGCGTCCATCAGTTCGCGGATCCGCTCGACCGCCTCCCGCATCACCTCGATGTCCTCCGGGGTGAGGTCCACCTTGCGCTTGTTGAGCACCTTGAGGATCTCCCGGCCGGGCTGGGGCAGGTCCAGGTTCGGGTTCGGGCTGAACGACTCCTCCCCCGAACCCCGGGTCAGCAGCCAGGTCCGCAGCTGCTCCGACGGGACGTTGACCTCGGCGTGGAAGTCCTCCCAGAGCACTTCCACCTCGGGGTCGAGCCGCGCTTCGCGTACCATCTGGTCTCCTCTCGCAGGCGGCGGCCCGGACGTCTCCGGGTCGTCCTGGTCGGTCTTCGGATGCAGGCCCTCCGCGGGCACCCGCGTGCGGCGGGGGTTGGCGGTGGGCGGCGCCAGGATCGGGTCGGGATGGTCGTCCTCGTCCCGGGGTTTCCCGGACTCCGCGCTCCGGTGCGGGTCCTCGTGGTCGTCAGTTCGCGCCGACCCGCTCATCGCGGGTGTGTGGTCGTGGCGGCGGTGTACCCCCGCTCGCCCGCTGTCACGTCGAAGGTGAGAGCGCCGTCGCGGACGTCCACAATGACCTTCTGCCCCGGCGAGATCGCCGACTCCAGCAGCATCCGGGACAGGTGGTTGTCCACCTCCCGCTGGATCACCCGGCGAAGCGGGCGGGCGCCGAACTCCGGCTGGTAGCCGTGCTCGGCCAGCCAGTCGATGCCGGCGGTGGTGAACTCGACCTGGAGGTCCTGGGCGTGCATCCGGCGGCGGGTCTCCTCCAGCAGCAGGGCGGTGATGTCGCGCAGCTGCTCGGCCTCCAGCCGGCGGAAGATGATGACCTCGTCGATGCGGTTGAGGAACTCCGGGCGGAAGTTCTCCTGGAGGCGGCGCATGAGCCGCTCCCGCAGCTCGTTGCTCTCCTGCTCGCTGCCCACGTCGCCGGTGCCGAAGCCGACCGAGCGCTGCGCGCCGGTGATCAGCTCCGAGCCGAGGTTGCTCGTCATGATCAGGACGGTGTTCTTGAAGTTCACGGTGCGACCCTGGCTGTCGGTGAGCCGCCCGTCGTCGAGCACCTGGAGCAGGATGTTGAACACGTCCGGGTGGGCCTTCTCGATCTCGTCGAGCAGCACCACCGCGTACGGGCGGCGACGCACCGCCTCGGTGAGCTGACCGGCCTCCTCGTAGCCGACGTATCCGGGCGGAGCGCCGACCAGCCGGCTGACAGTGTGCCGCTCCTGGAACTCGCTCATGTCCACCCGGACCATCCGGTCCGCCTCGCCGAACAACGCCTCGGCCAGGGCCCGCGCCAACTCGGTCTTGCCGACGCCGGTCGGGCCGAGGAACAGGAAGCTGCCCATCGGCCGCTCCGGGTCGGCCAGCCCGGCCCGGGAACGGCGCACGGCCTCGGCGACCGCGGTGACCGCGTCGTCCTGACCGACCACTCTCTGGTGCAGGTGACCCTCCAGGCGCAGCAGCCGGTCGCGCTCCTCCTCGGTGAGCTGGCTGACCGGAATACCGGTGGCCCGGGAGACCACCTCGGCGATCTCCTTGGGGCCCACCTCGGGCACCTGGGAGCCGGACGCGCCGTCCTCGCCGTTCGCGCGTCGGATGTCCTCCTCCAACTCGGAGATCCGGTCACGCAGCGCGGAAGCCCGCTCGTACTGCTCGTCGGTGACGGCCTGTTCCTTGTCCCGGCGTACCTCGTCGAGTTCCTGCTCCAGCTCGCGCACGTCGGACGCGGGGGTACGGGTCCGCAACCGCACCCGGGCGCCGGCCTGGTCGATGAGGTCGATCGCCTTGTCCGGCAGGAACCGGTCGGTGACGTACCGGTCGGACAGTTCAGCGGCCGAGACCAGCGCCTCGTCGGAGAAGCGCACCTGGTGGTGTGCCTCGTACCGGTCGCGCAGCCCGCGCAGGATGGCGATGGTGTCGTCGACGCTGGGCTCGGGCACCAGCACCGGCTGGAAGCGCCGGGCCAGGGCGGCGTCCTTCTCGATGCTCTTGCGGTACTCGTCCAGCGTCGTCGCGCCGATCACCCGCAGCTCGCCCCGGGCGAGGGCGGGTTTGAGCATGTTGGACGCGTCCATTCCGCCCTCGCTGCCGGCGCCACCGGCTCCGACCAGGGTGTGGATCTCGTCCATGAAGATGATTAGCTCGTCCCGGTGCGCCCGGATCTCGTCGATCACCTTCTTCAGCCGCTCCTCGAAGTCGCCCCGGTAGCGGGTGCCAGCGACCAGACCGGCCAGGTCGAGCTGGACGACCCGTTTGCCGAGCAGGGTCTGCGGCACGTCGCCGTCGCAGATCCGTTCGGCCAGCCCCTCGACGATGGCGGTCTTGCCGACGCCGGCCTCGCCGATCAGCACCGGGTTGTTCTTGGTCCGCCGGGACAGGATCTCCACGGCCTGCTCGATCTCGTCGGCCCGCCCGATCACCGGGTCGATCTGGTCGTTGCGGGCCAGGTCGGTGAGGTCCTGCCCGTACTGGTCCAGGGTGGGGGTGCCGCGGTCCGGCTTCGGCCCGGTCATCGGCCCACGCTCGGCGTTGGCGGCCTGCAACGACTCGGGTTGGATCCGGCCGGCGGCCAGCATCCGCCCGGCCGGCGACTCCGGGTTGAGCGGCAGCGCCATCAGGATGTGCTCGGGGCCGATGTAGTTGGCGCCCATCGCCCGGGACAGCTGATGGGCGTCGAGCAGCGCCCGCTTGGCGGCGGGAGTCAGCGACAGGTTGGGCGGCACCTCCCCGCGCGGCGCGCCGTCGCCCTTTCCGCCGAGGGCGTTGAGCAGGGTGTCCGGGTCGGCGCCGGCCCGGCGTACCAGGTCACGTAGCGGTTCGCGTTGCAGCGCCGCCCAGAGCAGGTGGTCGGTGTCCAGGTCGCTGCTCTGCCGTTGCGCGGCCCGCCGGGCCGCGTCGGCCAGCATCTCCCGGGCGTCGGCCGTCATCAGTCGGGTGATGTCGACCCGGTGCGGCGGTCGGCGCCCTCCCTCGCCCCGGCCGAAGTACCTGGCCAGGAATTCGTCCCACGGGTCGGAGCCGATGTCACCGGGTCCCATCATGTCTGTCCTCCGCGGTAGGGCTCGGCACGGTCGGCAGGGGCTACCCGGCGCGCGCCCCGACAAACGCCGCAGGTGGCGGAGGACCGGCATCCCCGGGAGTGGCGTCGGGTCAGGGCCGGCCGATGGTGGCAGGCTGACGGGATGGATGAGACCCCGCTGCTGATCGTGGATGGCGCCAACGTGGTGGGCTCGCGCCCGAACGGCTGGTGGCGTGATCGTGCCGGGGCCGCGGCCCGGTTGCGCGACTCGCTCGCCCCGGTGGCGAGCGTCGGGTTGCCGGCCCGGCTGACCGCCCCGGTGGAGGTGGTCCTGGTGGTCGAGGGGGCCGCGCGGGACGTGCCGGGCACCGAGGGCGTCCGGGTGGTCTCCGCCGCCGGCTCCGGCGACGACACCGTGGTCGAGCTGGTGGAGGGCGCGCCGCGTCGTCGGCGGCTGGTGGTCACCGCCGACCGGGAGTTGCGCGGGCGGGTGACGGCGCTGGGCGCAGAGGTGTACGGCCCCCGCTGGCTCCGGGAGAACCCGACCAGCAACTGAGAAATTCTCGCACTGGGACTCCCACAGATCGGACTCCCGGCACTTGCGAGGGCCTTCCGGACAGGCGGGCAGGAACACCGACAGGGCGGATGTTCTTTAGGAACCGCCGATAGGCTCTAATGGAGATCTCCCCGCCCCCAGGAGGTTCCGCCGTGGCGAGCGTCGCCGAGCTGAAGGCTGCCATCGATGTCGCCCTCCAACAGATCGGGGACGGGCAGACAGCCGTGCAGGCGGCCGGCGAGAAACTGTCCGAGGCACAGCAGACCCTGGCCGGGGCGCTGGAGGGCAGCGGGCACGAGACGGTGGAGGCGGCCCAGGCGTCGCTGACCCAGGCCAGCCAGGAGCTGGAGGAGTGTCTCGCCGCGACACTTGTCGCGGTGGAGCAGGCGCAGCTCTACGTCTCCACCCTGTAGGCCGCCATGTCCATCATCGAGGATGTCGGCGGGCAGGTCCGCGCCGCCACCGAGGAGTTCCCGGTGGCGCTGCTCGGGCAGGCGCTGGAGAAGTTCGGCCTGGCCGCGGAGCGGCTGCGCTGGGTCCGACAGGAGTCGGCCAACCCGATGGGGGTGCCCGAGCTGTCCGCCGCCACCGAGCACGCCGAGAGCGCCGGCTACGCGCTGCGGGTGGCACAGGAACAGCTGTCGGCCTACCTGACGGCGATCGGGCTCGGCGCGGACGGCGCCCCGGCGCCCCGCCCTGAGCAACGCGCTTCCCGACACGACACGCCACCGGCGTCCGGGCCCACAGCGGCCGCGCCGGAGCCGGCCGAGCAGGTGCGAATGCGCCGCTGGTGGTCGGTGCGGGTGGCCGAGCTGACCGGCGGGCGCGAGGGCGCCGACGACGAGCCCGACGAGCGGGTCGACGACTCCCAGGAGTTGCTGCGCCGGGTGGCGGGTGGTGTCCGCTCCGGCGACCGGGACCGGCTCCGTAAGGAGCTGCGCCGGGCCCCGGCCGACGTGGGGCTGGGCATGGCCGCGCTGGCGCCGCCGCTGCTGCGCGAGCTGGCCGGTGAGCTGCTCGGGCACCCGCCGCGCGCCACCGACCTCGGGCGGCTGCGCGGCGAGTTGGACGGGCGGGTCCGCGACCTGCTGCCCGGGCTGCCGCCCCCGGTGCTGGAGACGCTGCTGACCCGGATGTGCCGGATGCCGCCACCGCGCGCCTCCGGGGAGCCACCGCACGCCGCCGACTCCGCGGTCACCGCCGGGGTGGCGACCGGGCTGCTGCTCGCCCGCCTAGGCCGGGACCTGCCGGCCGGCGGCACGAGAGAACCGGCGGGCGCCAGAGAGCCGGCGGGCACCGGACAACCGGGCGGCGCGGGGCAAGCGGCGCGGGCCGGGCAACCGACGGGCGCGGGGCAACCGACGGGCGCGCAGCAACCGGGCGGGACCGGGCGACCGGGCGCGGTTCCCCGCGCCGGCAGTGCGATGCAGCGGCCGGGCCGCGCCGCCGCGCAGCGCTCCGGTGGCCTGCCACCGCGCGCGGATGAGCTGCCACCGCGCGCGGATGAGCTGCCACTGCGCGCGGATGGGCGGCCGCCGCCCCCCGGTGGGCTGCCCCCGCGCTCGGGCAGCCCCTGGCGGGACGCGCCGACGCGTCGGGGCTCCGATGGCTGACCGGCGCGGTCAGCTGGCCAGCCGGGTCCGGGACACCCTCGCCGAGGCGTTGGGCGCCACCCGTACCCGGCTGTCCGCCGCCCAGGCCGACCTGACCGCCGGGCGCGAACGACTGGCCCGCGTGCAGCGGGCCGCCGCCGCCGTGCCGACGCGGGTGGGCGCCCAACGGGACCGCCGCATCGCCGAGATCGACGCCCGCTACTCCACCCGGATCGCCGAGCTGGCCCGGCGGGCCGCCGACGCGGCCCGCCAGGAGGCGCCCGGCTGCGCGGGGGCCGACTGGGCCGGATGGACGCCGACGCCCGCCCGCCGGGCCGAGCCGCCCGGCTCGCTGCGGGTCGGCACGGTCCGGATCGACGGCGTCGACCCGGTGCCCGCGCTGGTGCCGCTGCTCGACGCCGGGCACGTCCACCTCTCCGGGAACGACCGCGCCGGCTGCGACGCCGTCGTGTCCGCGCTGCTGCTGCGGGCCGTCGGCCGCGCCGACCCCGGGGCGGTACGACTGATCGGGTACGACCCTGATCAGCTCGGCGGCGGACTGGCCGGTTTCGCCCCGTTGGGCACGGCGGGGCTGCTCACCTTCGTCGGCCCGGGCGGGCTGGGCCCGCTGCTGGACGATCTGGTGGAGCAGATCCGCCGGATCAACGAGACGGTCCTCGCCGGCGAGTACGCGTCGCTGCGCGAACTGGCGGCGGCGACCGGCCGGCGACCCGAGCCGTGGCGGGTGGCGGTGCTGCTCGGTGGTGAGGAGCTGAACCGGCACGAGCGCGGGCAACTGGACCGGGTGGTGCGGGCCGGCGCGGCCTGCGGCGTACACCTGGTGGTGCACGGGGTGCCGTTGCCGGAGGATCCGACGGTGACCCGCGTGGTGGCCGGGGTGTCCGGCGCACGGATCGGCGGTTCGGCCGGGCTGCCGGTCCGTCTCGACCCACCGCCACCGGCGACGCTGGTCACCGAGACCTGCCGGGACGTCGCCGCCCGGGTGAACGCGGGCCCCCCGCCGACTCCCTTCACCGACCTGCTGCCCCCGCCCGAGCTGATGTGGCGGGAGGACTCCGCCGACGGGCTGACCGCGCCGATCGGTGAGGGCCCACAGGGCCGGCCGGTGCGGTTGACGCTCGGCGACTACCCACCGCACGCGCTGATCGGCGGGCCGTCCGGCACCGGCAAGACCAACCTGATCTTCGCGTGGATCGGCGCCCTTGCCGCCCGCTACTCCCCCGCCGAGCTGGAGTTCTACCTGCTGGACTTCAAGGAGGGGGTCTCCTTCGCGCGGTTCGCGCAGGGCCGGCGCGACCCGAGTTGGCTGCCGCACATGCGGCTGGTCGGCATCAACGTCAACACCGACCGGGAGTTCGGGCTGGCGCTGCTGCGCTTCCTCGCCGAGGAGCTGCGCCGGCGCGCCGACGCGGCCAAGAAACACGAGGTGACCAAGCTCGCCGAGCTGCGGGCGGTCGACCCGACCGGCCACTGGCCACGCATCGTCGCCGTGGTGGACGAGTTCCAGATGTTGCTGGCCGGCCGGGACGTGGTCGCCCGGGAGGCGGCCGACCTGCTGGAGGACCTGGCCCGCCGCGGCCGGTCCCAGGGCATCCACCTGGTCCTGGCATCGCAGGACGTGCGGGGCATCGAGGCGCTGTGGGGCCGCCCCGCGCTGGTCGCCCAGTTCACCCTGCGCATCGCGTTGCCCAAGGCGCTGCGCATCCTCGCCGAGCGCAACGACGCGGCGCAGTCGCTGCCGCGCTGGCACGCGGTGGTCAACGCCGAGTCGGGCATGGTGGAGGGCAACGAGGTCGCCCGCATCCCGTCGGCCAGCGACTGGGAGACCTGGAGCGGGTTGCAGCACCGGCTGTGGCGGATGCGCGCCCCCGACGCGGCGCCCGCCCGGCTCTTCGACGGCGACGCGATCCCCCGGTTGGCGGACGCCCCGGACTTCCGGGCGCTCGCCGCACCCCCGGACGGGACCGCGCCGCGCAACCCGGTGGCGCTGCTCGGCGAGATCATCGACGTGCAGTCCCGCTCGGCGTCGCTGCGGCTGCCGCGTGCCCCGGGCCGCAACCTCGCGGTGCTCGGGACCCGCGTCGACGAGGCGTGCGCGGTGCTGGACGCGGCGGCCCGGTCGCTGGCCCGCCAGCACCCGCCGGGCACCGCCCGGTTCTCCATCGCCTGCCTCGACCCGGACGCCGACCCGATCGCCCGCGCCCTCTACGACGACCTGGCCGACGACGCCGCCTGGTACGACGAGGAGACCGTCGGCGAGCTGATGGCCGAGACGGCCGACGGGCTCAGCGGCCCGGGAAGCCCGCACTACCTGCTGCTGTTCGCTGTCGACGCGGCAGCGGGTGCGCTGGCCGCCCGCGCGGGTCGGCGTACCGGCCTGGAGCAGCTGCGCCGGATCATGCACGACGGGCCGGAACGACGCACGCACGTGCTGGCCTGGTGGCGGGGTGTGGCCCGGATGCGCGCCGATCTCGGTGGGCCGGCCGCCCGTACCGACCAGATCGGCGCCTGGGTGGCCCTGGACGCGCACGGCGGCGAGCTGGGCTCGTCGCTCTACCCGGGCACCGGCGGCCCGGACTGGTATCCCCGCCCCTGGCGGGGGCTCTTCTTCGACCGGGCGGTCCACCGCACCGGACAGGTGATCATCCCGTATGGACTGACACGATGAACGAACCGGTGACCAGCGAGACGTACGCGGCGCAGCTGCGGCGGCTGGCCGACCTCACCGCGCGGGTGCGCGAGCAGCGCGCGGAGGCGCACACCTGGCACGAGCGGCAGTGTGCTGCTGCCGAGGGGGCCGTCGCCGACGCGGTCGAGCAGCTCCAGAGCGCCGAGGAGGAGCTTGTCGCCGCCCGTGAGCAGCAGGAACGGGTCGACGCGGAGGTGGCCCACCTGTGGCAGCAGGTCCGCTCGCGCCTCGGCGCCCGACGCCTCGGCGGCCCGCCCGCCCCGGCGAACGGCGTCGGGGCCACCGACCCGGTGCTGCTGCTCGCTAAAGCCCGTGACCTGCTCGACCGGGCCGGTCAACCGGGTGAGCTGCCGGGCTCGGTCAACCCGCTGCTCGCGCTCTGCGGGGTGGCCGGCGGTGTGCTGGCGTACGCGCTGGGCGCCGGCGCCCGAGCGCTGGGCGTCGGGTACGGCGGGGACCTGGCGGTCGGACTACCGGTGCTGGCGCTGGTGGTGACGCTGCTCGGGCCGTTGGTCGGCCTGGTGCCGGCCCGGGTGCTGGCCGACCGCCGACACGCGGTGCTCGGCCCCCGACCGATCACTGTGGTCCTCGGCGCAGGTCTGCTGACCACCGTGCTGCTGCTGATCCTCGGCCGCTGACCCCGCGCAGCGCCCGGCTGTGCGCCGGGCCGTGCGCCGGGCCGTGCGCCGGGCCGTGCGCCGGGCCGTGCGCCGGGCCGTGCGCCGGGCCGTGCGCCGGGCCGTGGTCGACTCGGCTTCCTGGAAACCGCGCTGTCCCGGCCTGGCGGTTTCAAGCGGCGGTTGCAACCAGGTGTTTGTGGAGTACCTCGGCTGGATTGTGCCAGTCGAGGGTTTGGCGTGGTCGTCCGTTGAGTTCT
>NZ_JBEXGE010000028.1:0-97260 GCF_040607155.1 Micromonospora sp. NPDC005324 | reverse complement strand
GCGGGGCCGGGGGGGGGTGTGGGTGGCGCCCCCCCACACCCCCCCGCCCGGCCGGGGGGGGGGGGGGGGGGGGCGGGGGGGGGGGGGGCCCCCCCCCCCCCCCCCCCCCACGCCGCATCGCGATGATCGACTTCTCAGTGCGGTGGCAGCAGCGCGTCGACCAGGTCGCGCAGCGGACCGATCAGGTCCTGTTCGGTGGCGGCACTCAGCGGTTCCAGCTGGATCGACGATCGCAGCACCGCGACTCCGATGCCAGCGGCGAGGGCCATCTGGGCGCGGAGCAGGAGTTGTTCGCTGCCCGGTTCGCCGGGGCGCCACCCGCGAGCCGCCGCCAGTTGTTCGCTGGAACGGACCAGGACGCCGCGCCGGATCTCGTCGGCCCCCGCGTCCCCCGACGACCGCAACAGCAGTGAGAGCTGGCTCGACAGACCCGCCGCGCCGAGGTCGGCGATGTGCCGGGCGATGGCCTCGGGCACCCGGTCGGCGGGCGTCTGACCTGTCGTTCGGCGCAGTTCGTCGCCCGCGGCTCGCAGGCACGCCTCGAACAGGCCCTCCTTCGACGTGAAGTAGCGGCTGATGAGCGCGACGTTGACGCCCGCGTCGTCGGCGATGTCCCGGACGGTGGTGGCCGCGTAGCCGTCCCGGGCGAAGCGCTGGCGGGCGGCGTCGAGCAGCAACTGTCGCGTCTCGGCCGCGTCCCGACGGCGACGCTGGGCCGGTTCGCCGTCGGTGTCACCGGTCGCGGGGGCAGGCGGTTCTGCTGTCACGACGCGTCCTCCCTGTCGCTCTGCCGTCCATCCGCCGCTTCGTGCGGGCCTAGCAAGTAAACATATGTTGACTTTCCGTCGACTGCAAGGTCCGGTGCGATCCGAGGGTGACGTAAACGACTGTTGACATGCGTCCGGGGCTGCGCATACTGGCTAAGTCAGCAAACGTTTACATCTAGTTCGGGGATTTCATGACCCACACCATCGAGGAGTCGACAGACCTCGGCTCCGCGCCCGGCGCCGCCCCGCGCGCCAACAGCACCCTTCTGGTGCTGTACCTGTCACTGGGTGGCCTGGCGTTCGCGGTGCTCCAGTCGCTGGTGGCGCCCGCGCTGTCCACCATCGGAAGAGATCTGGGCGTCTCGACCGGAGACATCAGCTGGGTGCTCACGGCGTACCTGTTGGCCGCCTCGGTGCTGACGCCCATCCTCGGACGCCTCGGTGACATGGTCGGCAAGCGTCGGGTCCTCATCGGCGTCCTCGCGGCCCTCGCCGCGGGCACCCTGCTCGCCGCCCTGGCTCCCAACCTGACCGTGCTGATCGTCGCGCGCGCGCTCCAGGGGGCCGCCGGAGCGATCCTGCCCCTGTCGATCGGCATCGTCCGCGACCAACTGCCCCGGGAGAAGGTCGGCGTCACCGTCGGCCTGCTGTCGGCGATCTTCGGCGTCGGCGCCGGTGTCGGCATCGTGGCCGCGGGCCCGATCGTCGAGCACCTGTCGTGGCACTGGCTGTTCTGGCTGCCGCTGGTCCTCGTCGTCGTCGCGCTGCTCGGGGCCATCTTCGGGATGCCCGAGTCGCGGGTCCGCACGCCCGGGCGGCTCGACATGCTCGGCGCGGCCATCCTGTCGGTGTCGCTGGTCTCGTTGCTGCTGGCCGTGAGCAAGGGGCAGGGCTGGGGCTGGACCGAGCCGAAGACCATCGGCCTGTTCCTGCTCGGCGCGGTCGCGATGGTGGTGTTCGTCCGGGTCGAGCTACGCGTACGCGAGCCGCTCATCGACATGCGCCTGATGCGGATCCGCGGTGTCTGGGCCACCGACCTCGTCGCCCTGATCCTCGGTTTCGCGATGTTCGGGACGTTCGTGCTGGTACCGACTCTGCTGCAACTTCCCGCCGCCACCGGGTACGGGTTCGGCAAGACGGTGTCCCAGGCGGGCCTGTTCCTGCTGCCCACCGTTCTGATGATGGTGGTCTTCGGTCCCCTCGCGGGCCTGCTGGACCGGCGCTTCGGTCCCAAGGTTCCGATGTTCCTCGGCACTGTCGCTGTCGTCGTCGCATTCGCGCTGCCGGCGCTCGCGCACGGCGCGACCTGGCAGGTGCTGCTCTCCGGGGTGCTCACCGGCGCCGGCATCGGCCTGGCCTTCGCGGCGATGTCCAACGCCATCATCGAGAGTGTCCCGGCCGGACAGACCGGCGAGGCGAGCGGCGTCAACACCATCGCCCGCACCATCGGCAGCAGCATCGGCGCGGCGGTCGTGGCGGCCGTCATCACGTCGAACAGCACCCCTGTGGGGCTGCCCACCGACACGGCGTTCACCGCAGGCTTCTGGGTGTGCGCGGGCGTCGCGGTCCTGGCCGTCTTCGCGGCCCTCGCCCTGCCCTCGGCGCGTCGCCGTCACGAACAGGCCGTTGCCGTCGGTGTCGACGACCTTCCGCCCGAGCCGGTCGAGCTGCACCTGCCCCACCGGCACCACTGAGCCGAACGAGCGCGGGCCGTGTCCACTGCTGGTGGGCACGGCCCGCGCCGTTTGGTGCGACCTCAAGCTGCTCGCGGCGCGCCCAGTCGAAGGTGCCAGCGGGTGCCCTGGCTGGTGAGCCGGACGACCGCCAACGGCTCCACGTCCACCTGCCGGTACGTCGCCATCGGAAGACCGAGGGCGTGCACCACAGCGACCCGGATCACCAGTGGGTGGGTGACCGCGATGACGCGCCCACCGGCTCGGTGCTGCTCGTCCAGCCAACTGCCGACCCGATCCCGCACCGCCGAGACGGGCTCACCGCCGTGCGGCGCGGAGTCCGGTGCGGACAGCCAGTCGTGCAGCGCCTGCGGCTGCGTGTCAGCGATCTCCGCAAGCGACCGCCCGGACCAGGCCCCGTAGTCGCAGTCGGCCAACGCCGCCTCGATCGTCGGCAGCAGGCCGAAGGCGTCGGCGGTCTGTCGGGCGGCCGCCGCGGGACTGGACAGGCAGGTGGCGTTCACGCCGAGGGACCCGCGCCGGTCTGCGCCCGCGCGGGCCTGGGCGAGTGCGGCATGCAGGCCACCCTCGTCCAGGCCGTCGTCGGCGCCGCCGAAGCGGGCCCGGCGCAGAGCGGCGGTGTGACCGTGGGCGACCAGCCGGAGGCTGGTGCCGGTCACGTGCTCGGCAGTGCGGTGCCGGCCCGGCGACGCCGCTCGTGGTGCATCAGGCCCGCGAACAGCAGGCCGATGCCGGTCCAGAGCACGACCTGGGTGCCGAGCGAGGCCAGTCGGAAACTCCACAGCAGGGTCGCCGGGAAGTCCGCCGGAACCTCCTGGAAGGACGGCATCACCACGTATGACACTGCCGTGACCAACAGGAACCCGCCCACGGCCGCGGCGGCGCGCATCCACGTCGGCGCCTGGGCGCCGACCGACCGGTAGCCCAGCGAGCCGGCCCATACGGCCACCAGCCCGAGCACCACCATCAACAGGTAGGTGACGGTCCGTTGGTTGATGGTGGCCGGGTCGCCGACCGCCGGCGGGTTCGCCGGGTATTTGAGGAACGGCACGATCACCGCGCCGAGCAGCGCCGCGCCGGCCAGCAGCAGACCAGACCGCCCGTCGTCGTCGCCGCGTCGACGCCGGGACAGCAGGACGTACGCCGTGGCCAGCAGGCCACCCATCGCGGCCCCGAACAGGCCGGTGGCCAGGAAGAGGCCGCCGCGCTGACCCGTGCGGCTGACCAGGGCGTCCTCGTGATCGTGCGCACCGGCGGCGGCGGGTTCGGCGTGCGACGCCGCCTCCTCGATGGCGATGGCTGCCTCGACGTGCGGTTCGCCAGCCACGTACGCGAACGCCCCGGCGAGCAGGCCGGCGATCAGGCCGGCCAGCAGCCCGCGAACGAGGACGGCGACGAACGGGGGAGTGGTGGTGGCGTTCAGTGGCACGGGACGCCCAGCAGGTGCCTGCCGTCGTGCATCAGCTCGTGCAGGTACATCCCGCTGCGCGACACCGCCCCCTGGTCGAAGGCGACGAGGTACGCCAGCAGGGTGAGCGCGGCAACGGTCGCCAGAGCTGTCCACAGCAGACGGGCACTGCCAGCGGGGTGCACCACCGGTTGGCTGGAAGCGGAGCTAGACATGAATACACGAACCTCCCCAGGGATGACGCGTCCCCATCGCAAGGCTGCGGACGACCGAGCGTCCTGGCTCGCGGCCCCCAGTTGTGGCTGGGGAACCGCTCACAGTGGCGCGACCGCGCCGGATTCACACCGGCTTCCCTCGCGTCGCCGCAGATAGTGGGTCGACGGTATCGGTGCCGCCTCAGGCGGTCAACCCGGGCCGCGCGCCCCGAAGGCGGTACGTCAACGAGGCGGACCAGCCGCAGGTGCCAGTGGATTCGTCAGACCAAAACGCGACACTGCCGCAAGCCTTCCGTGGCGCGCGTTCCTGCACTCAACAACAGTCTGTTACCGCTAACATGGTCAACCTGCCAGATCGACTCTGTGGCTCCGGGTTGACCCGGGGGGTTCGATCAGCGGCTGGGCGGGGTGTCGGGTGGGCGAGAACGCGCGAGGGCGGGTCCGGTGACGACCGGAGAGGTCGCTCGACGACCGGGCATCGTGGACGCTCATCATCACCTCTGGGTCCGGGCGCGGCACCCGCAGCCCTGGATCGATCCGCACACCATGGCCGCGATCGACGCCGACTTCACGCCGGTCGAGCTCGCCCCGGAGACCCGGGCCGCCGGGGTCACCCAGACCGTTGTCGTGCAGTCCGTCGCCGTTCGGTCGGAGACGCCCGAGTTGCTCGGCATCGCCGCCGACGACCCCCTCGTCGCCGGGGTCGTCGGCTGGGTCGACCTCACCGCCGCCGATGTCGACCGCCGCCTCGCCCGACTACGCGGGGCGCGTGGCGGCGAGCGGTTGGTCGGGATCCGCCACCCGGTCCAGTCCGAACCCGACCCGACCTATCTCGACCGCCCCGACGTGCGGCGAGGCATCGCCACGGTCGGCGCCGCCGGCCTCGCCTTCGACCTCCTGGTGCGCCATCGTCAACTGCCGGCGGCCACCCGGCTCGTCCGCGACCTGCCCCACGTGCGGTTCGTCCTGGACCACCTCGGCAAGCCGCCGCTCGGGCGCGCCGATCTCGGTGACTGGCGGCAGGACCTGCGCGCGCTCGCGGCCGAGCCCAACACGACGGCGAAGCTCTCCGGCCTGGTGACCGAAGTGGACGGCAGGTCCTGGACGACGGCCGGCCTGCGGCCCGCAGTCGAGCACGCCCTCGACGTGTTCGGGCCGGATCGGCTGATGTTCGGCTCGGACTGGCCGGTGTGCCTGCTCGCGACCTCGTACACCCGCTGGGTCACCGTCCTCGGTGACCTGCTGGACCCGCTGTCCGATGACGAGCGGTCGGCGATCTGGCGCCAGACCGCCGGCCGGGTGTACCGGCTGACCCCTTCCTGAGCGCAGTGGCTTCCGAACTGGGGACATAGCATGTTATCGATAACATGCTAACGACGGCGGGCGATGTCACTCTGGTCAGACGTACGCCTTCGGTGGTGCAGGTAACGATGGCAGAACATGCCGGCAAGACCTTGGCAACATACGTGAATGCGTGGCAAGGTAACGCCTGATCGTGGGAAACATCCGATCTATCTCCGACGGTTGTGCAGGCATCAGCCGCACTGCCGTTCGAGCGGGGTCGGTCGCTCACAGGCGTTCGGCTCGTCGGCGGGTCCCCGTCGGACGCCGGCGCCGCGCTTGGGGAGGTCAGGTCCGACGATGAGTAGCGCCGAGGCAACCGCCGGCACGCAGCGCGGCGAACTCAGCGACCGGTTCCGGGAACGGATCTCCCACGCCGTCTCCGAGTTCACCGCCGCGACCGCGCTGGTCGTCCTGTTCATCGCCCTGACCTTCGCGAGTCCGTACTTCCTGACAGCTGACAACCTCTTCAACATCGGGGCCCAGACGGCGGTGATCGCCATCATCGCCACGGCCCAGACGATGGTCATCATCACGAAGGGCATCGACCTGTCCGTGGGGTCGGTCGCCGCGCTCGCCGGCGTGTTGGGCGCGATGGTCGTGCGCGACCTCGGCTTCTCGCTCTGGGCGGCGACGGCGGTCGCGATCGGCGTCGGCGCGCTGGCCGGGCTGTTGAACGGGCTGCTGGTGACCGTGGCCCGGATTCCGCCGTTCATCGCGACCTTGGGGACGATGTCAGTGGGCCGCGGCCTCGTCTTCATCATCACCGGAGCGGTCGGCGTCTACGGCCTGCCCCGATCCTTTCAACTGCTCGGCAACGGGCAGATCCTCGGCATTCCGTTCGCCGTGGTGATCACCGTCCTGGTCGCCGTCGGGGTCGCCTTCCTGCTCTCCCAGACCCGCTTCGGTCAGTACACCTACGCGATGGGCTCCAACCTGGAGGCTGCCCGCCGCTCCGGCATCCGGGTCGGGCGGCACCTGACCGGTGTGTACGTGCTGGCCGGCGTGCTGGTCGGGCTGGGCGGCATGATCGCCGCGTCCCGGGTCAACTCCGGCCAACCCAACTACGGGATCTCGCTGGAGCTTGACGTCATCGCCGCCGCGGTCATCGGCGGAGCCAGCCTGTTCGGCGGGCAGGGCCGGATCGTCGGGACCATCATCGGCGCGTTCCTCATCGCCCTGGTCCGCAACGGCGCCGTCCTGCTCGACATCAGCATCCACTACCAACAGGTGATCGTCGGCGTGATCATCTGGGCCGCCGTCTACTTCGACCAGTACCGCCGCCGGCGGCTGGAATCACGGGGTTGACATGCCATTTCGAGAGTCCGAACGAGGAAGGACACACACCATGGCACACACCACCACCAGCCGGCGGACGCGAGGACGACTCCTGCGCGCGCAGGCGATCCTGGCCGCGGCCGCGGCGACCGCTCTGCTCGGCGCCTGCGGCGGGGTCGAGGTCCGGGACGGCGGCGACGGCGCGACCACTGACGCGAGCGGCCCGTTGAAGCTCGCCGTCGTACCCAAGGCCGTCGGGGCCGACTACTGGAACACGGTCAAGGCGGGCGCGGAGTGCGCCGCGCAACGGGCGGGGGACGTCACCGTCCAGTGGGACGGGGTGACCACCGAGACCGACGTCGAGGGCCAGGTCAACCTGATCCAGAACTTCGTCACCAAGAAGGTCGACGGCATCGTCTACGCGGCGACGGACTCCAGCGCGCTCGCGCCGGCCACCGACAAGGCGCTCGGCGCGAACATCCCGGTCGCCATGATCGACTCTGGCACCAGCCCGCAGCCGTCGACGGTGCCCCTCTTCGCCACCGACAACCGTGCGTCGGCGGTCGAGGCCGCGAAGCTGCTGGCCACCGAACTCGGCCCCGGCAACCACGAGGTGGCGCTCGTCGAGTTCCAGCCCGGTTCGCAGACCAACACCGAGCGGGTCGACGGCTTCAAGGCCGGCCTCGCCCAGTACCCCAACCTGAAGCTGGTCGGCCAGCAGCCGAGCCGCAGTGACGTCAATGAGGCCCGACGGGTCACCGAGAACATCCTCACCGCCAACCCCAAGCTCGCCGGCGTCTTCGCGGCCAACGAGCCGAGCGTGCTCGGCGCCGCGCAGGCCATCCAGGCGGCCGGCAAGTCCGGCAAGGTGGTCATCATCGGCTGGGACGCGGCCCCCGACGAGATCGCCGGAGTGCGCAACGGCCAGATCTCCGCGCTGGTCGTGCAGAACCCGTTCAAGATGGGCTACTTCGGCGTCGACAAGATGGTCAAGCACCTCCGGGACAAGGCGCCGCTGGCATCGGCCGACACCGGCGTCACGTTCGTCACCAAGGAGAACATCGACTCGGCGGAGATCAAGGCGGTGCTCGAGCCCAGCTGCGCCAACCCGCCGGTGCAGTGATGGGTGGCATTCCAACGGCCACCGCCGACAGCGACCAGCAACCCACCGACGCGGAACCGCCGGTCCTCGAAGCCCGCGGCATCGTCAAGCGGTTCGGGCACGTCGAGGCGTTGCGGGGCGCCGACTTCACCGTCCGCCGGGGTGAGGTCGTCGCGCTCATCGGTGACAACGGCGCCGGCAAGAGCACCCTGATCAAGACCTTGTCCGGTGTGCATCCGCCGGACGAGGGCGAGATCCGGGTCGGCGGCCGTCCGGTCCAGTTCTCCACTCCGGTCGATGCCCGACGTGCGGGGGTGGAGACCGTCTACCAGGATCTCGCCGTCGCCGACGACCTCAGCGTGGCCGCCAACCTGTATCTGGGCCGGGAGATCCTCCGCCCCGGACCGCTCGGTCGGCTCGGGCTGTTGGACAAGCGCGCCATGCGCCAGGGCGCCGCCGCCGCCCTCGACGAACTCGGCGTACGGATCCCCCGAGTCACCACCCCGATCGCGATGCTCTCCGGTGGGCAGCGGCAGTGCGTGGCGGTGGCCCGCGCCATCATCTGGGCGACCAACGTGGTCATCCTCGACGAGCCCACCGCGGCCCTGGGTGTGGTCCAGACCGGGCGGGTGCTCGACGTCGTCCGGCGGGCCCGTGACGCCGGCATGTCGGTGGTGCTGGTGAGCCACAACATGCCGCAGGTGCTGGAGATCGCCGACCGGGTCGAGGTGTTGCGCCTCGGTCGGCGCGCGGCCCAGCTCCGCGCCGACGAGGTCACCACCGACGATCTGGTCGCCGCGATGACCGGCAGCACCAGCGTGGATCGGGACGAGCGGTGACTGCTGTCGTCCAGCGGGGCGCGCGCGATCCCGCCTGTTCGAAGAGTACGTGGTGTCGACGAAGGTCGGCCGGCTGCTCGTGCCGTCACCGGAGGGGTTCGACGTTCCCGCCGACCATCGCCGGGTCTGGGACTTCAGCCGCGACGGCGTACGCCGTTCGCTGGAGGCGAGCCTCCGGCGCACCGGCCTGGACCGGATCGACGTGGTGTACCTGCACGATCCGGACGAGCACTGGGAGCAGGCCGCGCACGAGGCGATCCCGGCGTTGGTGGAGCTGCGGGAACAGGGCGTCATCGGTGCCGTCGGGGCGGGGATGAACCAGTCCGCCATGCTGGCTCGCTTCGTGGCGGAGACCGACGTGGACGTGGTGATGTGCGCCGGCCGGTACATCCTGCTGGAGCAGGGCGCGTTGACCGACCTGCTGCCCGTCGCGCAGGCCCGCCACGTCGGTGTGGTGGTCGCCGGGGTCTACAACTCCGGGCTGCTGGCCCGGGACGTACCGCCGACCGACGCCGTCTACGACTACCGACAGGCGCCGGCAGAGGTGATCGACCAGGCCCGCCGGATAGCGCGGGTCTGTCAGATGTACGGCGTCACGCTGCCCCAGGCGGCGTTGGCGTTCGTCAGTCGTCACCCGGCCGTGGTCTCGACGGTCGTCGGCATGCGGGACGAGGCCCAGGTGACCGAGACCCTGCGCCGATCCGACGTCGACGCCCCGGATCAGCTCTGGGCGGCGTTGTACGACGAGGGGCTGCTCGACGTGCAGTCGTGAGGGTCGGCGGTCACGACCGGGCCGTCTCGATGCTCGCGTCGGCGTCGTCGGGTAGCCCCTGCAACGACTCCTCCACACCGATCAGGTGGTTGGCCATCCGGGTGCGCGCCCGCTCCGGGTCGCGCGCCACCAGGGCCTTCAGGATCGCCACGTGTTCGTCGTGGGTGCGCAGGTCCGCGCCCTCCTCGTGCAGACTCCGCCAGAGCCTGCCACGGATGGTGCGCCCGGCGAAGGCTTCGATCAGGCCGACGAGCACCGGGTTCTCGGCGTGCACCGCGATGATCCGGTGGAAGGCGATGTCGATCTCCATGATCCGCTCGTGGTCCGGCGGTGACTGGCCGATCAACCGGGCCGCCTCGTCGAGCAGGTCACCCGCCTGGGCCAGCGCCTCGTCGGTGATTCTGGTCGCCGCCAGGCAGGCGGCCTCGCACTCCAGCAGACGGCGAACGGTGTGGATGTGCCGGGGGTCGCCCTGGCCCTGGAAGTCCACCACGAAACCCATCGGGGCCAGCAGTTGTAGCGCGTCGAGGTTGGTGACGTAGGTGCCGTCGCCCTGACGGATGTTGACGATGCCGAGGATCGACAGCGCCGACATCCCCTCCCGCAGGGACCCCCGCGAGACACCGAGCTGCTCGGCCAGGTCCTTCTCGATGGGCAACCGGTCCCCAGGCCGGAACTGCCCTTCGAGGATCATCCGCTTGATGCCGTTGACCACTTCGTCAGTGCGAGACATGACCCCCCTAACGGCCGGCGGGGGTGGCCTTCCCACCCGCGATCACGTACGCCGCCTCCGGAGATGACACGGTAGTCGGGTCTGTCGCGCCCCAGTAGTGGCCGTCGGGAAACCGGTAGAGCGCCACCGACTCCTGACGCATCCGGGTGGAGTAGCCGGGTTGGCTGGGCAGGACGTAGCCGCTGCCCGAGCCGGTGTCCCGGATGATGCACGGGTCGGTGAAGTGCTCGTGCAGGTGGTCGACGAACTCGGTGACCCGGTTGGTGAGATCCCCTGAGACGGCGACGTAGTCGAGCACCGACACGTGTTGGACCATCTCGCACAGCCCGACACCGCCGGCGTGTGGGCACACCGGGACGTCGAACTTGGCGGCGAGCAGCAGCACGGCGACGATCTCGTTGATGCTGGCCAACCGGCCCGTGTCCAGCTGGCAGAAGTCGATGGCCTCGGCCTGGAACAGCTGCTTGAACATCACCCGGTTGTGGCAGTGTTCGCCGGTGGCGACGCCGATCGGCGCGACGGCGCGGCGGACGGCCGCGTGGCCCAGGATGTCGTCGGGGCTGGTCGGCTCCTCGATCCACAGTGGCGTGAACTGGGCGAGGGCGGTGACCCACTCGATGGCCTGACCGACGTCCCACACCTGGTTGGCGTCGATCATCAGGTTGCGATCCGGCCCGAGGATCTCCCGCGCGATCGCGCATCGGCGGATGTCGTCGTCGAGGTTGGCGCCCACCTTGAGCTTGACGTAGCCGTAGCCGGTGTCCACCGCCTCCTGACACAGCCGGCGCAGCTTGTCGTCGCCGTAGCCGAGCCAACCCGCCGAGGTGGTGTAGGCGGGGTAGCCGGTCCGGTCGAGCTCGGCGAGGCGGGCGGCCTTCGTGCCCTCCTTGGCCCGCAGGATGGCCAGTGCCTCGTCCCGGGTCAGCGCGTCGGACAGGTAGCGCAGGTCAGCGATGTCGACGAGTTGCTCGGGGGACATGTCGACGAGCAGCCGCCACAGCGGCTTGTCGGCGAGCCGGGCGACCAGGTCCCACGACGCGTTCAACACGGCGGCGAGGGACAGGTGGACGACACCCTTCTCCGGACCGAGCCAGCGCAGTTGCGAGTCGGAGGTGAGGAGGCGGTAGACCGCGCCCATGTCCGCTGCCATCGTGGCCACGTCCAGGCCCACCAGGCGTTGTGCCTGGTGGACCGCCGCCGCCGCGACGATGTCGTTGCCGCGACCGATGGTGAAGGTCAGGCCGTGCCCCGCGAGTGGCGCGCCCACGCCGTCGACGCCGTCGGTGTGCAGGATGACGTAGGCCGCCGAGTAGTCGCCGTCCTTGTTCATGGCGTCTGACCCGTCAGCGGTCAGGGAGGTGGGGAAGCGGACGTCCTCGACGGTGACGGCGGTGATCTGCGGCATGCGCTCCTCGCCCGGCTAGGCTAAAGATCAGATGATCACTGGGAGTATACGGAGGGCTGTCTCAACAGGTCAACGATGTCGATCACCGCAGGCGTCCAGACATAGGATGTTTCTCGTCGCACGGGAGCCCTGTCTCCGTTGCCCGCGTCGGACGGCCTGGCGTGCTCGGCCGGGTTGGTGACGGTGGTCACCGAGTCGGCACCGACACGCCCGACACCGACATGTGGGGTGTGACAACGGCTGCGTCCCTATATATGGTGTCGAGCGCAGCTGGTTCGGCCGCTCATCCGGGGCGGTCGAGGCAACAGGGAACCCGGTGGAAATCCGGGACTGTCCCGCAGCGGTGAGTGGGAACGACCGCCGTCATCAGCACTGGGCCGCCAATCGGCCTGGGAAGCGACGGCCAGTAGGAGACCGGCGAGCCCGGTCGTGCCCGCGAGTCCGAAGACCTGCCAGCGCGCCGCGTACCCGCACCCGGGTGGGCGGCGGTCCGAGGCCGCGTGGGACGGCTGACGCCACCTGACCCACGCCGGGCTGGCGTGGCGTCCGTCGGTGTCTGTCTCCTCGCGTCCGGGCCACCAGGTCTCGAACTCCGAGGAGCGAGTGGTGACAGTCACCGAGGTAGTCCCTGCCAGCGGCGACGCGACAGCGCGGCGGACGCCGATGCAGGTTCGCAAGCGCGACGGCGGCACCGAGCCCGTGGACGTGAACAGGATCGTCCGGGCGGTCGAGCGGTGGGCCGACGACCTGGCCGACGTCGACCCGATGCGAGTTGCCACCCGCACCATCAGCGGCCTCTACGACGGCGCGACCACTGCCGAACTGGACCGGCTGTCCATCCAGACCGCCGCCGAGATGATCGGTGAGGAGCCGCAGTATTCGCGCCTCGCCGCGCGGCTGCTGGCCGGCTACGTCGACAAGGAGGTGCGTCGACAGGGCATCACCTCGTTCAGCGCGGCGATCCGGGTCGGCCACGCCGAGGGACTGATCGGTGACGACACCGCCGCGTTCGTCGCCGCACACGCCGCGACGCTCGACCACGCCATCGACCCGAACGGCGACCGCCGGTTCGAGTACTTCGGCCTGCGCACCGTGTACGACCGCTACCTGCTGCGCCACCCCACCAGCCGACTGGTGATGGAGACCCCGCAGCACTGGCTGCTGCGGGTGGCCTGCGGCCTGTCCCGGACGGCCGACGAGGCGGTCGACTTCTACCGGCTGATGTCCAGCCTGGCCTACCTGCCCAGCTCACCGACCTTGTTCAACTCCGGCACCCGGCACACCCAGATGTCCTCCTGCTACCTGGTCGACTCTCCGCTCGACGAGCTGGACTCGATCTACCAGCGGTACGCCCAGGTCGCCAACCTCTCCAAGTTCGCCGGTGGCATCGGCATCGCGTACTCCCGGGTCCGCTCCCGCGGCGCGCTGATCCGGGGCACGAACGGGCAGTCCAACGGGATCGTGCCGTGGCTGCGCACGCTGGACGCGAGCGTCGCCGCGGTGAACCAGGGTGGCCGACGCAAGGGCGCGGCCTGCGTCTACCTGGAGCCGTGGCACCCGGACATCGAGGAGTTCCTGCAACTGCGGGACAACACCGGCGAGGACGCCCGGCGCACCCACAACCTCAACCTGGCCAACTGGATCCCGGACGAGTTCATGCGCCGGGTCGAGGCCGACGAGCTGTGGTCGCTGTTCGACCCGCACGAGGTGCCCGAGCTGCCCGACCTGTGGGGGGAGCGGTTCGACGCCGCGTACCGGGAGGCCGAGGCGCAGGGGCGCTACGTGCGGCAGGTCCCGGCGCGGGAGCTGTACGGGAAGATGATGCGGACCCTCGCCCAGACCGGCAACGGCTGGATGACCTTCAAGGACGCCGCCAACCGCCTCTGCAACCAGACCGCCGAGCCGGGCAACGTGGTGCACCTGTCCAACCTCTGCACCGAGATCGTCGAGGTGTCCAGCGACGCCGAGACCGCCGTGTGCAACCTCGGCTCGGTGAACCTCGCCGCCCACCTCACCGCCGGCGGCATCGACTGGGAGCGGTTGCGCGCCACGGTGCGGACCGCGGTGACCTTCCTCGACCGGGTCATCGACATCAACTACTACCCGACCGCGCAGGCGGCGGCGAGCAACCCCCGCTGGCGGCCGGTGGGGCTCGGGCTGATGGGCCTCCAGGACGTCTTCTTCGCGCTGCGGCTGCCGTTCGACTCGCCGGCCGCCCGCGAGCTGTCCACCCGGATCAGCGAGGAGTTGTACCTGACCGCGCTGGAGACCTCCGCCGACCTGGCGCGCGACTTCGGCGCGCACCCGGCGTACCCGCAGACCCGGGCCGCGCGGGGCCAGCTCCAGCCCGACCTGTGGGGTGTCGAGGGTACGCAGACCGCGCGGTGGGACGCGCTGCGCGAGCGGGTCGAGGCGTACGGGCTGCGCAACTCGCTGCTGGTGGCGGTCGCGCCGACCGCGACCATCGCCTCGATCGCCGGGTGCTACGAGTGCATCGAGCCGCAGGTGTCCAACCTGTTCAAGCGGGAGACCCTGTCGGGGGAGTTCCTCCAGGTCAACACCGCTCTGGTACGCGAGTTGAAGGCCCGTGGTCTGTGGACAGAGCGGATCCGTTCGGCGATCAAGCGGGCGGAGGGGTCGGTGCAGGACATCGCCGAGCTGCCGGCCGGCGTACGGGAGCTGTTCCGCACCGCGTGGGAGCTGCCGCAGCGGGCGTTGATCGACCTGGCCGCGGCCCGCGCCCCGTTCATCGACCAGTCCCAGTCGCTGAACCTGTTCCTGGCCGCGCCGACCATCGGCAAGCTCTCCTCGATGTACCTGTACGCCTGGAAGGCCGGGCTGAAGACCACCTACTACCTGCGCTCGCGCCCCGCGACGCGGATCCAGCAGGCCACCGTCAGCGCTGTCGCACCCGTCGTCGTCGACGCGGAGGCGCTGGCCTGCTCGCTGGAGAACCCCGAGTCGTGCGAGGCCTGCCAGTGACTCCCGCCGAAGCCATCACCGACGCCGGCACCACCGACACGAGGACCACGCACATGCTGCTCGACCCCGGGATGGACCTGACTCTGCGCCCGATGCGCTACCCGCACTTCTTCGACAGGTTCCGCGACGCGATCCGCAACACGTGGACGGTCGAGGAGGTCGACCTGCACGCCGACCTCGCCGACCTGGACAAGCTGTCGCCGGCCGAACGGCACCTGGTCAGCCGACTGGTGGCGTTCTTCGCCACCGGTGACACGATCGTCGCCAACAACCTGGTGCTCAACCTCTACCAGCACGTGAACAGCCCGGAGGGCCGCCTCTACCTGTCCCGCCAGCTGTTCGAGGAGGCCGTGCACGTCCAGTTCTACCTCAACCTGCTCGACACGTACGTGCCCGACGAGACGGAGCGCTTCGAGGCCTTCGCGGCCATCGAGAACATCCCCTCGATCCGTCGTAAGGCCGAATTCTGCTTTCGCTGGATCGACTCCCTGAACGACCTGCGGGAGCTGCGGTCCCGCGAGGACCGACGGACGTTCCTGCTCAACCTGATCTGCTTCGCCGCCTGCATCGAGGGGTTGTTCTTCTACGGCGCGTTCGCGTACGTCTACTTCCTGCGTTCCCGCGGCCTGCTGCACGGTCTCGCCTCGGGCACCAACTGGGTGTTCCGCGACGAGTCCATGCACATGGCGTTCGCGTTCGACGTCGTCGACACCGTCCGCGCCGAGGAGCCGGACCTGTTCGACGACGACCTCGCCGACCAGGTTCGCCGGATGCTCACCGAGGCCGTCGAGTGTGAGGTGCGGTTCGCCGAGGACCTGGTGGGCCACGGTGTGCCCGGGCTGACGTTGGCCGACATGCGGGAGTACCTCCAGCACGTCGCCGACCGCCGCCTCGCCCAACTCGGCATCGCGCCGCACTACGGGTCGAGCAACCCGTTCGGCTTCATGGAGTTGCAGGACGTGCAGGAGCTGTCCAACTTCTTCGAGCGGCGGGTGTCGGCGTACCAGGTCGGGGTGACGGGCACTGTCGCCTTCGACGACGACTTCTAGGCGGCAACCTCAACCCACGCGTTGCCCCTGAGGAACGCCCCGTCCGCGCCGATCTTGCACTTTCGGTCGCCGATTTGCGCGCAATGCTCTTTTATGTCGCGACAGGAAGTGCAAGATCGCGGGGAAGGGGCGTTCCAGTCTCGTCGATCATGGAGCTGTGGTGCCTGATTTGGTGTGGTGCAGGCACTTTGTCACCCACCGCAACTCCATGATCGACGAGGCGGTGCGGGGTTGGCTGACAGCCACTCCGTCTAAACACGACGGTGCTGAGCTGCTTCTCATCAATTGATGAAGGAAGCGGCGTGCTCAGCTCTGGGCCTCTGCGACGTAGACACCTTTGCCTGGATGGCCCTCGACCAACTCGCGGTCTTTGAGGATCGTCATGACCCGGTTGATCGTGGAGATGTGCACGCCGTACTGTTCGGCCAGCTCGCGGGTGGACGGCAGCTTCTCGCCCGGAGCAAGCTCACCCGATTTGATTTTTCCCGCGATCTCGTTGGCGATCCGCCGGTAGTCCACTCGCTCGGTCGGCATGGGTCGATCTCCGTAAGGTTCCCTGGTTTCGGCAGCCCAATCTGATCACGAGGGGACCTGTTCCAACAAGTTCCACGAAGCACGTTGACCTGCTCCTACAAGTTGGAATAGGTTGCAGCTAGGTCGCGTTCCCTGGTTTCGGCAAACTCCTGGGTTCTCGGCCGCACACCCACCTGGGGGAGCGCGGCAGATGGTCGCTGCCCCCAGGTGGAGCCAACGTCGTGAACGCGGGAGGGTGTCGCCGTGCCGATCGTTGAACCGGTAAGTCGGGCAGACGAACTGTTCGCCGCCATGCGGACGCTTGATGCTCACTGGACTCGGGCACTTGACCAGCCGTGGCGTTCAGGCGGCTGCCTCGAGTGCGCGGGTCCGAGCGAATGCCGTCAGCTCGATTGGTCGTTGGGTGTTGTGGCGGACGCCGCATCGATCATGTTGCAGAAGTAAGGATGGACGCCGAGCAGTGCGGCGAGTTCGACGACGAATTCTAGGCGGCGACCGATCCGGAGGCCGGGCGTCGCTTGGTGAGCCACCGCATGACGTCCAGTGGGTGCGACGCCGGGTCCGGGATCGGGTGGAAGACGTGTTCCACCTTGCCGTCGGCGACGATCAGCGTCAGTCGTTCGTAGACGGTCATGTCACCGGCGGTGCGGGTTGGCAGCCGCAGCGCGTCGGCCAGGGTCAGCCTCGGGTCGGGGATCAGCGGGTAGGGCAGCCGCAGCCGGTGGGCGAGTTCCCGCTGGTATCCGGTCGACTGCGCGGACAGGCCGTACACCCGGGCGGCGCCGGCCGCGCGAAGTTCCGCGTGGTGGTCGCGGAACCAGGCGGCCTGCTCGGTGCTGCCGCGGGCGCCGTGGATCTCCAGCAGCCCGTTGGGCAGGTCGACGCCCGGCCGTCCGGTCAGTGGGTAGACGAAGATGACGCTGCGTCCGTCGCCGAGCGCGCCGAGATCGACCGGACGGCCGTCGGTGCCGTAGAACGACAGCGGTGGCAATCTGACGCCGACCAGCTCCGCGGTGTCGCCGCCTTCCGCCCGACCACCGGGCACGACCTGGGTAGCGGCGGCGTCGAGGCGCGCGTCCAGCGCGTCCCGCTGGGCGCTCAACAGACCAATCCGCTCCTGCAGATGGGTGATCGTGCTGCGGTACGTGGCCACTGCCGCCGCGCACACGTCGGTGTCGTCGGCGCCACCGGCTATCGACTCCACGAAGGGCCGGGTCTCCTCGACGGTGAGGCCGAGTGCCATCAGCTCGCGGATCTGGGCCACCAAGCGCACCGCCATGGGGTCGTACTCGCGGTAGCCGTTGCTCAGCCGCCGGGGCACCACGAGCCCGGCCGACTCGTAGTACCGCAGTGCCCGGACCGTGGTCCCGGTCCGCCGTGCCAACTCACCCACCCGCATCCCGCGACCCTAAACCCGCACCCCGGGGTACGGGTCAACGTGGCGATCGTCGCGGTGCCAGGGCCGCCGTTTCCTGCCAGTCTGGCTGCGAAAAGGCAGCCTGAACAGGGAGTGTGTGATGACGGCAGTCAGTCGGGTGCGGGCGCGACAGATCCTCGACAGCAGGGGCAACCCGACAGTGGAGGCCGACGTGGAACTCAGCGACGGTTCGACCGGCCGGGCGGCCGTACCCTCCGGGGCGTCGACGGGGGCGAACGAGGCGGTCGAGCTGCGCGACGGAGACCGGGCGCGGTTTCACGGCAGGGGCGTCGGGAGGGCGGTCGCCGCGGTCAACGGCGAGATCGCCGACGCCGTGCTCGGGCTCGACGCGGAGGACCAGGCCCTGATCGACGAGACGATGATCGAGCTCGACGGGTCGAAGGACAAGGGTCGACTGGGCGCCAACGCGATCCTGGCGGTGTCCCTGGCGACCGCCAGGTCGGCGGCGTCGGCCCACCGGCAGCCGCTGTACCGCTACGTCGGTGGCGTCGGCGCCCGCCTGCTGCCGGTGCCCATGATGAACATCATCAACGGTGGCGCGCACGCCGACAATCCGCTCGACTTCCAGGAGTTCATGATCGCCCCGGTCGGCGCGCAGACCTTCGCCGAGGCGGTCCGCATGGGCGCGGAGGTCTTCCACACCCTCAAGGCGTCCCTGGCCGCCGCCGGGCACAACACCAACGTCGGTGACGAGGGCGGCTTCGCGCCGAACGTCACGGACGCCGACGAGGCGCTGCGGTTCGTGCTGCGCGCCATCGAGGACACCGGCTACGAGCCCGGCGCCGACGTGCTGATCTGCCTCGACCCGGCCAGCTCGGAGTTCTTCCACGACGGCGTCTACGACTACGTCGGCGAGGGACGCCAGCGCACCGTCGACGAGCACATCGACTATCTGCTCGACCTTGTCTCCCGTTACCCGATCAGCTCGATCGAGGACCCAATGGCCGAGGACGACATCGCCGGCTGGAAGCGGCTGACGGCGGCGACGGGAGAGCGCGTGCAGCTGGTCGGCGACGACGTCTTCTGCACCGACGTCGACCGGCTGCGCGACGGGATCGACGGCGGTTACGCCAACGCGATCCTGGTCAAGGTCAACCAGATCGGCACGCTCACCGAGACCCTGGCGACGGTGGACGCCGCCCACAAGGCCGGGTATCGGGTGGTGATGTCGCACCGGTCCGGGGAGACCGAGGACACCACGATCGCTGACCTGGCCGTGGGTGTCGGATGCGGGCAGATCAAGACCGGCTCACTGTCGCGCTCCGACCGCACGGCGAAGTACAACCAGCTCATCCGCATCGAGGAGGAACTCGGCGACCGCGCCATCTACGCTGGGCGGCGCTGAGGCCCGGCCGGTTGAGCTGCCGTCGAGCCTCCTGCCCGCGGAAAGGACCGTGCTGATGGCCGACATCACCGTGCGACCGATGGCTGCCGCCGACGCCGACCGGGTCCTGGCGATCTACCAGGCCGGCCTGGACACCGGTGACGCCAGTTTCGAGGTCGCCGCGCCGAGCTGGGCGGCGTTCGACGCCGCTCGGCTGGCCGGGCACCGGTTCGTGGCCGACGACCCGGGTGGAACGGTTCTCGGCTGGGTCGCCGTCTCGCCGACCTCGACCCGCGCGGTCTACGCCGGAGTGGTGGAGCACTCCGTCTACGTCCACCCGGCGGCCCAGGGGCGCGGCGTCGCCCGACTGCTGCTCGACACGCTGGTCGCCTCCACCGAGGCGGCCGGCATCTGGACGATTCAGTCCGGGATCTTCCCGGAGAACACCGCCAGCCTGGCGCTGCACCAGCGGGCCGGCTTCCGCGTCATCGGAGTACGCGAGCGGGTTGGTCGGCACCACGACCGCTGGCGCGACGTCGTCCTCCTGGAACGGCGCAGCCCTGTCCTCGACTGACTCTGGGCTGTGTCACGTCGACGTGCTGGGGACTGCCTTGACGGCCGCGACGAGCCCGTCGAGTTGGCCACGGATTCGAGCGGCGGTGAGATGGTCGAAGTAGTCGTGCGAGCTGACGATCTCGCTATCGCGCACGCGGAGCACGAAGATGCCGGGCAGTGCGAATCGCTCCCCGGTGTCAGCGACGGTGCCCTGATACTCGAACTCGGCGATGATGACCTCGGGATCGGTTGTTTCGTGGATGGTGATGTTGGTCGCCCGACGCTGCAACCGTGGGCTGGCGTCGGTTGGCCGCGACCCCCGGCCGGCCGGGCGGACTCCCGGTCGGGCGGCGCCCTCATCGCCGGCTGGCGCAGGCCACGCAGGTGCGCGCCGAGGGGCGGGCGACGAGCCGTTCGGCGGGGATGGGCCGGGAGCATCCTTCGCACACGCCGTAACTGCCGTCGTCGACCCGACGCAACGCGATGTCCAACTCGGCGACGCGTCGGCGGGCCGCGTCCAGGACGGCGGTGAGCTGCGCGCGTTCGAAGGCGATGGTGCTGCCCTCCGGGTCGTGCTCGTCATCGGCGTTGGAGGACCGGGACGCCTCGAAGAGGCCCCTCAGGTCGCCCTCCAGGGCGGTGGCCTGAGCCTCGGTCTGCTCGCGCAACCGCAGCAGTTCCTCGCGGACCGCGCTGGTATTCCTGTCCATGGCCGCTCCACGGTATCGCTACATGAAGTTGCGGGTGTGCAGGGCGGAGAGTGCCGCTGCCTCGTCGGGCCGGAAACCCAGGCGGACGAGGCGGCGCTGACGGCCCTGGTCCATCGCGTGTTGCAGAGCCTGCACCCGGTCGAAGCCGCCGGACACGTCGTCCGGATGCCAACCACCCGCCGCGAGCACCACCAGCGCGTCGAAGACATCCGCGTTGAGCCCCGCGGTGTCGACCAGCGCGTCGTGGCGGCGGTGGATCGCCGCCCGCAGCCGGTCCCGCAGCAGCGGATCCAGCTGCGCCTGATGCTCCAGGTGGGCCATGCCGAACACCACGTGCCGGCGCTCGTCCTGCATGGCGAGCCAACAGATCCGGCGTGTCACCGGGTCCGGGGCGTTGTCGTGCAGGAACGAGAGCAGATCGACGAAGCTGCCCTCGCCGAGCACGGAGAGCAGGAACGATGCCAACGCGAAGTCCGACTCCGCGACGAGCGTGAACAGCGACTGCCGACCGCCGGCGGATGACGTTCCCATCTCGGCGCCCCGCAGCAGCGCCCGCCGGCTGAAGACCTCCATGTGCCGCGCCTCGTCGGCCATCTGCACGGCGAGCAGCTGCACCACCTCCCGAAAGTGCGGATGGATGCGCCCCACGAACCGGGCCGGCACGACGAGGGCGGCCTGCTCGTTCTCGACCAGATAGGTCATCACCTGCACCACTGCGGCCTCGACGTCGGCCGGCAGCGCGAACGGGTGATTCCACGGCACCGCGGTCTGCGGGTCCCACTGTCGGGCGGCGGCCTGCGCGTACAGGTGGGGGGCGATGTCGGCCCAGACCAGGTCGCGGTCGTCCAGGTCGAACCGGGCCTCCGGACCACCGGCTTCGAGCAGCGCGCCCCGGGCACCGAGCCCCCACCGCGCGGATGGGCGGCTGCTGAGCGCCGACGGCAGGGCCGGCCCGGCCCGCTCCGCGCCAAACCAGCGGTCGTCATCCGCCGACCCCCGGACCACCACCGCCACCAGTTCGCTCGCCTCGCCCCGATCCGGCCACTCGACCCGATGACCCCGGCCACGACACCAGGCGGGCAGATGTACGCGCAGCGCCGGGTCGCGACCGGAGACCGCCAACCGGCTGCCGGGCGGCAAGCCGGCCAGGGCGCGCTGCACCAGCAGATGAGCGCCCCGGCCGAAACCCAGGTCACCCAGGTCGACCTGGGCGACCGGTGCCGCGCTCACGGCCGGTAGTCCGTGGCCGTCACCCGCCCGTCGGGAGAGTAGAAACCGGTGGCGTCGACAGCGTCGGCGAGGGCGTCATAGCCCGTGGTGCGGCCCTCCCGCCAGGCCGTCAGCCCCTCCAGGTCGAGCAGCGGGCGCACCTGCGGATCGGCGTACGACATGCCGAGCAGCAGCGTGCCGAAGAGCCGGACACCGTCGGACTCCGGCGCGCGGACCGTCATGTTGCAGTGGTCGTAGCGTGCGGTCTGCGCCACGATCCGGGTGCCCTCCGGCGGTAACGTGCCCTCCTGAACGAACGCCAGATGGTTGGCGTCGATCATGCAGGCGGCGTCGACCTCCCCGGCCACCAGGGCACGGGCCGCGTCGCGCTCGCCGCCGATGTGATCGCCGTGCAGGCCGACACCCACGTCGAAGCGGCGTACGTCGACAGTGACCCCGGCCGCCGCGAGGTGACCCAGCGGAATCAACGTCGCCTGTGGACTGTCGATCGCCCCGACGGCGACCACCCGTCCGGCGAGGTCGGCGAGCTGACGCACCGGCGAGTCCGCGCGGACCACCACGACCGAGGTGAGGTCCTGGTCGGTGTCGCGCATGGTGAGCGCGCGTACGGCCGTGGCGTTGGCGGCCGCCAACCGCTCAGCCCGCAGCCAGGCCAGGGGAGAGTTCCAGGCCGCGTCGATCCGCCCGGCGACGAGATCCTCGACCTGTCGCTCGTAGTGCGAGTAGAGGACGAAGTCGAAGTCCAGGCCCTGCCCGCGCAGCCAGGTGCGAAAGCCCTCCCAGATGGTCACCACCTTCGGGTCGTACGCGACCGCGCCCAGCAGAACTGTTGGCGCGGGCATCAGCGGTTGGCCTCGTCGAGCAGCGGCAGCCCGGTGGCGACCCGACCGACGAAGTCGTGCAGCGCGTCGGTGGTCGGCGCCATCACACGGGCCGCGCGAGCGTCCCGGAAACGGCGCTCAAGGCCCAACTCCTTGCGGAAGGCGCTGCCGCCGCAGAGTTGCATCGCGCCATCGGTCACGTCGGCGACGGTCTCGCCGGCGAGCGCCTTGACCTGGAGCACCCGCAGCATCGCGTCGTCGCGGCCGGTCTCCAGAGCGGTGAGCGTGTCGCCCAGGAAGGCGCGCAGCGCGTCGGTGCGGATCATCAGCCGGGCGAGGTCGCGTCGGGTGACGGGCGCGTCGCGCAGGGCGGCGCCGGTGTGCGTGAGCGTGGTCCGGGTGAGATGTCGGCCGGCCTCGGCCACCGCGCTGTCGGCGAGACCGAGGCAGAAAGCGGCGTTGAGCACCAGGAACCAGGGCAGGACCGCGCCGAGCGCGGTGTCCAGCCCGGCCCCGTCGGCCGCCATCCTCGCCGTCGAGGGAACCCGGAGACCGTCGGCGGTCATCGGCCGAGAGCCGTTGCCCCGCAGGCCCAGCCCGTCGAAGTCGCCGGTCACGCTCAGGCCGGCGCTGTCGGCCGGCACCAACCACAGGGTCATCGGGCCGGCGTCGCGGGTCAGCGGAAGGCTCGACCAGACGTAGCTGTTGGCCTCGCCGGCCGAGGTGACCCAGCTCTTACGGGCGTCGAGGCGGACGGTGTCGTCGTCGGCGGCTGTCGCGGTGCCGGTCGGTGACCAGAAGTGGCTGCGCGACCCGTACTCGGAGAACGCCAACGTGGTGAGGTGATCGCCGGTGGCGATGGCCGCGCGGACGTCGCGCGGGCCGTGCGCCTCGATGACTGCTGTCGCCGCGTAGTGCATGAGCACCACCACCGCGGTGGACCCGCACTCGGCGGCCAGCCGCTCGATCACCTCGGCGACCGTCCGCATGCCGTGGCCGGCGCCGCCGACCTCGCTCGAGGAGGCCAGGCCGAGCAGGCCGGCTGCGGCGAGAGCGTCGACACCCGGACGGGGAAAGGCCCCATCCCGGTCGACGGTCGGCGCCTGCGGGCGGATCACGTCGTCGATCACCGTGCCGAGCGTGTCCGTGGGGTCGGTGGCGGTCTGGGCATTGTCGACACTGGTCGTCATGCTCGGTACCCCTTCAGAGAGGCCGACGGGACCGCCATCGACACTATCCGAACCCGAAAACGTGGCGCGAGCGTCGGATCACCGTCTGACGCGGGCGTTGTCCCGGTGTGATCGGCCGTGCCCGTCGTCCCGGTCGATGCGCAGCTCGCGCTCCAACTCGGTGATGACCGCCCGCAGGTCGTCCAGCCGCTGGGTGAGCGCGATCCGGTCCACCTCGTCCGGCACGCCGTCGCCGTCCTCGTCGTACCCGGGAGCCAGTCGTTCGGTCATCTCCAACCGGCGGGCCTCCT
Source organism: Micromonospora sp. NPDC005324 (assembly GCF_040607155.1). Classification (NCBI taxonomy): domain Bacteria; kingdom Bacillati; phylum Actinomycetota; class Actinomycetes; order Micromonosporales; family Micromonosporaceae; genus Micromonospora; species Micromonospora sp. NPDC005324. The sequence goes on along the minus strand of NZ_JBEXGE010000028.1, from coordinate 73,583 downwards.
CCATGGAGTTCACGATGACCGCGATGAGGATGTTGAGCAGCAGGTTGACGGTGATGACCACGTAGCTGACGTAGTAGAGCAGTGTCCATGGTGAGATCGCCATGCCCTGCTCGATGAGGTCCGGCAGCGTCTCCAGCGACAACAGCACGAACAGCGTCAGCAGCGACCGGCCGATGTCGCCGTACTCCTCCGGATACCTGTTGCCGAAGATCAGCCAGCCGGCCATGCCGTACACGTAGAGCGTCACCACGGCCAGGGCGAGGAACCCGGTGACGCCCGGCAGGCTGCGCCACAGCGCGGAGACGATGGTCCGCAGACCCGGCGAGAACCGCACCAGGCGCACCATGCGGGCGACCCGTACGACCCGCAGCAGCGCCGGGTCGCCGTGCAGGCCCGGGATGAAGATCGCCGCGATCACCACGAAGTCGAAGACGTTCCAGCCGTGCCGGAAGAAGTCCTGTGGGCGTCTGCCGTAGGCGGCCAGCCGGACGGCGATCTCGACGACGAAGACGGCCCGGAAGAACAGCTCCAGCCCGTGCAGCGCGGTGCCCGCAGGGCTCAGGTCGTCGTACGTCTCCAGGCCCAGAACGATGCCGTTGGCGAGGATGACCACGACGATGGCGATCTCGAAAGGTCGTGACCGGGCGAGCCGGTCGCAACGGTTGGTCCAACCCGAGCGGTGCCGCGGTGGTGTGGACGGACCACCCCGCTGGGCGGGCACGGGCGCGTCACTCACCAGTCGGCCGGTTCGATCACGCGGCGGTGCGGGTGGTGTGCGGGCATGCGCACCAGCCTAGCCAAGATCAATGACGGTGGGCGACCATCTGACTGCGAACGACGTTGGCAATTACAGTAGATCAGTGAGTGAGACACCGGCGAGCGACGGCCCCGACCGGCTGCCGATCTGGAGCAGGCCCGAACGCGGCAGCCGCGGCCCCGCTCCGGCGCACAGCCGGGACACCATCGTCGTGGCCGCCATCGCCCTGGCCGACACCGAAGGGCTGGCCGCGGTGTCGATGCGCGCCGTGGCCGCAGCGCTCGGCACTGGCGCCGGATCCCTCTACCGCTACCTGTCGTCCCGCGATGACCTGCTGGACCTGATGACCGACCGGGCCGCGGGCGAGCTGCGCCCGTACCCGCAGGTGAAGGGCGACTGGGTGGAGACGATGGTGCTGCTGGGGCGCCGGCAGTTGGCGCTGTTCGGCGCCCATCCCTGGCTGCTCGACGTGATCCACCGGCCCTCCGGCATCGGCCCGCAGAGCCTGGCCTGGTTCGACAACTGCATCCGGATCATGGAACCCGTGCGCTGCCCCGTCGCCGCCAAGTTCGAGGCCATCGCGATGATGACAGGCGTGGTGAGCCTCTTCGCCCGCCGCGAGTCCGCCGCCGGGGCGTTCAGCTTCGCCGGGGTGGACCCCGCGGCGTACCCGCACCTGGTCGCGGCGTTCAGTCAGCCCTCCGGGCCGGCGCCCAGGGCGGACCTCGTCGAGCGGACCCTGCGCAGTCTGCTGACCGGCCTGCTGCTCGCGGAGTCGACCGAGGCGGGCTGACCGCCTCGGCGTACCGGTGGTGTCTGCCGGTCCTCCGCGCACCTCGACGCCCGCTGAACTAGGTTTTCAATGGAGAGCGGGACCAGGCGGCCCCGCGCCAGCTGCCCAGAGGTGCGCGATGTCCGACCCTGATCTTGCCGACCTGCGCCAACGCGCCAAGGACGGTGACCGGGACGCGGTCGACCAGCTCGTCGAGCTCGCGGGGGAGCGGGGCGACCTCGCCGAGCTGCGGCAGCTGGCCGAGGACGGCAACGCCGACGCGGCGGCACAACTTGTCGAACTCGCCACCGAACTCGGCGACGCGGACGAGCTGCGGCGACTCGCCGACCGGGGCGACCGGGACGCCGCCGACCAACTCGTCGAGTTGGCCGCGGAGCGGGCGGACGTCGGTGAACTTCGCCGGCTCGCCGACGGCGGGAACCGGGACGCGGCCGACGTTCTGGCCGAGCTCACCGATGAGCAGGACGAGGCGGAGTAGTCGGCCGGGAAGCGGGAGTGCCCGCACCCGACGTCACGTCGCGCCGGTGAGGTACCGGCGGTAACCGAGAGCGGACTGCGTGAACCCGATGGACGCGTAGAACCGGTGGGCGTCGGTGCGCGCGGCGTTCGACACCAGTTGGACCTTGTAGCAGCCGGCCGCCGTCGCCTCGTCGAGCGCCGCCAGCATGAGGGCCCGGGCGACCCCACGACGGCGCCATCCGGGTGCGACCACCACGTTCTCCACCACCATGTACGGTCGCGCGCCGTGGGTGAGGTTGGGGGCGACGAGGGTGTCCAGGGTGCCCACGAAGGTGTCCCCGTCGACGGCCAGCAGGAGGCGGCGGCCGGCTTGGGCGTGCAGGTCGCGCCAGGCGGTGGTGAGCCGGGCGGTGTCCGGTCGTGCGTCGTCGGGAGCGAGTTGCCACAGCACGTCGAAGACCAGCTCGGGGTCGTCCTGCGCCACGGCGGCGCGGACGACGAAGTCACCGCCGTTCACCGGGTCGACGCCGACGTGTCCAGATCGGGCGGCTCGGCGTGCCGAAGTGACGGCCAGATGGGCCGGGAGAGCTGCTCATCGACGTGCCTCACCATGCCGTCGAGAATACGTCTGCTGCTTCACCGCGTGGCGGGCGGCGGCGATCGGGGTCCCGCCGCCCGCCACGCGGTGAACCCGGTCAGGCCCGCGCGGCCCGGATGGCGTCACGCAGCGGGGTGCTCGGCCGGCCGAGCAACCGGCTGAGGTCGTCGCTGTCGGTCGCCAGCTCGCCGTTGGCGATCGAGTGGTCGAGAGCGGCGACGAAACCGGCGGTGCCCGCGTCCAGGCCGACGTTCTCCAGGGCCGAGGCCAGCTCGGCGGCGGACATGTCCTGGTGGACGACTGTGGTGCCGGTCACCTCGGTGACGGCCTCGGCCAGCTCGTCGAAGGTGAACGCGGTGCCGCCCAGTTCGTAGACGGCGTTGCCGTCCTCCTCGCGGGTAAGCGCGGCCACGGCCGCCCCCGCGTAGTCGGCCCGGGTCGCGGCGGAGATCTTGCTGCCGCCGCTGGCGCCGAGGATCGTGCCGGACCCCAGGTACTGCGGCAGCTGGTCGGTGTAGTTCTCGGTGTACCAGCTGTTGCGCAGCACGGTGTAGGTCAGACCGGACGCGGCGAGGACCTCCTCGGTGGCTTTGTGCTCCGGCGCGAGCGGGTTCGCCGTGGTGTCGGCCTTGAGGATGCTGGTGTAGACGAGACGCTCCACCCCGGCGAGCTTGGCGGCGTCGATGACCGCGGTGTGCTGCGCGACGCGCTGACCGGGAGTGTCGCCGGAGATCAGCAGCAGGCGGCGTACGCCCGCCACGGCGCCGGGCAGCGTCGACGGGTCGTCGTAGCTGGCCTTGCGGATCTCGACCCCGCGCGTGGCCAGGGCGGCGGCCTTCTCCGGGCTGCGAACGATGGCGGCGATCTCGGCAGCGGGTACGCCGCTGTCGAGCAACTGCTCGATCACCAGGCGGCCCAGCCGGCCGGTGGCGCCGGTGACGGCATAGGTGGGCATGAGAACCTCCGGAGGGTAGGGGCAGATCAGTAAGCACTTACTAATCTACAGCACTAACCAAGGTGCGGCGTGGGATAGGCTGGTGAGGTGAGCGACATGCCGGCCCAGGACCCGGCGGGGCCTACCCAGGAATTCGTCAGCGATGTCTTCGCCCGAGGGTGCACCTCCCGTGCGGCCTTCGAGGACGTCACCTCGAAGTGGGCCTCGCTGGCCCTGTTGGCGCTCGGTGAGGGCCGCTACCGGTTCAACGCGCTGCGTCGCCGCATCGACGGGGTCAGCGAGCGGATGCTCTCCCAGACCCTGCAGGCCCTCGAACGCGACGGAATGCTCACCCGCGAGGTGCTCACCGCGATCCCACCGCGCGTCGAATACTCGCTGACCCCGCTCGGCGCCCGGGTCGCCGAGCAACTGCGGGGCCTCGCCGATCTGCTGGAGGCCTCGGTGCCCGAGTTGCAGACCGCCCGCGACAGCCGCGAGCACGACCGGGGCTGACTCGAAGCCCGCCCCGACGAACGTCGGTCGACGCCGCTAGTTGTCGTCCTGCGCGCAGATCGTTGTCATTCCGGCCAGGTAGCTGGCCAGCGTCGGCAGGCCAGCCTCGGCCCGGCGCCGCTCGACAGCCGGCTCGTCGGTGATCGGAGTCGTCGGGACGGGGCCGTCCGGTCCGCAGCGGACCTGTGTGCCGTACCCCTGGGGCTCGCCCTTGCCCACAGCGACCCGGTCCTCGTGGTCACCCCCGGAAGGCGCGGACCGCGACCTGTCTCAGGTGTTCAGCGTCTCGCGCGGCGGCACACCGAAGCTGGCGTGGTATCGCGCGGTGAACCTGCTGTGGCTGGCGAACCCCCACCGACTGGCGATCGCCGAGACCGTCTCCTGCCTCGGGTCGGCGCGGACCAGGTCGTGGTGTGCCCGGACGAGCCGGACCCGACGCAGGTAGGCCATCGGGGTGGTGCCGAGGTGACGGCGGAAGGCGAGTTGCACCGCCCGGAGGGAGACGCCGGCGGCGCCGGCGATGTCGGCCGCGCTGATGTCCCGGTCGGCGTGCTCCTCCAGGAACGCGATCGCCCGTCGCAGCGTGGCGGTGGTGGCGTCGTTCCGGTCCGCGGCGGTCGGCTCGGTGAACGCGGTGTTGGGGAAGACCGCGAGCGCTGCCGCGGCCAGCATCCGGGCGGCGTTGCCGATCACCAGCGCCTGGGCCCCGGCGGCCGGGCTGTTCAACACGACGTCACGGACGAAGCTGGTGGTGTTGCGCCACTGCCGGGCGAGGGTCGTACTGGCGGCACCGAGCTCGGTGAACTCGATCCGACCGGGCCGGCGGGCCGGCGCGGTGGTGGCCACCTGCGCCAGCACCGACAGGTCCAGCACGCAGAGTTCCACCTCGCCAGGATGCCAGTGGACGGTGCACGGCTCCTGGGGCCTGGTGACGAGGAAGGCCTCGCCGGGGCCGAACCGGTGGGCCGATCCGGCGCAGGAGCGATCGACGTGCGCGGTGCGCGTGCGACCGATGACCAGCCCGCCGAGGGTGCTGGCATCGATCTCGAGGTGCCCGGTCTGGCGGGTGGTAGCGATGGCGAAGGGGCCGGTGTCGACGCGGTGGTGGGTGAGCCGATAACCGTTCCGGCTCTGAATGCGCAGTTTCGGGTCGTACGTGGCGGACAGGAATTCCTGGATGACAGCCGGGTCACGGCTGTCGAACTGGTGGGTCTGCACTGGCGATGACGTCATCCGCTGTCTCCGTCCGGTGGAGGTGCCGCCGGGTGCTGAAACGGTGCCGACGGCAGGTTCGGGACGTGCCGGGGTGCTCGGCGGTGACCCGGCACATCGTTGGCCGGCGGTGCGGGGGGATGGAACGTCGCGAGCGGGACGGCAGCGACCGGTGGAGCGTGTCGGATCTGGTCTGACCATTTATCGAAGCTGAGGCGCAATATCTGTAGGTGGGAATGTCACCATACGACAAGCACTGACGTCCGTCCCGCGAATCACTGTGCTGTGTCGGCAGCTCGACTTCGTTTTCCGGCTAGCGCGCCGAATGGCTCTACGTCTGCTGTCCTAGCCACTCGCCTGGCCGACAGCGAAATCTTGTTCATGATTCGTCGAAGGACGAACGGGTCACTGCCGAAAGGCCGACCCACTGAGGGGGAAGCGTTGGACAGTACCGATCCTGACCGCGTCGTTCGGCTGGCCGTCGCCGAGGCGCTGGCCCGGGTGGCGGACGAGGACAGCCTGGGCCTGGGCGAGGGGGACGCGCTGGAGAGGCTCGGGCGTGGGTTGCGTGAGGTGCTGCGCCGGGCACTCGACGACCGGGTGCCACTGACCACGCCGGACTTCGTCGACCTCTGCCGCGACCTGGGTCTGCACCGTGACGCCTTCGACCTGCTGGGGCACTACCTGATGACCGCCTTGCTGACCCAGCACGTCGGACCGGACGCCCTGATTCGCGTCGGGGCGCTCTTCGGCACCGTCGGGCGCTACCTGCCCGGTGCCCGTCCGGTAGCCCACCGCAACGAAGGCGCAGCGGCGCGGCGACGCGACGTGCGCTCGGACAACAGCGTCGTCGGTCGGTACCGCCGCGCCAGGCTGCCCGAGCACCTCCCCAACCCGCCGAGCTGGACCTGCACCGGATGCGGCCGCGAGTGGCCCTGCGCCACCAAGCAGAGCCAACTGCTCGCCGAGTTCGGTGGAGCGCGCGCCTCCCTCGCTGTCTATCTCGGCTCCTGCCTCGTCGCCGCCGCTCAGGACCTGCCCACATTGCCGTTGCCCCGGGTCCGGCTCCGATTCCTTGGCTGGCTGCCGCGGGCCCGGATCTGACCGGGCCGTCGGCGGGACACCGCTCGGCGAACGCCCTGACCCGGCCCGGCCGAGGCCGGTCCCGACTGGACACTGCGCGATCGCACTGTGACCCGCTGCTGCCCCCTCGGCGCTTCGCGCAGGTCGGGGCAGGGTGTTCATCGTGCGCACCGGCCGCGTACGGCGGGTGTTCACCGCCTTCTCCGAGGCTCCTCGAAAGAGCATTCGCTTGATCGAGGAGAGGCTCTCACGTGAGAGACAAGCATCCCGAAGAGGCCGAGCACGCGCAGCTGTCCCGGCGAAAGCTGGTCAAGTACGCGGGTGTCGGCGCGACGCTGGCCGCGGCCAGCCCGCTGGTCGGCGCCGGCGCGGCGTGGGCCGACGAGGACCGCCGGCCGGGTGACGACGACAAGACCGACCGGGGTAACTCCAAGAACCGGGCGTGGCGTGCGGGCGACCACCACATCCACTCCGAGTACAGCGGCGAGTTCGACACCACGAAGTCCCCGATCGTCTTTCACAAGGGCGCGGACGCGGTCTACCCGATCGTCACCAACGCCATCATGGCGAAGAACTTCGGGCTGACCTGGGCGATGTGCACCGACCACGGTGGACCGACCCACTCGAAGGTGAACATCGAGCAGGCATACCCCGACCTGCTGCGGTCCCGCAAGCTGGTCCCCGAGGTGCTCCAGTTCTGGGGCATGGAGTTCGACGCGCCCTCGCTGGACCACCACACGCTGATGATCCCGCGCCACGAGGACGAGGCGAAGCAGCTCTTCGAGCTGGAGAGCCGGTTCGCCAAGTACGACGCGTTCCCCACCGACCCGGCCCGCGACACCGAGGCCAAGATGGTGGAGTTCCTCAAGGTCGCCCGGGGCATGCCGCACAAGCCGCTGGTGATCGCCCACCACGCGTCCCGTTCGGCGCCCGGTCTCGGCGTCTACGGTCAGGACACCCCGCGCGAGTTCCGCAACGGCAACAACGCCGCGCCGGACGTCTACATCGGCTTCGAGGGCGCCCCCGGTCACCAGGCCGGTCCGCTCAACGGTGGCAAGCGGGGCGGCTACGGCAACCACCCCACCTACGGCGGCTTCGACCAGATGACCGCCCGGGTCGGCGGCCTGTGGGACTCACTGCTCGGCGAGGGCCGGCGCTGGTGGATCACCGCGACCTCGGACTCGCACGTGCACTGGACGCGCGGTGGCTCCGACTTCTGGCCGGGCGAGTACAGCAAGACGTACGTGCACGCCCGCCAGGACTACGGCGACATCATGGACGGCCTGCGCAACGGCCGGATCTGGGTCACGACCGGTGACCTGATCCGCAGCCTCGACGTCACCGCCACGTCGCAGGGCAGGACCGCCGAGGTGGGCGAGACGATCACGGTGAGCCGTCGTGGTCGTACCGATGTCGAGATCGAGATCACGTTCCGCCCGCTGGGTGGGGCGAACGCGAACGGCGACCGGCCCGAGGTCCGCCGGGTCGACCTGATCGTCGGCCAGATCACCGGCCCGAGCGCCAGCCTGGACGCCGACACCAACCCCACCACGAAGGTGGTGGCCCGGTTCGGCCCGCGGGACTGGCGCCGGCAGGGCGACAGCTACGTCATCCGGCACACACTGCGCAATGTCGAGGCGGACACCTACGCGCGGGTGCGCGGCACCAGCACCGACGAGGCCGAGCCGCTCGCCGATGGGCTGGAGAGCCCGTGGGACGACCTGTGGTTCTACTCGAACCCGGTCTTCGTGCACGTGCGCTGACCGAATGCGGTAGCGACTTCGCGGGCCTGTCCGGCACCGCTCGACGGACACGTCGGGTGGTGCGGGGCCGGCCCGCCCCGCTGTATCCGCAGGTCAGTCGGGCCTGCTGCGGCGGGCTCGGGGGGTGGCGGTTCGCCCGCTCCGCGCTGCCGCGGCGCCGTTCCGGCGCGCTGCGGGTGCCGGGTCGGCCTGCACCTGTGTCACCACCTCGCAGAGGTCGCGCAACGGGTCCACCGCCTGGGCCGAGCAGGCGACCTTCTGGAGCAGTGACCGCAGCGCCGCCGACTCGGTCGGCGTCAGCGCCCCCAGCAGATGCGACTCGACCTGCCGCAGCGCCAACCGCCGCTGTTCCCAGGCGGCACGGCCGGCGTCGGTGACCTCGACCAGCCGGTTGCGCCGGTCGGCCGGGTCCGCGCGTCGGGCCACGAAACCGGGCCGCTCCAGGTCATCGATCAGGTACGTGAGGACGGTGCGGTCGATGCCGATCTCCTCGGCGATCGCGCCCTGGTTTCGGGCCGGCCCGTTGCTGGCCGCGGTGAGCAGTTGGTAGCCGCGCGGACCACCGGGGAAGTCGGTGAGCGCGTGCTCGGCCGCCCGGACGTAGCCGCGGAAGACGATCCCGAGCATCCAGCCCAGGTCGTCGTCGAGCGGATCGGGCCGGTCCGGCCGGTGAGAGGCACCCGTCATCCCCCGACAATACCGCAGTGAGACAGACCTTGTTGGCAGAAGATGTTCTGCGTGGCATAAGGTTAAGGCCACGACGCATCGCCTGAGGCGTCGGGGAAATCGGGAGGCTCGCAGATGAGCGACTACGGCCACGACCTGGTCTTCGGCTCCTTCGTCACGCCCAGCGCTGACAATCCGGACCGTGCGGTCGGTGTCGCCGTCCTGGCCGAGCAGGTCGGGTTGGACCTGGTCACCTTCCAGGATCACCCGTACCAGCCGGCGTTCCTCGACACCTGGACGCTGCTGAGCTTCGTGGCGGCCCGCACCAGCCGGGTGCACCTGGCGGCGAACGTGACGAACCTGCCACTACGCCCGCCGGCGGTCCTCGCCCGCAGTGTGGCGAGCCTGGACCTGCTCAGCGGCGGCCGGGTCAGCCTCGGCCTCGGGGCGGGGGCGTTCTGGGATGCCATCGAGGCGATGGGCGGCCGGCGGCTGACCCCCGGCCAGGGCGTGCGAGCGCTGGAGGAGGCCATCGAGGTCGTCCGTCAGGTCTGGGACGTCGAGACGCGTGGCGGGGTGCGGGTCGACGGCGAGTTCTACCGCGTGGTGGGCGCCAAACGTGGCCCCGCTCCGGCCCACGCGGTGCCGATCTGGCTGGGCGCGTACAAGCCCCGGATGCTCCAGCTCACCGGTCGTCGGGCCGACGGTTGGCTGCCCACGCTGGGCTACCTCCAGCCCGGTGATCTGGCCAAGGGCAACGCGATCATCGACGACGCCGCGCAGCAGGCCGGCCGGTCCCCGCAGGACGTGCGTCGGCTGCTCAACATCGCCGGAGAGTTCTCGACCGCCGGGCGCGGCCAACTGAACGGGCCTGCCGAGCAGTGGGCCGAGGAACTGGCCGAGCTGGCACTGGAGGAGGGTGTCGGCACCTTCATCCTGGGCAGCGACGACCCCGACGACCTGCGCCGCTTCGCCGGCGAGGTGGCCCCCGCCGTCCGCGAGCTGGTCGCCGCCGAACGTGACCGGGGCGCGGCTCCGGAGCGTACGCCGGAGCCGGACCCGGACCCGGTTGTCGCGCCGCCGGCCCGGGCGAGCCGCGCCACCGCGACCGGCGGCGCGTTCGCAGTGGTGCCGACCCCGGACGACGGTGTACGGCGAAGCGGGCAGCAGGTGTGGGACGAGTCGGTCCGGCCGACCGGACCCGCGCCCGACCCGGAGCGCACCTACACCCCGCAGGAGCAGGCCACCGGCGCGCACCTCGTGCAGATCCACGACGGCCTGCGCGCGGAGCTGGCCCAGATTCACGACCTGATCGAGCAGGTGGCGGCCGGCGAGATCGACGCCGGCGCGGCCCGGTCCCACATCAACACGATGACCATGCGGCAGAACCGGTGGACGCTCGGCGTCTACTGCGAGTCGTACTGCCGCATCGTCACCACCCACCACACGATCGAGGACCAGTCGCTCTTCCCCCGGTTGCGGGCGCGGGACGCCCGGCTCGGCCCGGTGGTCGACCGGCTGGAGCAGGAACATCACGTCATCCACGACGTGCTGGAGGGTGTCGATCGGGCCCTGGTCGCGTACGTCGGGTCTCCGGACGGCATCGCCGAGCTGCGGGCAGCGGTGGACCTGCTGACCGATGCTCTCCTGTCGCACCTCAGCTACGAGGAGCGGGAACTGGTCGAGCCGTTGGCGCGGTTGGGCATCGCCTGACCAACGCGCCGCCGCGGCGGCTCGGGGTTGCCCCGATCAGATCTGAGAGGCTACTCTCGAAACATGCCTCTCAAGAATCCGTACGGGGATTTCGAGATCACCGAGCCGCAGGCGCTGCGGGCGTTGGCCCACCCGGTCCGGCTGGCGATCCTGGAGCACCTTCAGCGCCACGGCCCGGCCACGGCCACCGGGCTCTCACCGCACGTCGGCGCCACACCGTCGGTGGTCAGCTGGCACCTGCGGCACCTCGCGACGTTCGGCCTGGTCATCGATTGGGATGGCGCCACCAGCAAGCGGGAACGCTGGTGGCAGGCGGCAGCCCGAGGCTTCCGCTTCACGGTGCCCGAGGGCACCGAGGGGAAGTCCGCCAGCCAGCAGCTGCGCGGCGAGATGTTCGCCCGCAACGCCGACGCACCCCAACAGTGGCTGCTGCATGAGGAGCCCCGACTGGACGACGAGTGGCGCGCGCTGGCCGGCATGGCCGACACCCGGTTCGTGGCCACCGCGGCCGAACTGCGGCAACTGGAGGAGTCGATTGAAGAGCTGATCGCCCCGTACGTGCGGCGCAAGGAGAAGCCGGCCCCGGCCGACGCGCGGATTGTCCGGATGCTGCGCTATCTGCTGCCCGAGCCCGGCGACGACGACCCGGCCGCGTCATGACCGCCATTGACGCCCCCACCGAGACCGACACCGGGCCCCCGCCGGCCCTGCACCGTGACCGGCGCTTCCGCACCTTCTGCATCAGCGAGACGATCTCCCACTTCGGCGATCGGATCAGCGAACTGGCCCTACCGCTGATCGCCGTCACCCTGCTCACCGCCACACCTGTGCAGGTCAGCGTCCTCACCGCGCTGATCTGGCTGCCCAACCTGCTGGGCCTGTTCCTGGGTGCCTGGGTGGACCAGCGCACCCACAAGAGGCGACTGCTGATCATCGCGGACCTGATCCGCGCCGCGGTGCTGCTCAGCCTGCCGGTGGCCTACCTGTTCGACGCGATCACCCTCAGCCAGCTCTACCTGGTGGCACTGCTCACCGGCTTCGGCGCGGTGCTCTTCGCCATGGCGCGTCAGGCGTTCTTCGTCGGCCTGGTGCCGCGATCGGCGTACGTGGACGCGAACAGCAAGATGAGCATGAGCCGGTCACTCTCCTTCATCGCCGGCCCGGCCGTCGGCGGTGGGCTGGTCCAGGCGCTCAGCGCTCCGGTCGCGATCGTCGTCGACGCGGTCTCCTTCCTCGGCTCCGCGCTGCTGCTCAGCCGCATCCCGGTGACCGAGCCTCCGCCACCGCCGAGTCGGACGTCCACCCTCGGCCTGGTCCGCGAAGGGCTCGTGCTGGTACTGCGGCACCCGGTGCTGCGGGCCGCCCTCGGCTGCACCAGCACTGTCAACTTCTTCACCTTCATCGCCGGCGCGCTGCTGGTGCTCTACGCCAGCCGCGAACTCGGCCTGTCGGCCGGCGCGATCGGCATCGCCCTCGGCTGCGGCGCGATCGGCGGATTCATCGGCGCGGCGCTCGCACCGCGGGTCTCACGCGCCATCGGTCTGGGCCGTACCGCCATGATCGGCGCGGTGCTCTTTCCCGCGCCGCTGGCGCTGACCGCGCTGGTGTCCGGACCCACCTGGACGAAGGTTGCCATGCTGGCGGCCATCGAGCTGGTCTCCAGCGTCGGGGTGATGCTGATGGACGTGAACCTCAACGCCCTCCTCATCGCTGTGACACCCGCCGACGCGCTAGGACGCCGGGCCGGTGCCTACAGCGCCGTCAACTACGGCATCCGACCACTCGGCGCGCTGGTCGGCGGCGCGTTGGGCACCACCATCGGGCTGCGGCCCACCCTGGCCATCGCCGGCCTGGGTGGCCTGCTCGCCGTGCTGTGGTTGCTCGCGTCACCGGTGCGCCACATCCAGACCCTCGACGCGACCTGAGGGCTGCGGGGTTGCGGCTGGCCTGGGTCTGCCGCACCGGCCAGCGAGGGTCAGCCGGCCTCCGCCAACAGAACCCGGGCCAGCTCGGCGGGCTGGGAGAACATCGGCCAGTGGCCAGTGGCCATCGTGAAAAGTCGCCATTGGTCACTGGTCAGCAGTTTCGCCACAGTGTCGTTGGGCTCAGGCCCGTCGAGCAGGCACTTGACGTACGTCGCCGGCAGCTCACCCAGAGGGCGGCTCAGCACCGCCGGCTCGGTCAGCGTCGCACCCGGGTGCGGAGTGGAACCGTCGACCAGACGCGCGATCTGCTCATCGGTCAGACCCTGACCGTCGAAGTCGGCCGCGCCGAGCGGAGCCCAGTAACCGTCGTTGTCGGCGATCTGCGCCTCGAAGGCGGCCGAGCCCTGCCACCAGCCGGAGGCGAACGACCCACCGTCGACCGGCACCTCGGAGTCCACGAAGACCACCCGGGCCAACCGGTCGCCGATCCGCTCGGCGGCCTGACCCACCGGAATGCCCGAGTAGCTGTGCCCGACCAGCACCACGTCGTGCAGGTCACCGCGCTCGATCTCGTCGACGATGTCCTGCACGTGGGTCTGCTGCCCGGCGGGCACATCCCGCCGGTCCGCAAGGCCGGAGAGGGTCAGCGGGTGCGTGCCGTGGCCGGCCGCCCGCAGGGGCGGCACCACCTCGTCCCACGCCCACGACCCCAGCCACGCCCCCGCCACCAACACGAATTCAGCCATGGCCAGGAGCCTAACGCCGACCTGCGACAATTCGGCGGGTCACGACCAGGTGCGGGCCTCGGCCGCGAACACCTCCGGTGGACTCGCCACCGGAAGCACACAGAGCAGGTGGCCACCGGGCGCCCGCAGGATCCGGCACTCCAGCCACTCCGACACCTCGGTGGCACCCAGAGCCATCAACCGTCCGGTCTCGGCTGGCACGTCGTCGGTCTCGATGTCGAGGTGGAAGCGCGGCGTGTCATCGACCGCCTGGACCGCGGTGACCAGGCCCGGCAGTGCCTTGTGCAGGCCGACGAAGTGCGGCTCGGCCGGATCGGACCGGGTGCTGACGCCGAGCGCCGCCGACCAGAACTCCGCCGCCCGGGCGGCCTCCGCCTCGGGAGCGTCGATCAGCAGCGCGTAGACCCGGCTTCGGTGCATGCCGCCCAGGATATCGAAGATCCGGGGGTGCCGCTCGACAGCCGCCAGCGCTGCCTGACCAGACGATCAGGCGTGGTCCCGTGCGGGCGGCCCGGCCTCGGCCGTTATCCGGTAGACCTGGACCGGGTAGTCGACGGCTAAGTGCCCGCCGTTGAGCCCGGCGCTCAGCCGGTCGGCGGCGCCGGGGGGCCGACCCGGGCGGCGAGCCGCTTAGGGGCCATGACGCAGTAACTCTCGGTGAGCAACTCACCCACCTCCTCCCAGTCGGTGTTCCCGTCCAGGACCATGCCCATCACGTTCGGACTCCAGTCCGGTTTGTAGAAGGGGTGCCCCGAGGCGAGGAGCCCGGCGATCTCGTCGAGTGGCGACCGGAAGGTCAGCAGGCAGGCGGGCCGGTCGAGTGCGGCGGCCCGTGCGTGCACCGGCTGGCGTTCGGGGTCGACGGTGAGCACGTGGGCGATGGTCCGCTTGCGGATCCGCCAGCGGGTGCCCACCCAGGCGGGCTCCTCGTAGGTCTCCGGCAGCCCGAGACAGATCGGCCGCAGTCGGTCGAGGACCTCGGGTGGGACATCTCCGGGTGCGGTCACGGGCAACGACGCTAACCGGTCGGTGTGACACGTTCCGCTCGTCGACCCCGCCCGGGCCGGTGGTGCGCGCCCTGTCGATCGGCCAGGATGGGCGGGGCGACAGTGGGCCGTCGCCCCGGCCCGACCCGCCCCCGTGCCCGCTGAGGAGTGCCGTGCCGTCCATCCTGCTCTCCCGCCGTGACCTCGACTTCCTGCTGCACGAGTGGCTGCGGGTGTCCGAGCTCGTCGAGCGCCCCCGCTACGCCGAGCACTCTCGGGAGACGTTCGACGACGCCCTGGATCTCGCCGAGCGGGTGGCCACCGAGCAGTTCGCCCCGCACAACCGCGCCGCCGACCTGGCCGAGCCCACCTTCGACGGGCAGCGGGTGCGGTTGATCCCGCAGGTCCGGGCGGCGTTGGACAGCTTCGCCGAGACGGGCCTGCTCACCGCCGGGCTGGACGCCACTGTCGGTGGCCTGCAACTGCCGCACGCCGTCGCCGCGGCCTGCTTCACCTGGTTCCAGGCCGCCAACGTCGCCACCTCGGCGTACCCGTTCCTCACCCTGGGCAACGCCAACCTGCTGCTGGCCCACGGCAGCCCCGAGCAGGTGGACACCTACGTCCGGCCCATGCTGGACGGCCGGTTCTTCGGCACCATGTGCCTGTCCGAGCCGCACGCCGGCAGCTCACTGGCCGACATCACCACCCGTGCGGAGCCGCAGGCGGACGGCACGTACCGGCTGTTCGGCACCAAGATGTGGATCTCCGGTGGTGACCACGAGTTGGCCGAGAACATCGTCCACCTGGTGCTGGCCCGCATCCCCGGCGCGCCGGCCGGGGTCAAGGGCATCTCGCTGTTCATCGTGCCCAAGGTGCTGGTCGGCCCGGACGGGTCGCTCGGCGAGCGCAACGACGTGGTGTTGGCCGGGCTCAACCACAAGATGGGGTTCCGGGGCACCACCAACACCCTGCTCAGCTTCGGCGACGGCGCGCACACCCCGGCCGGCCGCGCCGGAGCTGTCGGTCACCTGGTCGGCCCGCCGCATCAGGGTCTGGCGCAGATGTTCCACATGATGAACGAGGCCCGGATCGGGGTCGGGGCGGGCGCCACCGCGCTGGGTTACACCGGCTATCTCAAGAGCCTGGCGTACGCGAAGGAGAGGCCGCAGGGCCGGCCGGTCGGCGCGAAGGACCCGGCCGCCGCGCAGGTACCGATCATCGACCACCCTGACGTACGACGGATGCTGCTGGCGCAGAAGAGCTACGTGGAGGGGGCGCTGGCGTTGGTGCTCTACTGCGCGCGGCTGCTCGACGAGCAGAAGACCGCCCCGGCCGAGGCCGACCGCGAGCGCGTGCACCTGCTGCTGGACGTGCTCACCCCGATCACCAAGAGTTGGCCGTCGCAGTGGTGCCTCACCGCCAACGACCTGGCGATCCAGGTGCTCGGAGGGGCCGGCTACACGCGCGACCACGACGTGGAGCAGCACTACCGGGACAACCGGCTCAACCCGATCCACGAGGGCACCCACGGCATCCAGGCACTGGATCTGCTGGGGCGCAAGATGACCATGCAGGGCGGCGCTGGTCTTGCCCTGCTGACCACAACGATCGGCGACACGGTCGAGCGGGCCCGAGAGGCCGGGGGAGAGGCGGCCGAGTTGGCGGACCGGCTGGCCGCCGCGGTGGACCGGGTCACCGCTGTCACCCGTCAACTCTGGGCCGACGGTGACGCGGTGCTCGCGCTGGCCAACGCCAGCGCCTACCTGGAGGCCGTCGGTCACGTGGTGATCGCGTGGATGTGGTTGGAGCAGGTGCTGGTGCTGCCGTCGGATGGGGGCGGCGACGCGTTCCACGCCGGCAAGCGGCAGGCCGCCCGCTACTTCTTCCTGGTCGAGTTGCCCCGGACCGGCCCGCAGTTCGACCTGCTGGAGAGCCGGGACCGGACCACGCTCGACATGCGCCCGGACTGGTTCTGACCGGCCCCGTCGCCGGTCACCGTCGGCGGGACTGGTGGC
This sequence comes from Micromonospora sp. NPDC005324, assembly GCF_040607155.1. Taxonomy (NCBI): domain Bacteria; kingdom Bacillati; phylum Actinomycetota; class Actinomycetes; order Micromonosporales; family Micromonosporaceae; genus Micromonospora; species Micromonospora sp. NPDC005324. The sequence goes on along the minus strand of NZ_JBEXGE010000028.1, from coordinate 57,420 downwards.
TCACGGCCTGCCGCCCCTTGACGACGCCCCAGACGATCACGATCACCAGCGCGATCACACCGATGATGATGAGCCAGCGGACCGCCTCGAGGATCAACCCGAGCAGGATCAGCACGCCGGCGACCACGCCGACGACCCAGAGCAGTGCACGCATGTCGACCTCCAGTAACCGGCCGCGCCTGGTGCGGCCGACCCGGTTTATCGTTCCCCGTCCGGCCGACACCATGCGCGAGTGGCGTACTCGAGTCGATCAGGGGCCGGTACGCGCCACGTAGACGGTGTTGGCCGACTCCCCACCGGTCAGTGGGTTGGCGAACGGCACGACATGCGCGCGGACGCTCGTGAACACCTCGGCAAGCGCCGCGGTGAACTCGGCGTCCGGCGGGTCGTCCGACCAGAGCGCGAAGACGCCCTCGGGGCGCAGCAGGGCGGCCAGGCGGCGCAACCCGGCCGGCGGGTAGAACGCCGCGTGGCTCGGGTGCAGGACGTTGCGCGGGGAGTGGTCGACGTCGAGCAGCACCGCGTCGAACCGCCGACCGGGCACCTCGGTGTCGAAGCCGGTGTCACCGGCCACCGCCGCGAAGAAGTCGGCCTGCACGAAGCGGGTCCGGGGGTCCTCGGCGAGGCCTGCCGCGAACGGCAGCAGCCCTCGTTGGTGCCAGTCGATCACGTCCTCGATCGCCTCCACCACGAACAGCGAGCGCACCCGGGGGTCGCCCAGCGCCGCGCAGGCGGTGTAGCCCAGCCCGAGACCGCCCACCACCACGTCGAGCGAGTCACCGGCCACCTCGGCGAGACCCAGCCGGGCCAGCTCGATCTCCGCGACCGGGAAGAGGCTGGACATCAGGTACTCGTCGTCGAGCTTGACCTCGTACACCTCGACCTGGAGTGCCGGGTCCTGGCGTCGGCGCAGGCTGATCGCGCCGATCGGGGTCTCCCGCCAGGCCAGCTCTTCGAAACGCGCGCCCACGGGTGCCCTCTCGCCGCCAGATTCGTCCACGGATGGTAGCGGTTGCCCTTCGACGGGCGGCGACGCAGGGTCCGCAGGAGATCGACGCAGCGCATATCCTGTGCCCGGCCGATCCACCGGAGGGGACTCATGCCGTCGCGGCAGGACCAGCTGCACTCTTACCAGTTCAGCGTCCAGCGGGCAGTCGCCGCCCTGGTAATGCGGGAGACCGACCCCGCGCAGTCGCCGTTTCGGCGACTGGCCGGCGCCGGCCTGGCCAGTGTCCTGGTCGCGGCGATCGGGCTCGGTGGTTTCGCCCTCTACGGCCTGTTCGCCGGCGGCGGCAAGGGTTGGCGTGACCCGGGCGCGGTGATCGTGGAGAAGGAATCCGGCGCCCGGTTCGTCTATCGCGAGCAGAAGCTGCATCCGGTGCTCAACTACGCCTCGGCGCTGCTCATCGTCGGCGCGGACCGGTCGAAGACCGTTCTGGTGTCCCGACGCACGATCGACGGGGTCCCGCGCGGGCTGCCGTTGGGCATCGCCGACGCACCCGACTCGCTGCCCGCCCCGGGCCGGCTGGCCGCCTCGGCGTGGACGGTCTGCTCGACGGTCCCGGCCGGCGCGGCCGTCGAGGCGCCCCGCTCGGCGTTGCTGATCGGCACCGAGCCCGACGGCGGTCGGCCGTTGGGCGACGACGCGCTGCTGCTGCGCCATCCCGACGGTGGGCTGCACCTGGTCTGGCACCAGCGGCGCTACCTCGTCCGTGATCCCAGCCGGGTGCTGGCGGCTCTCGCCACCACCCGGGCCCAGGCGGTTCCGGTGGCGCCGGCACTGCTCAACTCGCTGCCCGCCGGCACCGACCTCGCCCCGCTCGATCTGCCCGCGCTGGGTCGGCCCGCCACCCGGGTGCCAGGCGCCGCGATCGGCACTGTCTACCTGGTGAGCAACTCCGGTGGCGGCCGGCAGTACGCAGTGGCGCTCGACGCCGGCCTGGCCGGCATCACCGAGTTGCAGGCGGGGTTGTTGCTGGCCAGCACCGGGCAGGTCGAGCCGGCGCCGATGACGTTGGGTCGGTTCGCGGCGCTGCCCACGGTGCCTGATCTCGCCCCGACCGGCCCGAACGCCCCGCCACCGACCCCGCCCCGGCTCGCGGCCGGCGACGGCGGGGCGCTCTGCACCCGCATCGGCGACGACGGCGGGGTTGGTGAGGTGCGCTGGGGCGTACCGCTGCGGGACCTGACGGCCGTGCCCCGCACCGCGCCGACCGGCGGCGCGGTGCTGGCCGACCACGTGGTGGTGGAACCGGGCCGCGGCGCTGTGGTCGAGGCCGCCGCGGCGCCCGGAGCGACCGGCGGCGCGGTCTCAGTGGTCACCGACCTGGGCCGACGGTACGTGCTGGCCGACCGGGAGGTGCTCCCGATGCTCGGCTACCGCGACGTGCGGCCGGTGCGACTACCGGCCGGGCTGGTCAGCCTGGTGCCTGCCGGCGCCACCCTCGACCCGGCCGCCGCCCGCGCCGTCGCCGCCCCGGACTGAGGACGACCCGGCCCCGCACGGGGCCGGTTGTCAGTCGGCCGGGCGGCGCAGGACGGTGACCGCGAACGGGGCGTCGTCGCGCCACGGGCGCAGGTCCCAGGTGGCGAAGCGCTGCTCCACGCGCAGCCCGGCGGCCACCGCGTCGGCGTCGAACGCGGTCAGCGGGTAGCCGCGCTCGGTGCCGAAGCCCACTGTCAACACGCCATCGGGTCGCAGGTGCGCGGCCACCCGGCGCAGCACCGCCGGTTCGGTGCCGACGGCGACGAAGGCGAGCACGTTGCCGGCCAGCACCGCCGCGTCGAACGGCTCCGCCTCACCCAGTGCCGGCAGATCCAGCTCGGCGAGGTCGGCGACCAGCCACGTCGGGCCGGGATAGTCGGCGCGGGCCGCATCCACCAGCGCGGGATCGGCGTCCACGCCGACCACCGTGTGCCCCCGGTCGGCCAGCGCGGCACCGACGCGGCCGGTGCCGCTACCGGCGTCGAGAATGCGGGAGCCGGGCGCGACGAGGGCGTCGACCAGGCGGGCCTCGCCGGCCAGGTCCGCACCCTCGGCCACGAGCTTGCGGAACCGGTCGATATACCACTGTGAGTGCTCGGGGCCGGTGTCGGTCGCCCAGCGGGTCGGGTTGGCCATGAGGCCACCGTATCCGGGGCGGTGGGGGCCGGGCGGGCGACCCGGACGAGACGATCATCCCTTCTCCGCGCCGCTGGTCAGCCCTTCGGTGAGCAGCCGTTCGCTGGCGAAGAAGAGGATCACGATGGGCAGGGTGAGCACCACCGACCCGGCCATCAGCACCGTCTTGGGGACCTCCACCCCGTCGGCGAGCAGGGACAACCCCAGCGACACCGTCCACCGGTTGGGTTTGTCGACCAGGAACAGCAGGGCGAAGAGGAACTCGTTCCAGGCGATCATGAAGTCGTAGAGCGCGACCGCCATGATCGACGGCATGGCGAGGGGCAGGCTGACGCGCCGGATGATGCCGAGTCGACCGGCGCCGTCGATGGCGGCGGACTCCTCCAGACTGACCGGGATGGTCTCGAAGTAGTTCTTCAGCATGTAGACCGACACCGGCAGCGTCTGCGAGATGTAGACCAGCACCAGACCGAACAGCGAGCCGCGCAGCCCGGCCCGGGTGAAGACCACGAACAGCGGGATCGCGATGACGATCGACGGGAACAGGTAGACCGCCAGGAACAGGAAGTCCACCTGCCGCCGGCCGAAGAACCGCAGCCGGGCCACCGCGTACGCGCCGGGGATCGCGACCAGGAGGGTGAGCACCGTCGCCGCGACGGCGACCAGCCCACTGTTGCGGATGAAGGTGAGGAAGCCCTGGCCGCCGTCGTCGGTGGCCTTGAGCACCTCGGCGTACGTGGCCACTGTCAGCTCACCGAAGCCGACCACCAGCGCGCCGGGGTCGAGCAGCAGCCGCTCGATGGGTCGCACCGAGAGCACCAGCATGTAGTAGAAGGGGAACACCGTGATCACCAGGAAGACGGCGATCACCAGGCGGCGCAGCCAACGCAGGCTCACCGTCTCGACCACGTCCCGGTCCATCAGCCCACCCTCCGTCCGAAGAAGCGCAGATAGATCAGCACGAACACGATGAGCACCACGGCCAGGACGACCGCCTGCGCGGCCGCGGCCCCGATGTCGGTGCGGGCGGTGAGGAACTCGTACACCCGCACGCTGACCACCTCGGTGCCGGCCGCACCGCCGGTGAGCAGGTAGACGTCGTCGAACTTGTTGAACGTCATGATGAAGCGCAGCACGCCCAGCAGGGCGATCACCGGCAGCAGTTGCGGCAGCAGGATGTGCCGGAACCGCTGGGTGGGGGTGGCGCCGTCGACCCGGGCGGCCTCCTCCAACTCGCCGGGCACCGCCTGGAGCCGGGCCAGCAGGAACAGGAACGCGAACGGGAAGTACCGCCACGCCTCGAAGACGATCACCGTGGCCAGCGCTGTCGACTCCTGGGTGAGGAACGGCACCGGGGCGTCCCAGCCCAGCAGGCGTTGACCCCACGCGTTGACGATGCCGAGCTGTGGGTCGAGCATCACCTGCCAGACGAACGTCACAGCGACCACCGGCGCCACGTACGGCAGCAGCATGGACGCCCGGACCAGGGTGCGACCCCGGAACGGCCGGCGGACGACCAGGGCGGCCACCAGGCCGAGCAGTATCGACCCGACGGTGCCGCCGATGCTGTAGATCAGCGTGACCCACAGCGTCTCGGCGAAGCCGGGGGTGTGCAGCACCCGGTCGATGTTGTCCATTGTGAACTCGCCGAACAGACCGGTCTTGCGCAGCGTGGCCAGCCGGACCCGCTGGAAGGCGAGCACCACCGTCCACACGATCGGGATGCCGATGACAGCGATGGTGACGAGCAGGGTCGGTGCGACCAGCGCGAGCCCGGCCCGGGATTCGCGGCGGCGCAGGGTCAGCGGTCGGCGCCGGGGTGGCGCCGACCGCTCCCTGGTGGGGGAGCGGCCGGGGCCGGGCGCGGTGGTGGTCAATTGACGCCCGCCTTGATGGCGTCCACGTCCTTCGTGGCGCGGCCGGCGGTGGCCGCCGCGTCGGACTTGCCGGAGACGAGGTCGCCCAGCACCTTGGGCACCGGCAACTCGCCGAGCATGGCGCCGACGAGTTTGCCCTGCCCCTGGGTGAGGCCCCAGCGCCCGAAGGTGTCCGGGCTGCGGCGCAGCGTGGCCAGCACCTCTTCGCCGTACACGTCGGTGAGGGGCTTCTTCGCGTCCACGCCCGCCTGGCTGGTGTTCCAGGCGGTGAGGTACGCCTCGGGCTCGGCCGTGGTGCCCTTGCGCACCGGGAAGCGGCCCTCCGGGGACATGCCGAACCAGCGCGGGTAGCCGTCGCCGAGCATGTACTCCACGAAGGACTTGGCCGGGTCGGCCGCTGCGCCGTCGAGCACGGCCCACGAGCTGATCTCGCCGTACTGGGCCGGCTCGGTGCCGTTCGGGCCCTTGATCGCGGTCACGAACCCGCTGTTCTTCGCGAGGAACGCCGGGTCCGCCTGGCACTGGGGGCAGGTCGGCTTGGCGTCGTTGCGCAGCCCGGCCAGCTCGTCGAGGATGAACGGCGACCAGATCACCATGGCCGCCTTGCCCGCGAAGTAGGTGGCCCGAGTGGTGTCCACGTCCTGCGCGCCCTTCACCGAGCTGGTGCGGATCAGGTCACCGTAGAAGCGGAACGCCTCGACGCACTGGGGCGAATCGAGTGTCACCTTCCCCGAGTCGTCGGTGAGCTGGCAGCCGTTGGCCAGCGCCAGGTGCTCGAAGGTCTGCTGGGTGAACACGTCGCTGGGGGCGGTCGCCGCGGTGATGCCGGCGACGCCGCCGGTGTTCAGTCGGGCCGCGGCGGCGGTGATCCGCTCGTACGTGTCGGGGGCGGGCAGGCCGGCCGCGGCGAACAGGTCCTTGCGGTAGACGAGCAACTGCCCCCACCCGTCGCTGGGCACGGAGAGCTGTTTGCCGTCGTCGGAGGTGAGCTCCAGCGCTCGCGGGGAGAACGTCTGCCTGCCCAGCTTGTCGACGACCTCCGCGTTCGCCGAGGCGTGTAGCAGCTCGTTGCCGGCGAGCGTACGGATGCCGGCGAGGGAGACCGACCCGACCACGTCGGGCAGGTCACCGGCGGCGGCGTTGGCGGCGATCAGTGAGGGGAACTGGTCCTCGTTGACGGTCACGAGATCGACCTGGATCCCGGTCTTGGCGGTGAAGTCGGCGATGATCGCCTTGGTGGCGGTGACCCGGTCGGCCACGTCTTCCAGGCTCCAGACGGTGATCTTCTTGCTGTTGCTGTCGGATTTATCGTCGCCGCAGGCCAGCAGGGTGGACGTGGTCAGTGCCAGGATCAGTGTGGTGGCGAGTATCCGCCTCGGAGGTGCTGACATCGATGGCACTCCTCTCGAAGGGTACAAGAATGATCCAACACGTTCGATTTATCAATAGCAAGACATATCGCGATTTTTTGCTATCCTGGAGCCCAGTGCTACCGGGATGTGACACATGGGCAACTGGGTGGTCTCTCTCGCCGGGCCTCGACGCATCAGCCTCGAGCCCTGCCCGCCGGATCCGCTCGGCCCCGGCCAGGTCCGAGTCCGCACCTGCTACTCGGGCATCTCCGCCGGCACCGAGCTGACTCTCTACCGGGGCAGCAATCCCCGGCTCAGCAAAGACTGGGACGACGCCGCCCGGATGTTCGTCCCCCGACAGACGCCGGTGCCCTATCCGTTGATCGGCTTCGGCTACGAAGAGGTCGGGGAGGTCATCGAGGTCGCCCCGGAGGTCACCGACCGGCATCCGGGGCAGCTCGTCTGGGGCATCTGGGGGCACCGGGCCGAGGCCGTGCTCGCCGCCGACGCGGTCCGTGCGCTCCCCACCGGGCTGGATCCGCTCGCTGCGGTCTTCGCCCGCCCCGGCGCCATCGCGCTGACCGCCGTGCTCGCCGGTGACCTGCACCTCGGCGACTGGGTCGGCGTCTTCGGCCAGGGCGTCATCGGGCTGCTCGCCACCCGGCTCGCGGTGCTCTCCGGGGCCCGGGTGGTGGCCGTCGACACGGTGCCCGACCGGCTGGAGCACGCCGCCCGCTACGGCGCGCGATCCGCAGTGGACGCGACTGTCACCTCCGCTGCCGCCGTGCTGCGTCAGGCCACCGGCGGTCGGGGGGCCGACGTCTGCCTGGAGCTGTCCGGCGCGTACCCGGCGCTGCACGAGGCGATCCGCTCCACCGCCCACGCCGGCCGGGTCGTGGCCGCAGGCTTCTACCAGGGCCAGGCCGACGCGCTCGGCCTCGGTGAGGAGTTCCATCACAACCGAATCCAGTTGGTGGCCGCCCAGGTCTCCGGGCCCACCCCCGCGCCGAGCATGGCCGGCCGGTGGACCGGAGACCGGGTCGCGCAGACCTTCATGGACCTGGTGGCCGACCGCAGCGTCGACCCGCTGCCGCTGGTCAGCCACATCGTCGACGCCAGCGCGGTCGCCGACGCCCTCGCGCTGCTCGACCGCGGCGCCGGTGACGTCCTCCAAGTCGTGCTGAGGTTCCCATGACCACCATCGCGCTGGCCTGTCAGGAACAACTCCTGCCGGGCACCAACCTGATCCAGAAGTACGCCCTCGCGGCCGCCCTCGGCTACCAGGGCATCGAGCTACGCGGCCGCGGCGACCTGGCGTTCGCCCGTCGGCTGCCCGAGCTGCGCCGGGCCCGCGCCGCCGGGGTGGTGATGCCCACCGTCTGCGTCGAGATGGACCACTTCATCGGCGACTTCGACAGCGCCCGGTCCGCTGACGCCGTCCGCAACCTGCGCTCCCAGCTCTCGGTGATCGCCGAGCTGGGCGGCGTCGGGGTGATGACCCCGGCCGCCTGGGGGATGTTCTCCCGGCGACTGCCGCCGTTCGAGCCGCCCCGCCCGCCGCACGGCGACCGGCAGGTGCTCCTCGACGCCCTCGGCGAGCTGGGCGAACACGCCCAGGCCGAGGGGGTCGCCCTCTTCCTGGAACCCCTCAACCGGTACGAGGACCACATGGTGAACCGTCTCGACGAGGCGGTGGCGCTCTGCGCCGCGCTCGGGCTGCCGTCGGTCCGGGTGGTCGCCGACACCTTCCACATGAACATCGAGGAGGACGACGTGCACCGCGCGCTGCGCGCCGCCGCGCCGTACCTCGGGCACGTCCAGGTCAGCGACTCCAACCGGTACCAGCCCGGCGCCGGGCACCTGGACTGGCCGGCGCTGGTGCGTACCCTGCTGGAGCTGGACTACCGGGGCTGGCTGGCGCTGGAGTGCCGGCTCCGCGGCGACCCGGTCCGGGCCCTGCAACAGGCCGCCACGGTGCTGCGACACGCGCTGCCCCGGCGGGCCGCCGCGTGACCGCCGCCGCAGCCCGCACCGGCGGCCCGACCGACCTGGCGGGGTTGCGTCGGCTCGCTGTCGACACGCTCGACGCCAACTGGGAGCACGACCACACGGTGCCCTCGCGCACGCTCTACCCGCACCAGTGGAGCTGGGACTCCGCGTTCATCGCGATCGGGTTGGCCCAGGTTCGCCCCGACCGCGCCTGGCGGGAGCTGGCGAGCCTGTTCCGGGCGCAGTGGGCCGACGGACGGGTGCCGCACATCGTGTTCAACTCGGCGCTGCGGGTCGGCGCGTACTTCCCCGGGCCGGAGATGTGGCGTTCGGCCGACGCGCCGGGCGCGCCGACGGTCGCCACCTCCGGCCTGGTCCAGCCGCCGGTGCACGCGCTCGCCGCGTTGCTGGCGTACCGGCGGGCGCCCGACCCCACCGGCCTGGCCGCGCTGCGCCGGCTCTACCCCGCGCTGGTCGCCCAACAGCGCTACCTGGCCGACCGGCGGGACGTCGCCGGTGACGGGCTGGTCTGCATCGTGCACCCGTGGGAGTCCGGGTTGGACAACAGCCCGGCGTGGGACGAGCCGATGGCCGCGGTACCGGCCGAGGCGGCCGTCATGCGCGCGTACCGTCGGCACGACACCACGCACGCCGACGCCACGCAGCGCCCCACGGACCTGGACTACGCGCGCTACCTGGCGATCGTCGCCGCCTACCGCGACCAGTGCTACTCCGACCGCGACCTGGCCGCCGGTCACCCGTTCCTGGTGGAGTGCCCGCTGTTCAACGCGGCGTTCGGGGCCGCCGAACACGCCCTCGCCGAGATCGCCGCGCTCGTCGGCGGCGACCCCGGGCCGCACCGGGCCCGCGCGGCCCGCGTCACCGAAGCCCTCCTCCGCCGGCTGTACGACAGTGACACCGGCACGTTCCAGCCTCGTGACCTGCGCACCGACCGGCTGGTGAGCGCCCGTACCGTGCTCGGGCTGACCCCGCTGATCCTGCCCGACCTGCCGACCCGGCAGGCCGACGCGCTGGTCGTCGAGGCCCGGTCGGCGCGCTTCGGGGTGGCCCAACGGATGGACCGGCCGCTGCCGACCTACGACCGCACCGCACCCGACTTCGAGCCGCTGCGCTACTGGCGTGGGCCGAGCTGGCTCAACATCGGCTGGCTGGTCGGGCGGGGGCTGCTCGGGCACGGGCACCCGGAGTTGGCCGCCGGCCTGCGCCGTTCGATGATCGGTCTGGTCGCCGGGGCCGGCTGCCACGAGTACTTCCACCCCGACACCGGCGCCGGGCTGGGCTCACCGGCGTTCAGCTGGACCGCCGCGCTGCTGCTCGACCTGCTCGCCGACTGAGCGCGCCGCCGGGTGGTAGCGTCCCCGATCCCGGCGGCTGAAGGAAGCATCGTGCGCGAGATCGACAAGGTGGCCTGGATCCTCGTCGAGGATGGTCGGGTGCTGAGCACCCGGTCGGTGGGCAAGGACGTCTGGTACCTGCCGGGCGGAAAGCGCGAGCCGGGCGAGAGCGACCTGGAGACCCTGCGTCGGGAGATCGACGAGGAGTTGAGCGTCGAGGTCGACGTGCCCGGTGCCGTGCACCTGGGCACCTTCTCCGCTCAGGCGCACGGCCACACGGCCGGCATCACCGTGCGGATGACCTGCTATCGGGCCGGCTATCGGGGACAGCTCCGGCCGGCCAGCGAGATCGCCGAAATGGCCTGGCTCGGGTACGCCGACCGGCACCGCACCTCGCCGGTCGACCAGGTCATCTTCGACCACCTGCTGGCCGAGGGTCTGCTGCGCTGACGGCCGAGGTTGCCGGCGCAGTTTGGCGGCGCAGTTTGGCGGCGTCGGCCGGGGGTAACCGCCGGGGCGTGACGGACGGCGACGGGTTTCCGCACTTCATCGACGCGGTGTCCCGGCGGTCCGGCCTGCCGACCGAGCAGGCCGCCGCCCTCGCCCGCGCCGTGCTCCAGACGATGGCCGAGCGGGTGACCGACGGCCCGCCCGACGACCTCCCCGGGCACCTTCCGAACTCGGTCGGGGGATACCTCACCGGCTCGGCCCCGGATCCGGCCGGGGCCGTTGGTCCGGATCCGGCCGGGGGCTCACCCCCGGATCCGGGCGGGGCTGGTGGTCCGGATCTCGGCGTGGATCCGCTTCTGAGCGGTGAGCCGGAGCCTGGCGTGGGCGGGCTGAACACCGGAGTGGGCCTGGAGGTGGGTGGTGCGGTTCCACCGCCGGCGGACGCCGGCCCGGCGGAGTTCCTCCGCCGGGTGGGACAGCGCGCCGGGGTGGATGCGGCCACCGCCCGGGCCGGAGCCGGCGCCGTCTTCGCCACGTTGCGGGAGGCGATGACCGTACGGGAGTTCCGCGATATGGTGGCGCGACTGCCGCGCGACGGCGGAGGCGGCGGTGCCGCGTCCGATCCTCCCGTTTGGCCCGACCCGTACCTGCCCTGAGTCGGCCCGTACTCCGTCGTACCCGGCCGCTGCGGCTAGATCCACTCCACATCGCCGACATCGTGGGGCTGGCCAGCAGCCGCGGCGCTCACCATTCGTACGGGCGCTGATCCGCCGTGGACCAGCGGGCTGTCGATCAACCGACCTCACTGTGGCTGTCGCGAAATCCACCCGCGCAAGGATTGTCATGCCGAAAGATTCGCCGGATTTGGTCGCGTTAGGTGAAAATCCGCCGCAGGGCCAGGGGGGATGATCGGACGAAGTTCGACGTCCCTCGTCCGAGCCCCGAGTCGACCCTTTGGTCCGACTCTAATAGATGATCTTCCTCAACGGCCATCGAACTCTATGCTCCTTCCATTGTGAAGTCCTGGGGGGGGATAATGATCACTGTCATCTATCGCTGTGCGTATGTCCGTTGTAGACGCCCGCGCGCGTTCTGAGATGAAGACCTCGGCACTGGTCCACCGCTTCGTCGACGTCGCAGCCACCCGTTCCGACCAGCCTGCCGTGCTCGGCGACACCGGCCCGCTCGACTACGCCACCCTCGCCGGCCTCGCCGGTGGGCACGTCGACCTGCTGACCGCAGCGGGCGTCCAGCCCGGCGACCGGTTAGCCCTGCTGACCGCACACGGGGCCGCCACCATCGCCGCCATCCTCGGCACGCTCGCCACCGGCGCCACCTACGTGCCGCTGGACCCCGGCTTGCCCGAGCAGCGGCTGCGCCAACTGCTCGACGGCGCAGACGCCACCGCCCTGCTCTGCGGGGGCGAGCACACCGAGTTGGCCCGACGGCTCGCCGCCGACCGGCCGGGCCTGCGGATCGTCCCGGCCATCGACGTGCGACCCGCGCCGCTGCGCCCGGTGCGGGTAGACCCGGACGCGCTCGCGTACGTGCTGTTCACCTCCGGGTCCACCGGGCGCCCCAAGGCCGTCGGGCAAAGCCACCGCAACCTCACGCACGTGGTGAACAACCAGATCGCCACCCTCGACCTGCGGCCGGGCGACCGGCTCAGCCTGCTCGCCTCGTTCAGCTTCGACGCGTCCATCCCCGACCTGTACCCGGCGCTGCTCACCGGTGCCGCCGTCGTCCCGGTCGACCTGCGACGGCACGGCCTGGCGTACGCCGTCGAGCACCTGGCCCGCCACGATGTCACCGTCTACCACTCCACCCCGACCGTCTACCGGTACCTGCTGGACACCCCGGGCGTCGAACGGCTCGACCGGGTCCGGGTGGTGCTGCTCGGCGGCGAGCAGGCCACCTACGCCGACGCCGCCCGGTCCCGAGGTCGCTTCGCCCCGGGCTGCGTCCTGGTCAACGGCTACGGGGCCACCGAGATGACCTTCGCGGCCCGATACGCGCTGCCGCTCGCCGACGTCGACCCGGCAGCCACGGGCCCGCTGCCGATCGGGACGGCCCTACCCGGGTACGCGCTGCGACTGGCACCGGACGGCGAGATCGTGGTCCGCAGTCAACACCTCGCGCCGGGCTACCTCGGTCAGGCCAGCGACACCTTCGGCCGCGACCCCGACGGCGTGCGGACGTACCGCACCGGTGACCTGGGTGAGCTGCTGCCCACCGGCGAGCTGCGCTGCCTCGGCCGGCTCGATCGGCAGGTCAAGGTGCGGGGGTTCCGGGTCGAGCTGACCGAGATCGAGGCGGTGCTCGCCGCCGCGCCGGGCGTCGCGGAGGTGCGCGCCATCGCCCGCGACGGTGATGTGTTGGCCTACGTCCGGTCGGCCGGGCCGCCGGTGGACCCGGCCGTGCTCCGGGCCACCCTGGCCCGGCACCTGCCCGAGTACGCGTTGCCGCGCGCCGTCGTGCCGGTCGCCGAGTTCCCGCTGACCGTCAGCGGGAAGGTCGACGAGCGGGCCCTTCCCGACCCTGCCCGAGCCGGGTCGGTGGGGGACCAGCCGGCTACCCCTACCGAGCGGATCGTGCACGACATCTGGTGTGCCGTGCTCGGGCGGGAGGCCGTCGGCCGCTCCGACAGCTTCTTCGACATCGGCGGGCAGTCCCTGCTGCTCGGCCAGGTGCAGCAGCAGCTGGCCGAACGGTTCGGCGTCCGGCCGCCGCTGCTCCGGCTCTTCGAGCATCCGACGGTCGCCGCCCAGGCTCGGCTGGTCGACCCACCCGCACCGGCCGTCGAGCCGGTACAGGCCGTCGGACCCGCACCGGCCGTCGTGGCCTTGGCCGCCGTGCCCCCGATGCCCGCCGGCCCGTCCGCCGCAACCGTCGGCGTACGCGAGTACACCGGCGACGAGATCGCCGTGATCGGTCTGGCCGGGCGATTCCCCGGCGCGGCGGACGTGGCCACGTTCTGGTGGAACCTGTGCGCCGGCGTGGACGCCATCCACGACCACAGTGACGAGGAGTTGGCGGCGCTGGGGGTCGGCCCCGGACTTCGCGCCGACCCCCGGCACGTCAAGGCCACCGGCCGGCTCGACGGGGTCGCCGACTTCGACGCCGAGTTCTTCGCCTTCGGCGACCAGGAGGCCGCCCGCACCGACCCTCAGCACCGACTGTTCCTGGAGACCGCGTGGGAGGCGCTGGAAGATGCCGGTCACGACCCGGCCCGGTTCCCCGGCCCGGTCGGCGTGTACGCCGCCACCTCCGTCAACCGCTACTTCCTGTTCCACCTCATGGACAACCCGGCCGTGGTCGGCGACGTCGACCCGGACGACTGGGAGGCACGGTTGGTCGGTCGGCAGCTCGCCGACCACCTGCCCGGGCAGGTCGCGTACCGGCTTGGGCTGACCGGGCCGGCGGTGGCGGTGCAGAGCGCCTGCTCCAGCTCGCTGGTCGCCGTGTGTCTCGCCGCGCAGAGCCTCGCCGACTACCAGTGCGACATCGCCCTGGCCGGCGGAGTGAGCGTGATGTGGCCTCGACACCGGCACATCCCGGGTGGTCTGGCCTCGCCGGACGGCCGCTGCAGGGCCTTCGACGAGGCCGCCCAGGGCGCGGGCTTCGGCTCCGGAGTCGGAGTGGTGGCGCTGCGCCGCCTCGGCGACGCGCAGGCCGACGGTGACCGCGTCCTCGCGATCCTGCCCGGCTGGGCGGTCACCAACGACGGCGCCGACCGGGCCGGCTTCGCCGTCCCCGGCCCGGCCGGGCAGGCCGCCGCGGTGGCCGGCGCGCTCGCCGCCGCCGAGGTCACCCCGGGCGAGGTCCGCTTCATTGAGGCGCACGGCAGCGGCACCCCGCTCGGCGACGCGATCGAGGTGGCCGCGCTGCACGAGGTGTACGAGGGCACCGCGCCCGCCGAGACCTGCGCGCTCGGCTCGGTGAAGACCAACATCGGCCACCTCGACGCCGCGGCCGGCATCGCCGGTCTGATCAAGGCGGTGCTCGCCGTGCAGCACGGCGTCATCCCGCCGAACCTGCACTTCACCCGGCCGCACCCGGAGATCGACCTGGCCAACGGCCCGTTCTACGTGCCGACGAAGGTCCAGGAGTGGCCGAACGCGCCGCGTCGCGTCGCCGGGGTCAGCTCGTTCGGGCTGGGCGGCACCAACGCGCACGTCGTGGTGGAACAGCCGCCCCCGGCGGAACCGCCCGACGCGGGGCCGAGCGGGGCGCAGGTGCTGCCGGTCTCGGCGCGTACCCCGGTGGCCCTTCGGGCGGCGTTGACCCGGCTGCGGCGGCACCTGGCCGGCTCCGCGCCTGCCCTCGCCGAGGTCGCCGCGACGCTGGCGCTGGGCCGGCGCGAGTTCGGCTGCCGGGCCGCCGTGGTCGCCACCGACGCGGCCGGCGCCGTCGCCGCGCTGGACGAGCTGCTGAGCACCGACGCCCGGGTCGCCGGCCCGGCCGGCGCGCTCCGCGAGCTGGCCGCCAGTTGGGTGGCCGGCCAACACCTGGACTGGACGGCCCTGCACCCGGCCGACGCCATCCGACGCACCTCGCTGCCCACCTACCCCTTCCAGCGGCGGCGGTACTGGATCGACCCCCCTCAGAAAGGCGAGCGGTGACCTGGTTCCTCTCCGCTGGCAGCCGCGATCCGGCGCCGGTGCAACTGTTCTGCCTGCCCTACGCCGGCGCCGGCGCCAGCGCGTTCCGCCACTTCCCGGGCCGTTTCGCCCCGGACGTCGAGGTGCTGCCCGTGCAGCTACCCGGCCGGGAGAACCGGATCAGTGAGGCCCCCCGCTTCCGGGTGGCCGACGTGGCCACCGCCATCGCCGAGCGGGCCGACGGTCCGTACGCGATCTACGGCCACTCGATGGGCGGCCGGCTCGGCTTCGAGGTGATCCGCGAGCTGCGCCGAAGCGGAGGTCCGCTGCCGCTGCGGCTCTACGTGGGTGGCGCCCGCGCCCCGCACATCAACGCGCCCAGCGTCTTCGACGGGCTGTCGCAGGTGGACGATGAGGAGCTGCTGCGCCGGCTGCGGGTCAGCGGCGGGTTGCCCGGCGAGGTGCTGGGGCACCCCGAGCTGGTCGAGCTGCTGCTGCCGCTGCTGCGCGCCGACTTCGAGCGGGTGGACGGCTACCGCTACGGACCCGAGGAGCCGCTGCCGGTGCCGATCGTGGCGTTCAGCGGGCGTCACGACGGGGCGGTCAGCCGGGAGCAGAGTGACGCCTGGCGGGAGCACACCTGCGCCGGTTTCACCCTGCACGAGCTGGACGGCGGGCACTTCTTCCTGCACGACGCGCTGCCCGGGCTGGCCGCGGCGATCCGCGCCGACCTGCGCGCCGCGCTCGACCGGGAGACCGCTCGCTCCCCGACGACGGGCGGGCCGGCGCGCGCCGCGGCGGACGGGCACCGGGTGCCGCTGGGCGACACCGGCTGGTCGGTGTGGCGCGACGCCATCCTGCGCAGCACTGGCTTCCCCGCCGAGGGCTTGACCATGTTCGCCGCCCCGCAGGCCGCCGCCGCGGCCGACGAACTGCTCGCCAGCGGCACCGGTGCCGACCTGTTCGACAAGGAGTTCGCCGCGGCGATCACCGCCACCGGCCGGGGGCTGAGCGAGCTGGCCGCCGACCCGCTGCTGCGCGAGGCGGTCACCTGGCAGAATCGGAGTGCGCTGGTCGCCCTCGACGGCCTGGCCCGGGGCGGCCCCGATGCCGCCCGCAACGTGCGACGCCGGGAACGGGAACGCGCCCTGCTCAAGTACTGGCAGCGGTACTGCGGCAAGAACGAGACGGTCGGCTTCTTCGGGCCGAGCTGCTGGGTCACCATCGACGCCGAGCTGCCGGTGGCGGCACGGGTGCGCCCCGGCGCCGCGCTGACCCGCAGCCGCTGGGTGTGGTTCGAGTCCTGGGCGCTGACCGCGTACGCCGAGCGGATCGGTCAGGACTTGGCGGTGCGCCGTTGGTGGTCGCCCCGGCTCGCCCCGCACCTGTGCCTCGTCGGCCGGGAGGTGCGTCGGCCGGGCCGGCCCCCCGTCCCGCTGTCCCCGGTGGAGGCGGCCCTGCTCACCGCCGCCGACGGAAACCGCACCGCGCGCGACGTGGTGACCGACCCGAGCATCGGGCTGCGCCGACCGGAGGACGGGTACGCGCTGCTGGACCGGCTGGTGCAGCGCGAGTTGGTCACCTGGGACGCCGAACTGCCGGTCAGTCCGGCCGCCGAGGAGGTGCTGCGGCAGCGGATCGCCGCCGTCGGCGACGCCCCGGCCCGGGCCGCCGCCCAGGCCGGCTTCGACCGGCTCTGCGCCGCCCGGGACGCGGTGGTCGCGGTGGCCGGAGACCCGGACCGACTGCGGGTGGCGCTCGACGCGCTCGACGCGACGTTCACCGACCTGACCGGGCAGGCCGCACAACGCCGGGCCGGACAGATGTACGCCGGCCGGACCCTCTGCTACGAGGACACCAGCAGGGACCTGGACGTGGTCTTCGGAGCGCCGCTGCTGGACTCCGTCGCCGCGCCGCTGGCCGTGCTGCTGCGGGCCGCCCGCTGGCTGGCCGTCGCGCTCGAGGACGCGTACGGGGCGGTGTTCCGGGAGCTGTACGAGGAACTGCGCGCCGAGGCTGGCGACGCCCCGGTCGCCCTGTCCGACCTGTGGTTCCTGGTCCAAGGGCTCTTCTGGGGCACCGGGGAGCGCCCGGTGGACACGGTCGCCGCTCAGTTCGCCGCCCGCTGGGCGGAGCTGTTCGAGCTGGATCAGCAGCCTCCCGGCACCACCGAGGTGCGTCTCGACGTGGCGAACCTGGCCGCTCGGGTCGACGAGGCCTTCCCGGCCGTGCGGACGGACTGGTCCAACGCCCGGCTGCACAGCCCGGACCTGCAGATCTGCGCGGCCGACGCGGCCGCGCTGGCCCGGGGCGACTACACAGTGGTGCTCGGCGAGCTGCACGCCGCCTGGCCGTCGTTCGACTGTCAGGTGTTCACCCCGTCGCACCCGGACGTGGAGCGGCTGCGCGACGCGCTGGCCGCCGACCTCGGTCCGCACCGGATCCGGCTGCTCTTCCCCACCGACTGGCCGCGGCGCACGAGCCGGGTCGCGGAAGCGCTGATCGGCCCGACCGACCGGCAGTTGGCCTTCGCCCCGGCGCCCAACGCCGACCCGGACCGGGTGCTGCCCACCGTGGCGCTGACCGTGCACGACGAGGCGGGTCGGCTGGTGGTCGCCGCCGCCGACGGACAGCGTTGGTCGCTGACCGAGGTCTGCGCCGGGCTGCTCAGCACACACGCGGTCGACGGCTTCAAACTGGTCGCCGCCGCGCCGTACACCCCGCGGATCACCCTCGACCGGCTGGTGGTGGCCCGGCAGACCTGGCGGACCACGGTCGGCGCGTGCGGCCTGGGCGCGGTGACCGCGGAGCGGGCCCGCTTCCTGGCCGTGCGGGCCTGGCGGCGCCGGTTGGGCCTGCCGGAGCAGGTGTACATCAAGCTCGGCACCGAGACCAAGCCCTGCTTCGTCGACCTGAGCAGTCCCGCCTTCGCCACGATGTTCTGCGCGATGGTGCGTGCGGCCCGCCGGGACGGCGGCGACGCCACGACGCTGGTGGTCAGCGAGATGCTTCCCACCCCGCAGGACGCCTGGGTGCCCGACGCGGCGGGCCGGCGCTACTTCAGCGAACTACGACTGCACATCGTGGACACCGACAAGCCGGAGCTGATTCGATGAACCACCTGTTGCCCCTCGGCACGACGGGCTGGTCGGTCTGGCGCGACGTGGTGCTGCGTACCGCCGGCTTCCCGGCCGACGGCCTGGCCGCCTTCGCCGCCCCGGAGGCCGCCGCCGCCGCGGACGCGCTACCGCCCGGCGAGGACACCGCCGACCTGTTCGACAAGACGTTCGCCGAGGCCCTGGCCGGGGCCTCGGTGACCGCCGGCGAGATCGCCGCCGACCCGCTGCTGCGCGAGGCGGTCACCTGGCAGAACCCGGCCATGTTGACCGCCCTGGACGGGTTGCTGCGTACCGACCCGTCGGTGCGCAACCACTGGCGGCGCCGGCGCGAACTGAGCCTGCTGCGCTACTGGCAGCGCTACTGCGGCAAGGCCGAGACGATCGGCTTCTTCGGCCCGGTCTGCTGGGGCGTTCTCGACCCCGCTGAGGAGTCGACCCGGCTGCGCCCGGGGCCGGGGCTGCTGTCGGGCCGGCTGGTGCGCTTCGAGGCGTGGGCGTTGATCGCCTACGCCGATCGGCTCGCCGACGACCTGGACGTGCGTCGCTGGTGGGCGCCAGCGCTGGCGCCGCACCTGACGGTGGAGGGCCGGCGGCTGCACCGGCCGCTGCACCCCCCGGTGGAGGTGTCCACGCTGGAGGCCCGGCTGCTGGCCGGGTGCGACGGGCGTACGCCGGCACTGCGGCTGGTCGAGGGGATCCTTGCCGACGGCGACGCCGGCATGCGCTCCGCCGCCGACGCGTACCTGCTGCTCGACCGACTGGTCGAGCGTGGCCTGCTGACCTGGGACGCCGGTCTGCCGATCAGCCCCCGGGCCGAGCAGGTGCTGCGGGAGCGGCTGGACGCGATCGGCGCGGCCGACCTGCGCGCCGAGGTGATCGACGGCTTCGACCGGCTCTGTGCGCGCCGCGACGACGTCGCCGCGGCGGCTGGCGACCCGGACCGGTTGGGCGCCGCGCTGGAGGCGCTGAACGCTGAATTCACCGAGGTCACCGGTCGGCCCGCCACCCGGCAGGCCGGTCAGATGTACGTCGGCCGGACCGTGGTGTACGAGGAGACCGCGCGGGATCTCAGCGTGACCGTCGGCGCGGGGGTGCTCGATGCCCTCGCCGCGCCGCTGGCCGTGCTGCTCCAGGCCGCGCGGTGGCTGACCGCGGAGATCGGCGCCGCCTGCGAACGACTCCTCGGCGAGCTGTACGAGGAGTTGCGCGCCGACGGCCCGGTGCGGTTGGCCGACGTCTGGTCCCTGGCCCAGGGGCTGCTGCTCGCCCCGGAGGGGCCACTGGCAGCCGCCGGAGCCGGCTTCACAGCCCGCTGGGCGGAGTTGTTCGACCTGGCCGCGCTGCCGCCGGGGCAGTCGGAGCTGCGGCTCAGCGCCGCGGAGCTGACCGAGCGGGCCCACCGGGTGTTCCCGGCGACCGCGCCGGGTTGGCCGTCCGGCCGGATCCACAGCCCGGACGTGCAGATCAGCGCCGTCGACCTGGACGCGTTGAACCGGGGTGAGTTCCTGCTGGTGCTGGGCGAGCTGCACCCGGCTCACGTGCCCTTCGACAGCGCGGTCTTCGTGCCGTTCCACCCGGACCCGGTGGCGCTGCGCGCCGGGCTGGACGAAGACCTCGGCCCGGCCCGGGTCCGGGTCCTCTACCCCGAGGGCTTCCCGAGGGTGACCACCCGCACCACGTACGGGCTGAACAGCGCGGCCGACCGGCAGCTCGGCATCGACACCGCCCGCGGCGGTGAGATCGACCGGTTGGTCCCCGCCACCGAGGTGCGGGTGGTGCCGGCGGGTGACCGGCTGGAGGCGGTGCTGCCCGACGGCAGCCGCTGGCCGCTGGTGGAGGTCTTCGCCAACCTGCTCGGGTCGTTGCTGTTGGACAGCTTCAAGTTGCTCGACCCGGCGCCGCACACGCCCCGGATCACCATCGACCGCCTGGTGGTGGCCCGGCGGACGTGGCGGACCACTGTGGGGGACAGCGGTCTGGCCGGGGTGAAGGGGGAGGCCGGCCGGTTCCTCGCGGTGCGCCGGTGGCGGGCCCGGCTCGGCCTGCCGGAGCAGGTGTTCGTGAAGCTCGGCACCGAGGTCAAGCCCTGCTATGTAGACCTGACCGGCCCGCTCCACGCCCAGTCGCTGTGCGCGATGGTCGACGCCGCCGCCCGGACCGGGCCGGACGTCGCGATCGTGGTCACCGAGTTGCTGCCGACACCCGACGACAGCTGGGTGACCGACGCGGAGGGCCGCGGGTACGTCAACGAGCTCCGCCTGCAGGTCACCGATCCGAGCAGCTACCCCGGGGGGAACGGGTGACCGGCATCCTGTCCGTCAGCGCCGTACGGGGCGAGTCGCTGCCCTGGCCGGACGCGACGCTCGCCGAGCTGGTCGTGGCGCAGGCCGCCCGCACCCCGGACGCGGTGGCCGTGCGCCAGTGGGACACCCGGCTCAGCTATGCCGAGCTGCTGTCCCGGGCCGCCGGGGTGGCCGCCACGCTGCGTGCCCGGGGGGTCGGTCGGCAGACCCGGGTGGGTGTGTGCGGCACCCGCCGACCCGACTTGGTGGCCACCGTGCTCGGTGTGCTGCTGGCCGGCGGTTGTTACGTGCCGCTGGAGCCGGGCGGCCCGCGTCGGCGGTTGCGCGGGATCGCCGCCGACGCGGGCCTGTCGCTGGTGGTGGGCGATGCCGCGGAGGCCGAGTTCGGCGCCGCGCCCGGCGTCGAGGCGATCGGCCTGCCCGGTCCGGCTCCCCTCGCGCCGTGCCCGGCTCGCCCCGGCGATCCGGCGTACGTGCTGTTCACCTCCGGCTCTACCGGCCGACCCAAGGGCGTGCTCACCACTCACCGCAACGTGGTCGAGTTCGTCAGCGGCGTGGTCGCGCTCAGCGGCGCGGACGCCGGCGTGCGCAGCCTGGGCATCGCCTCGCTGGGCTTCGACGCGGCGACCATGGACCTGTTCGTCCCGCTGCTGCTCGGCGGCACGGTGCAGCTGCTCGGCGCCGAGGACCGCGCCGACCCGGTGCGCCTGGCCCGGTTCATCGTCGCGCACGAGGTGAACTGGGGCTTCATCACGCCCACCGTGCTGGCCATGCTCGACCCGGAGGAGGTGCCCGACTGGCGCACGGTGCTGTGCGGTGGCGAGGCGGTCCCGGCCGCGCTGGCCGCGCGCTGGGCGCCCGGCCGGCGCTTCCTCAACGGGTACGGGCCGACGGAGACCACTGTGCTGGCGGTCAGCGGCCCGTTGAGCGCCACCGAGACCGACCCGGTGCCGATCGGCCGGCCGCTGCCCAACCACCGCGCGTACGTGGTGGACGCCGCGCTGAACCCGGTGCTGGTGGGGGAGACCGGTGAGCTGCTGATCGGCGGGCCCGGGCTGGCCGACGGATACCTGGGCCGGCCCGCGCTGACCGCCGAGCGTTTCGTCCCGGACCCGTTCTCCGGCCTGCCCGGTGAGCGCCTGTACCGCACCGGTGACCTGGTCCGCCACGACCCGGACGGGCGGATCGTCTACCTCGGCCGGGCCGACCGGCAGGTCAAGATCCGGGGGCAGCGGATCGAGCTGGGTGAGGTCGAGGCGGTGCTGGCCGACCTGCCCGGCGTCGCCTCGGTGGCCGTTGAGGCGGTGGCCGGGCCAGCCGGCACCGAGCTGGTCGCGTTCCTCACCCCGACGGACGCGCCCGACGACGCGCGGCTGCGCGCGTACGCCGGCAGTCGGCTGACCGCCGCGATGCTGCCGGCCCGGGTGCTGCGCCGCGCCGCGCTGCCGGTGAGCCCGACCAGCGGCAAGCTGGACCGGCCGGCGTTGCGGGCGCTGGCCGTCACCGCCCTCACCACCCCACCGGCCGAGCCGGGCGGCGCGCCCGCCGACGCGGCGGTGCCCGCCGAACTGACCGACGACCCGGTCGCGGCGGCGGTGGCCGGGATCTGGACCCGGCTGCTGGGCACGCCGCCGGGCCCGGACACCGACTTCCTCGCCGCCGGTGGCAACTCCATCGCGGCGATGCGGCTGGTGGCCGCCCTGCGCGCCGAGCTGGGCCGGCAGGTGGACACCCGGGAGGTGTTCGCGCTGCGCGGCTTCGGCCGGTTGGTCGAGCAGGTCGCCGTCGCGCCGAGCGCCGGCGACGAGTTGAGCACCGGCAACCCGCCGACGCTCTCCCCGCCGCAGCGCCGGCTCTGGTTCGTCGACCAGCTCGCGCCGTCCAGCGCGCCGTACAACATCGCGGTGGCGCACCGGTTGCGCGGGCCGCTGGACACGGCCGCGCTCGGCGCCGCGCTGCGGGCCGTGGCCGTCCGGCACGACGTGCTGCGGTGGCGCATCCCGCAGACCGGCGGCGTGCCGTACGCGGTCTGCGCGGAGCCCACCGACGTGGCGGTGCCGGTGGTCGACCTGACCGACAGCGCCGATCGGGAGGCGGAGCTGGCCCGGATGCTCGCCGCCGGCGCCGCTCACCCGTTCGACCTGGCCACCGGGCCGCCCTGGCAGGTGACCGTCTACCGGCTCGGGCCGGACGAGCACGTGCTGGCGGTCACCTGGCACCACGCGGTCTTCGACGGCTGGTCCGAGCGGGTCTGCTACGACGATGTGGCCACCGGGTACGGCCGGGCGGTGGCCGGCCAGCCGCCCACGCTGCCGGAGCTGCGCGCCCGCTACGCCGACTACGCGGTGTGGCGGGACGCGCGGGACGGGCGTCGGGGCGAGGCCGATCTGGCCTGGTGGGCCAGGCACCTGAGTGGCGCGCCGACCGTCCTGGAGCTGCCCCGCGACCGGCCCCGGCCGGCGGTGCAGACCTACGCGGGCGCGGAGGCGTCCGTCCGGTTGTCGGCGCCGGCCGACCACGCCGTGCGGGAGGTGGCCGAGCGGCGCGGCACGACGGTCGCCGCGGTGCTGCTCGCCGCCTTCGGTGAGCTGATCGCCCGGCTCACCGGCGGCGACGACCACGTGCTCGGGGCGATCGTCGCCGATCGGCGGCTGGCCGCCTTCGACGACGTGGTCGGCTTGTTCATCGACACCGTGCCGGTCCGGGTACGGACTGCCGGCGCGAGCTTCGCCGAGCTGGTCGACCGGTGCGCCGGCGAGCTGCACGAGGCCACGGCGCACCCCGGCGCGCCACTGGAACGCATCGTCGAGGCACTGGGCGTCGGCCGGGACACCGCCCGGGCGCCGCTGGTGCAGGTGCTGTTCAACGTGCTCAACTTCGCCCCGCCCCGGCTGGAATTGAGCGGGCTGAGCGCCGAGCCGGTGGCCGTGCCGAAGCCCGGCTCGCCGTTCGACATCACCGTCTACGTGGTGGAGCGCGACGGCCGGGCCGGGGTCGAGGTGGTCTACAACCCCGACCTGTTCGACGCCACCCGGATCGAGGACCTGCTCGCCGACCTGGCGGATCTGGTGGACGCGCTGGCCGCCACGCCGCACGCGCCGGCCCGTGCGGTGGCCGGGGACCTGCCCCGGCCCACCGTGCGGGTGCCGCAGCTCGGCGCCATGACGGTCGCCGGTGCGGAGGCCGCCGGCCCGCCGCCCGGTCTGCTGCCCGCCGGACCGGACGGGCTCACCGAGACCGAGGAGCTGATCGCCGGCATCTGGCGGGAGGTCCTCGAGCGGGACCGGGTCGGCGTCACCGACAACTTCTTCGACATCGGCGGCCACTCGCTGGCGCTCGCCGCCGTGCACGCCCGGCTGATCGCCGCCACCGGCCGCTCGATCCGGATGCTCGACCTGTTCCGCCACCCCACCGTCCGGGCCCTCGCCGCCAGCCTGGACGGCGCCGCCGACCGGCCGGAGCTGGCCCGGGCCGCGATGCGGGCCGCCGCCCGCCGTGGCCGTACCCGCCGTATCCCTCCCCGCCGCCCTGGCGGCACCGCGTGACGAAGGACAGCCTGATGAGCAACCCGACCACACGGCCCGACGACGCCATTGACCTGGCGGACGAGGGCATCGAACCGATCGCGATCGTCGGCCTCGCCGCGCGCCTACCCGGCGCCGCCGACGTGCACGAGTTCTGGCGCAACCTGGTCGACGGGGTCGAGTCGGTCACCGAGCTCACCCGCGAGGAGCAGTTGGCCCGGGGCGCGACAGTCGACGAGGTCGACGATCCGGGCTGGGTCAACCGCGTCCCGCTGGTCGACGGGTACGACGAGTTCGACGCCGGGTTGTTCGGGATGACCCGCCGGGAGGCCGAGCTGACCGACCCACAGCACCGGCTGTTCCTGGAGACCTGCCACACCGCGCTGGAGGACGCCGGCTACGACCCGTCGCGCTACGACGGCGCGGTCGGCGTGTACGCGGGCACCGGCGGCAACACGTACCTGCAGCGCAACGTGCTGCGTAACCAGCGGGCCGGCGGCAACCCGCACACCGCTGTGTCCATCGCCACCGGCAACTCGCCGAACTACGTGGCCACCAACGTGTCGTACCGGCTGGACCTGCGTGGGCCCAGCATGACCGTGCACACCGCCTGCTCCACCTCGTTGGTCGCCTTCCACCTGGCCTGCGAGGCGCTGCGCAACGGCGAGTGCGACATGGCCCTGGCCGGCGCGGCGAACATCGAGCTGCCGCACGTCGGCTACCTGGGGATGGAGGGCTTCACCTCGCCTGACGGCCGGTGCCGCCCGTTCGACGCCGACGCGAACGGCACGGTGTGGGGCAGCGGAGTCGGGGTGACAGTGCTCAAGCGGCTCTCCGACGCCATCGCCGACGGCGACACCGTACGCGCCGTGGTGCTCGGCAATGCGATCAACAACGATGGCGCCGGCAAGGTCGGCTTCACCGCGCCGAGCGTCGACGGGCAGATGGCGGTGGTCGCCCAGGCCGTGGCGATGGCCGACGTCGACCCGCGCACCATCACCTACGTCGAGGCACACGGCACCGGCACGGCGATGGGCGACCCGATCGAGGTGGCCGCGCTCTCCGCTGTCTACTCGAAGGACACCGACGAGCGGGGCTGGTGCGGCATCGGCTCGGTGAAGTCGAACATCGGGCACCTCAGCCAGCCGTCGGGCATCGTCAGCGTGATCAAGACGGTGCTGGCCATGGAGCACGGTCTGATTCCACCGACGATCAACTGCGAGACGCCGAACCCGGCGGTCGAGTTCGCCGACACCCCGTTCTTCGTGGCGAACATGCTGACCAAGTGGGACGCCGACGGCGGGCCGCGCCGGGCGGGAATCAGCTCGTTCGGCATCGGCGGCACCAACGCGCACGTGGTGCTGGAGGAGGCGCCGGCCGCGTACCGGGACGACCGGCGGGTGCGCCCGGCGCACCTGCTCCAGGTCTCCGCGGCCACCCCCACCGCCCTGGACGCGGCGGTGCGGCGCCTCGCCGATCACCTGGACGGCGCGGCCGACGCCGGGCCGGAGTACCTCGCCGACATCGCGCACACCCTGCGCGTCGGCCGCCGGCAGTACCTGCACCGCCGCGCTGTGGTCGCCACCGACCTGGCTTCGGCTGCCGCCGCCCTGCGGGCCCGCAAGCGCGGGCCGGAGCCGGTGACCGACAGTCCCGCCCCGAAGGTGGGCTTCCTGTTCAGCGGTCAGGGAGCCCAGTACGCCGGCATGGGCGCGCAGCTCTACGCCGAGCAGCCCAGCTTCGCGGCCGCCGTTGACGAGTGCGCCGAGCTGCTCCGCCCCGAACTCGGCCTGGACCTGCGTGACCTGATCCTCGGCCGCGACCCGGCGGCGGGGGAGCGCCTCGTCGAGACCCGCTACACCCAGCCGGCCCTGTTCACCGTCGAGTACGCCCTGGCCGTTCTCTGGCAGGCCGCCGGGGTGCGGCCGGCCGCGATGATCGGCCACTCCATCGGCGAGTACGTCGCCGCCACCATCGCCGGCGTGCTGAGCCTGCCCGACGCGCTGCGGGTGGTCGCCGGCCGGGGCCGGCTCATGCAGTCGGTGCCGACCGGGTCGATGCTGGCGGTGGCGCTGGACGAGTCGGTGGTCGCCGCGCAACTGCCCGCGGAGCTGGCGGTCGCCACCGTCAACGGCACGGGCACCTGCGTGGTGGCCGGCCCGACCGCCGCGGTCGAGACGTTCGCCGCCACGCTGGACGGCAAGAGCAAGATGCTGCGCACCTCGCACGCCTTCCACTCGCCGATGATGGACCCGATCCTGGCCGAGTTCACGGCGCTGATGGGCACGGTCACGCTGCGCCCGCCGACACTGCCGTTCCTGTCCAACGTCACCGGCACCTGGATCACCGCCGAGCAGGCCACCGACCCGGCGTACTGGACGGCGCACCTGCGGCAGCCGGTCCGGTTCGGCGACTGCGTCGCCACCCTGCTGGCGGCGGGCACCTGGCAGCTGCTCGAGTGCGGCCCCGGCCGGCAGTTGGCCAGCCTGGCCCGGATGCAGGTGGCCAGGGCCGCACCGAAGCAGCGCCCGCTCGCCCCGCTGAGCAGCCTGCCCGGGCCGGGCGACGGCACCGGCGACCTGGCCACCCTGCTCGGCGCCGCTGGCGCGCTCTGGTCCGCCGCCGTGCCCGTGCGCTTCGACGACGACCCGGCGGCCCGGCGGGTGCCGCTGCCCACGTACCCCTTCGAGCGCCGCCGCTTCTGGATCGACCCGGATCCGGAGCAGCCGGTCGTGACCGCCCCGGTCGAGGTGGGGCCGCGACCGCTGCCGCAGTGGTTCGCGGTGCCGGTCTGGCAGCAGGCCGCGCCGCTGCCGGCGGCCGAGCCGCTGGGCCGCTGCCTGGTGCTGACCGCCGGCCCGCGCGGGGACGCGCTGGTCGCCGGCCTGCGGGCCGCCGGCGCCGACCCGATCGTGGTACGCCCCGGCGACTCCTTCGCCGGGACCGACACCGGCTACCACCTGCGCCCCGGTGTGCGCGCCGACTACGACGACCTCGTCGCGGCGCTCACCGCCGACGCGGTGCCGGCCCGGTTGGTGCACGCGTTCACGCTGGACGGCCCGCCGGCCGGCACCGACATCGCGGCGGTCCGGGCCGCGCAGGAGCGGGGCTTCTTCAGCGCCCTGCACCTGGTGCAGGCCCTCGCTGGCGCCGGCCTGACCAGCGAGAACGACGGCCTCGCCCTGGACCTGGTAACCGCCGGGGTCGGCGACGTCCGCGGCGACGACCTGCGTCGCCCAGAGCACGCCACACTGGCCGGGCTGGTCCGGGTGCTGCCGGCCGAGCTGCCCGGGCTGGCCGTGCGGCTGGTCGACGGGGACCCGGCCGAGGACGACGTCGCCGCCGTGGTCGCCGAGCTGCGCCGCCTCCGGGACCCGGAGCGGGCCGAGGTGGCGCTGCGGGGGCGGCGGCGCTGGCTGCCCGGCTTCGAGCAGGTGACGGTGGACTCCGAGGCGGAGGCGGGAGCCCTGCGTGACGGTGGCCGGTACGTGATCACCGGTGGCCTCGGCGGCATCGGCATCACCCTGGCCGAGGACTTCGCCACCCGGGCCCGGGCCAGGCTGGTGCTGCTGGCCCGCTCCGGGCTGCCGGAGCGTGAGCGGTGGGACGACCACCTCGCGGTGCACGGCGACGACCGGGCCGGCCGGGCCATCGCGGCGATCCGTCGGATGGAGGCCGCGGGCGCCGAGGTGCTGGTGCTCGCCGCCGACGTCACCGACCCGGCCGACCTGCGCCGGGTCCGCGACGCCGCGCAGGCCGCGTACGGCGGCATCGACGGCATCGTGCACGCGGCTGGCCTGCCCGGCGGGGGAATGGCCGAGGTGAAGGAGCGGGCCGAGGCCGAGCGGGTGCTCGCCCCGAAGGTCGCCGGCACGCTCGCCCTCGCCCAGGTCTTCGGTGACCTGCCACTGGACTTCGTGGTGCTGTGCTCGTCGATCACCGCCGTGGTCGGCGGCTTCGGACAGGTCGACTACTGCGCCGCGAACGCGTTCCTCGACGCGCACGCGCGCTCGGGCGCAGGCTGGCGGGCACCGGTGCTGTCGCAGAACTGGGGCGGCTGGGCCGAGGTCGGTATGGCCGTGGAGACCGCCGCGCCGGCCGGCTTCCGGGCGGCCGGCCGGGACACCGTCACCGCGGCGGTCGACCACCCGGTGCTCACCACGAAGGTCACCGGGCCAGACGGCACCGTGCTGCACGGGCTGGTCTCCGCGGCCACCCACTGGCTGCTCGACGAGCACCGGATCGGGGGTGTGCCGGTGGTGCCGGGCACCGCCCACCTGGAGTCGGTCCGGGCCGCGGTGGCCGCCGCGCTGCCCGCGCCCGGCCCGGCTGCGGCGGTGGAGCTGCGCGACGTGGTCTTCCTCGAGCCGTTCGCGGTGCCCGAAGGCACCGTCGCCCAGTATCGGGTGGAGCTGACCGGCACCGACGACGGCGGCACCGAGTTCGCGGTGCGGAGCCTCGCCGGCGGCCGGCTGCGGACCCACGTGCGGGGCGGCGCGGGCTGGACCGACGAGCCGGCACCGCCACCGCAACCGGTCACGGTCGTGGGTCGCCGGGTGGACGACGACGCGTCGTTCGGGCGGGGCCGGACCAGCATGCTGACGTTCGGGCCGCGCTGGGCCGCGCTGCGGGAGCACCACCTGGCCGACGGCGAGGAGTTGGCGGTCGTCGAAGCTCCCGCCGCGGCGGCCGACGACCTGCCCGTCTGGGGCCTGCACCCGGCACTGCTGGACGTGGCGACCGCGTTCGGCCGGGGCCAGGGCAGTGGCACCTACCTGCCGCTGTCCTACGGCCGAATCGTCGTGCGCGGTCCGCTGCCGGCCCGGTTCACCAGCCGGTTGCGGCACCGCACCGGCGGCACCGACGAGGTCGTCGCCGCGGACCTGTCGCTGCGCGACCCGGACGGCCGGGAGCTGGTCGAGATCAGCGACTTCGTGCTGCGCAGGGTGGACCAGGGCGCCGTCACCGGTGGCCTGAGCGGGCCCGCCGGCGACGACGCCGGAGCGGTGCCGGCCCCGTCCACCGAGGACATCCGGCCGGTGGACGGCGCGGAGGCGTTTCGCCGAAGCCTCACCGCCGGTCTCGGCGCCCAGGTGGTGATCGCCACCCGGACGGTGGAGGACATTCGGCACCGTGCCGGCCGGGTCACCTCCGGCAACCTGGCCGGCGACGAGGCGGCCACCGGGCCGGCCGTGACCGGGGCGTCGGCCGGCACCGCCGCGCCGGGCACCGAGTTGGAACTGGCCATCGCCCGGGTCTGGCAGGACCGGCTCGGGGTGCCCGAGGTGGGCGTCGACGACGACTTCTTCGCCCTGGGCGGCAACTCCCTGGTCGCGGTCCAGCTGATCGCGGCCATGCGCAAGGCGACCGGGGTGCGCCTGCCGATGCGCAGCCTCTTCGAGACCCCCACCGTGGCCGGGCTGGCAGCCCGGATCGAGGAACTGCGCGTCGCCGCGGCCGACACCGACGAGCCGGCCACCCCGGCACCAGTCCCCGCCATTCCGCGACTGCCCCGCGCGTGACGAGAAACCAGGAGTGGAGAGAACAATGAGCGACACGATCGCCACGCTGCCCGTGGTCGTCGCATCCGACGGCCGGACACTGACCGAGCTGATCACCGAGCGCCGCGCCGAGCTGCGGGCCACAGTGGCCGAGCAGGGCGGGTTGTTGTTCCGCGGCTTCGACGTGGGCGGGGTGGACGGCTTCGACCGGGTGGTCCGGGCGCTTGCCGGTGAGCCGCTGACCTACACCGAGCGGTCCTCACCGAGACACGCCATCAAGGGCCGGGTGTACACCTCGACCGACTACCCGCCGGACGAGGAGATCTTCCTGCACAACGAGAACTCGTACCAGGCGCGCTGGCCGTTGACGCTGTTCTTCTACTGCATCACCGCGCCGCAGACACTGGGCGCCACTCCGCTGGCCGACATCCGCCGGGTCTACCGGGAGATCGACCCCACGGTACGCGAGGAGTTCGTCCGCCGCCGCTGGATGCTGGTGCGCAACTTCCACGGAGATTTCGGCGCGAGCTGGCAGCACGTGTTCGGCACCGACGACCGCGCCGAGGTCGAGGCGTACGCGGCGGCGAACCGGATCACGCTGGAGTGGGTGGGCCGCGACGGGCTGCGTACCCGTGCGGTCCGCGACGTCGTGCACCAGCGGCCCGGCTCGGACATCCCCCGCTGGTTCAACCACGCCACGTTCTTCCACGTGAGCAGCCTGGCCAAGGACCTCCAGGAGGGGCTGCTGGCCATGTTCGGCGCGGACGGGCTGCCGTCGAACACCTACTACGGCGACGGCGGCGAGATCCCCGTCGATGTCATGGACCACCTGCGCTCCGCCTACCGGGCCGCCAGCGTCCGCTTCGACTACCAGCGCGACGACGTGCTGGTGGTCGACAACATGACCGCCGCACACGGCCGGGAGCCGTTCACCGGCCCCCGCAAGATCGCCGTCGCGATGGCCGAATCGCACACCCCCGACACCGATGGAGCACTGTGATGGTCGAGCCCCGATTCCTGGTCGTGCGCAACGACGAGGAGCAGTACTCCATCTGGCCGGCCGGACGGGACCTACCGGCGGGCTGGTACGACGTGGGGTTCGCCGGCACCCGCGAGGAGTGCCTGGCGCACATCGACACCGTGTGGATCGACATGCGCCCCCGTTCGGTGCGGGAGTCGGCGTCATGACCCAGGAGTGGACCTTCCCGGCCTCCTTCGCCCAGGAGCGGGTGTGGACGGCCAACCAGCTCGACCCCGGTTCGCCGGTCTTCAACATCTCCGTGCCGTTCGGGTTTCCGGCCGGCGTCACCGCGACCCAGGTCGCCGAGGCGCTCACGAAGGTGATCGCCCGGCACGAGGCACTGCGCACCCACCTGGGGATGGCCGACGGGGTGCTGACGCAGGTCGTCCGGGCCGTCGAGCCGGTGGAGCTGCCGGAGCTGGACCTGACCGACCTGCCCGCGGACGAGCAGCAAGCCCGCGCCACCGACACGCTGGCCGAGCTGGCGCGGACGCCGATCCCGCTGGACGCCCCGCCACTGTGGCGGGCCCGGCTGGTCCGCTTCGCCGCCGACCGGCTCGGGTTGCAGTTCGTGGTGCACCACGCGGTCTTCGACAGCCACTCCGCGGTGCTCTTCGACGCCGAACTGGCCGAGTTCACGCGGGCCGCGCTGACCGGCGCGCCGGCCGACGTACCCGAGCTGCCCATCCAGTATGCCGACTTCGCCGTCTGGCAGCGCGACCAGCTCACCGACGACGAGCTGGACCGGCAGTTCGCCTTCTGGCGCGACAGCCTGGCCGGTGCGCCGACGGTGACCGGCCTGCCGCTGGACCGGCCGCGCCCCGCCCAGCTCGGCTTCGCCGGTGACGAGGTGCGCTTCGACCTTCCCGACGGGCTGCTGGACCGGGTCGGGCAGCTCGCCGCTGGCACGACTGCGACTCCGTACATGGTGCTGTTGGCCACCTTCGCCGCGCTGCTGTCCCGAATCTCGGGTGACCCGCAGGTGGTGGTCGGTGTATCCACCGCCGGCCGGGACGCCGCCGAGCTGGCCCCGTTGATCGGTATGTTCGTCAACCCGGTCGCGGTGTCCTGCGACCTGACCGGCGACCCGAGCGGCACCGAGCTCATCGGCCGGGTCCGGGCCGGTCTGGTGGACGCGATGGAACATGGGCAGACGCCGTTCCAGCGGATCGTCGAGGCAGTCGTCGCCCACCGCGACCCGTCGGTGCAGCCGGTGTTTCAGACCGCCCTGAACTTCATCCCGGACTCCGGCCTGGACGTGGTGGCGCTGGGCACCACCAAGGACGACCTGGCGTTCGACTTGACGCGCGGCACCAGCCGCCTGGTCTACCGCACCGACCTGTTCGACCGGGCCACCGCCGAGACGGTCGTCGCCCGCTACCTGCGGTTGCTCACCGCCGTCGTCGCCGACCCGGCCACCAGGCTGTCCGCGCTGCCGTTGCTCGACGACGCCGAACGCGACCTGCTGCGCACGTGGGCCGGCACCGGTGGCGAGGTGGTGCCGACCACTGTGGTCGCCGAGGTGCAGCGGCAGGCCGCCGCCACCCCGGCGGCGACCGCGCTGCTCTGCGACGGGGTGGAGTTGAGCTACGCCGAGATGTCCGCCCGAGCCAACCGTCTGGCCCGGTTGCTGGTCGAGCGGGGTGCCGGCCCGGAGACCCGGGTCGCGTTGCTGCTGCCCCGATCGGTGGAGCTGCTGGTGGCGATCCTTGCGGTGCTCAAGGCCGGTGCGGCCTACCTGCCCGTGGACACCGACCACCCGGCGAACCGGATCGGCTACCTACTCACCGACGCGGAGCCGACGCTGGTGCTGGCCACCCCGCAGACGGCCGCGCTGGCCCCGGCCGACGCGCTGGTGCTCGACTCCACGACCGCCGCCGACTTCGACGACACCGACCTGCTCGATGACGACCGCCGGTCGCCGCTGCGCCCGGAGCACCCGGCGTACGTGCTCTACACCTCCGGTTCCACCGGCCGGCCGAAGGGTGTACTGGTGGAGCACCGCGCGGTCACCGCGTACCTGGCCTGGGCCCGGGACACCTACCCGGGGCTGGCCGGCACGGCCCTGCTGCACTCGCCCGTCACGTTCGACCTGACCGTGACCGGGCTGCTCGGCCCGCTCACCGTCGGCGGCACGATCCGGCTGGCGGGGATCGACACGCCGGCCGCCCGAGCGGGTGGGCCGCCCACCTTCCTCAAGGTCACCCCCAGCCATCTGCCGCTGCTCGACGACGCGCTGTCGCCCACCACCGACCTGGTGATCGGCGGGGAGGCGTTTACCGGAGAGCAGGTGGCCGGCTGGCGGACGGCGCACCCGCAGGTCGCCGTCATCAACGAGTACGGGCCGACCGAGGCGACCGTCGGGTGTGTCGCCGCGCGGATCGCGCCCGGGCAGTCGGTGCCCGCCGGGCCGGTGCCGATCGGTCAGGCCACCTGGACCACCCGGGTCCACCTGCTCGACGCGGCGTTGAATCCGGTGCCGCCCGGTGTGGTCGGCGAGCTGTATGTCGCCGGGGCGCAACTGGCCCGGGGCTACCTACGCCGACCGGCCCTCACCGCCGAGCGATTCCTGCCCTGTCCGTACGGGCCGCCGGGGGAGCGGATGTACCGCACCGGTGACCTGGCCCGCTGGCGAGCCGACGGGACGCTGGAGTACCTGGGCCGCCGCGACAACCAGGTCAAGGTCCGGGGGATGCGGATCGAGCTGGGCGAGATCGAGTCGGTGCTGCGCGCCCGCCCGGACGTGGACGCGGCAACGGTCGTGGTCCGCGCCGACGGCGTTGAGCCGACGCTGGTCGGTTACCTGGTCGGCCCGGTCGACACGGAGGCGCTCGCCGCCGACCTGGCCCTCGAGTTGCCCGCGCACATGGTGCCGACTGCATTCGTCGTGCTGGACGCGCTGCCGCTGACGCCGAACGGCAAGCTGGACGCCGCCGCGCTGCCGGCCCCGGCGGTCGCCACCACCGACGGGTTCCTCGCTCCGCGTACCGACGCCGAGGCCCTGGTCGCCGAGGTCTACGCCGACGTCCTCCAGGTGGAGAAGGTCGGCGTCCTCGACGACTTCTTCGCTCTCGGCGGCAACTCGCTACATGGCATGCGGGCGATGGCCCGCATCCGCGCCGAGGTGGACGTGGAGTTGCCGATGCGAGCGCTGTTCAGCAGCCCGGTGGTGGCCGAACTGGCGGCCCAGATCGAACAGCGGATCGCCGCCGAGCTCGACGAGCTTTCCGAAACCGAGGTCGCCGCGCTGCTCGTGGCGGAGAAGGACACCCCCTCATGACGGACGTGAAGGACACGCCCCGCGATCCCGCCCGGCAGGCGCTGATCGCCCAACGGCTGCGCCGACGGTCGGGCGGCGCGCCCGCCGCGCGGATCACCCCCCGCCCGCCGGACGCCGAGGTGCCGCTCTCGTACGCCCAGGAGCGGGTCTGGTTCATGGACCAGCTCGCGCCCGGCGAGGCGGCGTACCACATCGCGGTGCCGCTGCGGGTGCGCGGCCCGCTCGATGTCGCGGCGCTGCGCCGCGCGTTGGCCGACCTGACCCGCCGGCACGAATCGCTGCGCACGCGGTTCCCGGCCGACCCCGACGGTCGGCCCACTGTGGTGCTCGACGACCTGGTCGAGGTGCCGCTGACCGTGGTCGACGCCGCCGACGAGGCCGCCGCGCAGGAGTTGATCGACCGGGAGGCCGCCGAGCCGTTCGACCTGGCCAGCGGGCCACTGCTGCGCGCCCTGCTGATCCGGTTGACGGCGAGGGAGCACGTGCTGTTGCTCGGCCAGCACCACATCGTCGGTGACGGCTGGTCGGTGGACGTGCTGCTGCGTGACCTGATCAGCCGCTACCGTGACCGGGAGCTGCCCAGCCTACCGGTGCAGTACGGCGACTTCGCCGTCTGGGAGGCGCGGGAGCTGGCCGCCCCGGGCACCCGCCGGCACCTGGACTGGTGGAAGGACCGGCTCGCCGGCATCACCCCGCTGGAACTGCCATTGGACCTGCCCCGTCCGGCCACCCAGACCTACCGGGGGGACTTCGTCGAGTTCACCGTTGATCGGGTCACCACCGAAGGGCTGGCCGCGCTGACGCGCTCCTACGGCGGCACCCTGTTCATGACGCTGCTCGCCGCGTACCAGGTGTTCCTGGCCCGGCACACCGGGCAGGACGACGTCGTGGTCGGCGCTTCGGTGGCCGGGCGGTCGGCACCCGAGCTGGAGAACGTGGTCGGCATGTTCGTCAACATGCTGCCGCTGCGCGCCGAGCTGGCCGGCGAACCGAGCTTCATCGAGCTGCTCCAGCAGACCCGCAGGGCGGTGCTGGACGGGCTGGAGCACGCCGAGGTGCCCTTCGCCCGGGTGGTGCACGAGTTGGGGCTGCCGCGCGACGTCAGCCGCTCGCCGGTCTTCCAGGCGATGTTCGTGTTGCAGAACTACGAGATGGGCCGTTTCGCCGGGGTCGCCGACGACGCCGGGGTCGGCTTCGAGTGGCAACCGATGGAGTTGCGAGCCACCCGCTTCGACTTCGAGCTGCACGCGGTCGAGACCGGTGACGGCCTCTGGGGCAAGCTGGTCTTCAACACCGATCTGTTCACCAGGGACACCGTCGAGCGGATGGCGCACCGGCTGACCACCCTGCTGCGCACTGTGGTCGCCACGCCGGACCTGCCGGTCTCCGCACTGGATCTGCTCGCGCCGGCCGAGCGGGAGCTGCTGGCCGGGTGGAATGACACCGCCGGCGACTTCCCCCGGCAGGAGACCCTGCACGCCCCGATCGAGGAGCGCGCCGCCCGTACACCGGACGCGGTCGCGTTGCGGTTCGCCGGCCGATCGACGACGTACGCCGAGCTGAACACGGCGGCGAATCGGGTGGCGCACCGGCTGCGCGCCGCCGGGGTGGGCCCGGAGACCCTGGTCGGGGTCTGCGCGGAACGCTCGGCGGAGCTGGTCGCGGGCCTGCTTGGAGTGCTCAAGGCCGGCGGCGCCTACCTGCCGCTTGACCCGGAGTACCCGCCGGACCGGCTGGCGTTCATGGTCGCCGACGCCGCCGCGCCGGTGGTGCTGGTGCAGGGGCATCTGCGTGACGTGTTGCCCGCGACCGACGCCAGCGTGTTCGTCCTGGACGACGAGTCGGCCTGGGCCGACCAGCAGGCGTTTGACCCGACTCCGATGGGCGGCCCGGCCAACCTGGCGTACGTCATCTACACATCCGGCTCCACCGGCCGGCCCAAGGGCGTGCCGAACACCCATCGGGGCATCGTCAACCGCCTCGACTGGATGCAACGCACCTACCGGCTCGGTGCCGATGACGCGGTGTTGCAGAAGACCCCGGCCAGCTTCGACGTGTCGGTGTGGGAGTTCTTCTGGCCGCTGCGTGAGGGCGCCCGGCTGGTGCTGGCCGAGCCGGGCGGTCACAAGGACGCCGGTTACCTGCGTGACCTGCTGGTCGCCGAGCGGGTCACCACCGCCCACTTCGTACCGTCGATGTTGACGGTCTTCCTCGCCGAGGACGGCGTCGAGGCGGCCACCGCGCTGCGCCGGGTGATCTGCAGCGGTGAGGAGTTGCCGCTCGCCGCGGCCCGGGACTTCACCGCCCGACTGCCCGGCTGCGGCCTGCACAACCTGTACGGCCCGACGGAGGCGGCGATCGACGTCACCGCGTGGGCGTGCGACCCGGCGCTGCTGGCCGGGCTGACCAGCGTGCCGATCGGCGCGCCGATCAGCAACCTGCGCCTGCACGTGCTGGACGCCCGGGGCAACCCGTGCCCGGTCGGTGTCGCCGGTGAGCTGCACATCGGCGGGGTCGGGCTGGCGCGTGGCTACCACCGCCGGCCGGCGTTGACCGCCGAGCGGTTCGTGCCGGACCCGTTCGCCGCCGAGCCGGGAGCCCGGCTGTACCGCACCGGCGACCTGGCCCGCTGGCGGGTCGCGACCGGCGGCCAGCCTGGCGGGGTGCTGGAGTTCCTCGGGCGGATCGACCACCAGGTCAAGCTGCGCGGCCTGCGCATCGAGTTGGGCGAGATCGAGAGCGCGTTGCGCGCCCAGCCCGGCGTGACCGAGGCCGTCGTGCTGGTCCGTGAGGACACCCCCGGCGACAAGCGCCTCACCGGGTACGTGGTCGGCGCGGCCGAGCACGACGCGTTGAAGGTGGCGCTGAAGGAGACCCTGCCCGAGTACATGGTGCCGGCGGCGTTCGTCACCCTGGACGTGTTCCCGCTGACCCCGAACGGCAAGCTGGACCGTCGGGCGTTGCCCGCGCCGGTGGTCACCCGCGCCGAGTCGGTGGCGCTCGTCGAGCCGCGCGACGACACCGAGCGGATGCTCGCCGGGATCTGGTCCGACATCCTCGGCGTGGACGCCCTCGGCATCGACGACGACTTCTTCGACCTGGGCGGGCACTCGATGCTCGCGACCCAGGTGGTGGCGCGGATCCGCAAGACCGAGCACGGCGGCCGGCCGGTCGGCGTGATGGATCTGTTCCAGCAGCGGACCATCCGCGACCTGGCCGCCTTCATGTCCGGTGACGGCGCTGGCGACGGCCCCCGTCGGCTGCTCTACGAGCTGACGAAACCGATCCCGGCGGCGCAGCGGGTGATCACGTACGTCTGCGTGCCGTACGGCGGTGGCAGCGCGATCGTCTACCAGCCGCTCGCGGACGCGTTGCCGGCCGGGCACGCGCTCTGGTCCCTGGCCATCCCCGGGCACGACGTGGGGCTCACCGAGGCCGCGCTGCCGTTCGACGAGCTGACCACCCGGGTCGCCGAGGAGATCCTGGAACGTGTCGAGGGCCCCCTCGCGCTGTACGGGCACTGCGGGGTAGGCAGTGCGATCGTCGCCGAGGTGGCTCGCAAGGTGGAGGCCGCCGGCAGGGAACTGACGGCCCTCTACATCGGTGCGATGTTCCCGTTCGCCCGCCCGAAGGGCCTGTTCGCGGCAGTGCGTACCCGGCTTGAGAAGTTGCGCAGCAACCGGCACTACGCGAGTTGGCTCAAGTCGATGGGGGTCGACACCAACGAATTGGACCCGGAGCAGGCCGATCGGATCATCAGCAACATGCGGGCCGACTCCCGAGCCTCGGAGGAATACTTCACCGACCTGCTCGACCGGCGTGCGGTGAAGCTGCGCGCCCCGATCATCTCGGTGGTCGGCTCGGAGGACCCGGTCACGGACTACCACACCGAGCGCTACGCCGAGTGGCAGTTCCTCAGCGACCGGCTGGGGCTGGTGGTGCTGGATCAAGCGGGGCACTTCTTCCTCAAGTATCGGGCGCAGGAGTTGGCCGAGATCGTCACCCAGGTGCATCCGGCGCTGGTCGACGGTGACGTGTCCGCGTTGACGACGCGGGCCCGCGGTGAGGACGCCGCGTGGGTGGTGGACGACGCCCGGGGCGTCGACGCCGTCACCACCCCTGCGCAGCCGGTGGTCCAACCGAGCATGGCCCGGTTCGTGGCGGTGACCGTCGGGCAGTTGGTCTCCACCACGGGCTCGGCCCTGACCGCGTTCGCCCTGCCGATCTGGCTGTTCACCCGTACCGGCTCGGTAGCGAACCTGGGTCTGCTCTGGGCGCTGGCGCTGATCTGCGGGGTGCTGATGCTGCCGGTTGCCGGCGCGATCACCGACCGGGTCAGCCGGCGAAAGATCATGATGATCGCCAGTAGCAGCGCCGGCACGATCCAGCTGGTGCTCGCCGCGCTGCTCTGGACCGGCAACCTCGCGCTCTGGCACATCTACGTTCTGGTGGCGCTGAGTCAGGTGGCTGCGTCGTTCCAGCGCATCGCGTTCCAGTCGGCGGTGCCGCAACTGGTGCCCAAACGCTACCTGGGGCACGCGATGGGCATCACTCAACTCTCCAACGGCTTCGCCCTGCTGCTGATGCCGGTCTTCGCCGCGGGCCTGCTCGCCACCATCGACCTCAGGGGCATCCTGCTGCTGGACGTGGCCAGCTACCTGGTCGCGGTGGTCACCCTGGCCGTGGTCCGCTTTCCCGACCTGCTCGGCTGGCGGCCCAAGGAGCGGCTGCTCGTGGCGATCGTCAACGGCCTGCGCTATTCGTGGCGACACCGTGGCTTCCGTCTGATGCTGGGATACTTCGCGCTGGGCAACATCTTCCTGGCCCCGGCCCTGGTGCTCGTCACCCCGCTGGTGCTCTCCTTCGGCAGCGCCACGCAGGTGGCCCAGGTGGCCCTCGCCGAGGCGCTCGGCGCGGTTGCCGGTGGCGTACTCATGGCGCTGTGGGGCGGCCCTCGACACCGGCGCATGGTCGGTGTGCTGATCGGTAACCTCGGCACCGCGCTCGGCTGCGTCCTCGTCGGCTTGGACGCGTCGGTCGTGATGATCAGCGTCGGGGCCTTCTGGTTGGCCATGTCGATGACCACCGCGCAGTCCATCTACGCCACCATCGTCCAGGTCAAGGTGCCGCAGCGCTTCCATGGCCGGGTGTTCAGCCTCAACCAGACCATCTCCTGGTCGACACTGCCGATTGGTTTTGCGTTGCTCGCTCCGGCGGCCACCAGCCTGTTCGAGCCGATGCTCGCCCCCGACGGGGTGCTCGCCGGGTCGGTAGGCGCGGTGATCGGCACCGGGGAGGGTCGGGGCATCGGCTTCGCGTACGTCTGCTTCGGTGTGGCGCTGATCCTGATCACCCTGGGCGGTTTCTCGATCCGGCTGCTGCGCCGCTTCGACCTGGAGGTGCCGGACTCGCTGCCCGACGACCTGATCGGCGCCCAGGAGCGGGAACGCCGGCTCGCGGCCCGCGCCGCGCAGCGCGAGGAGGAGCAGGTGCCGGCAGGGGACTGAGTGGAACTTCGGCGGCGCCTGCCCGGGTTCGCGGCCGGAGTGGCCGGGCGGGGCGGCTGCGGCTCCGGGCGCGGGTCAGCCCAGGAGAGCCTTTGTGACGTCGGTCCGATTCAACGCCGCCACGCACCAGGCGAAGTGGCCGTCCTGACCCGTCGGGTCGTAGGCGTTGGCCGTGATCAGCGAGTAGGCGGCCCGGTGGACGAGCAGCGCCGCGCGGTCGTAGCCCAACCGCGCCTCCATCCGGTCGAGGAGGTCGCGTTCGACCTGCAGCGCCTCCGACCCGTACATGTCGAAGATCGCGGCGGTGACCGCCGCGTCGAACGCCGGGTCACCCTCGGTGGTCAGGAAGCCCCAGTCCAGCACCGCGCTCGGCCGGCCCGAGGCGTCGACCAGGATGTTCCCCGGGATCAGGTCGCCGTGCAGCACCGCACGCCGGCCACTGTCGACCTCGACCAGCCGGCTGGGAAGCGCCGCGGCTTTCCGGTCGAAGTCGACGACTGCTCCGCTCAGCACCGGCCGGAAACGCTCGACCCGACGTTCGGCGAGGCGCGCGAGTGCTACCGCGAAGCCCTCCCCGACGCTGAACAGCGGGGAATCCTCACCCAGGACGGCCAACTCGCGGGCCGCCGGGAGACCACCGCCGGCCGCGAGCGCGGCCATGATGTCGACAACGATCGTGTACGCGTCCTCGCGGGACACCGTGCCGGCCGCGAGAGCGGCGGCCAGTGTGGTGCCGGTCAGCCGCCGCTCGATGGTCACGACTCGACCTCCCACCGACTCCACCTGCGTGATCCGTGGCACCTGGAACGCCAGCGGCTTCGCGGCCATCGCGTCGTAGAACGCTGCCGCCCGGCGGGACGACTCGACCGCACCGGCGAACCAGATCTTCGCCACCCGCGAGTCGTCGACCTCGTAGACCGCGCCCTCCATTCCCTCGCCCAGCAACTTCGGGGTGGTCGTGCCGATCCATTGCCGGAGCACACCGGCCACCTGCTCCTCCGGGAGGTGACTCATGCCTCGGGCACGTCCTCGGGCTCGGCGACCCAGGCGGAGAAGACCGGCACCCCGTGCCAGGGGCCGGTGACGCCGTCGGCCCGGGTGTCGGTGGCGACGGCCACCACGGCGTACGGGTGGCCGAAGCGCAGCTCGGCGGTGCGGGCCTCGCCCTCCGGCGGCATGCTGGTGATCCCGGCCATGCCGGTCACCGCCGCCGCCTCGAAGCCGTACCTGTCGAACCGGGCCACAGCCGTCTGTCGTGCGTCGAATTCGTCCGCCCGCAGCATCATCGCCGTCGCCAGCAGGTCCACCGCGGCCCCGAAGCCAAGCGCCGGGGCGGTCAGGTCATGGTCGTTGCGAGCGGACCAGCAGGGGAGGACGGCGGTGTGCCGCTCTTCGCGGCCGTGGCGGGCCCAGGTGTGTACGCGCTCCTCGGTCAGCGTCCACAGCGGAGTCTCACCGCGCGGCAGGTCGAACAGCGATCGGCTGCCCGCCGGTTGCGCGCCGTCGGCGGCGCCGGCGCTCAGGTCGTACGCAATGGCCAGCACCTCGGCCGGTGGCACCTGCGGCGCGGCTGCCACCGAGAGGACGACCAGCCCTGCGCCGTCGGTCGTCTGGGCGGGTGCGGCGTGCACGATCACGTCACCGGCCCGCGCGGTGGACACGATGGCGCAGCGGTGGCCCTCGCTCGGGCTGCGCAGTGCCCGTCTCAGTTGGCCGGCCCACGGGCTGTCGGCGCCGAGCGCGCGTGCGTCGGCGACGTCGAACGGGGTCGCCCAGGACACCCGGGTGGCCAACGCGCTGGCCAGGATGAACTCCACGTTCGACTTGACCGTCAGGGGAAACGTCTCGATCAGGCCGAGGGTGTGCTCGCGCGCCCAGGCGTCCAACCCGGCCTGATCGGGCAGTGCGCCGACCTCGGTCGTGCGGGGCAGCGCGGCCCGCCACGCCGCCGACCCGTCGTCGTCCTGCCCCGACCGGTGCCAGAGCGCGCTGGCGGACCCGACCAGCGGGTGCGGCGCGTCCAACAGTGTTCGGGCCACCTCGGCCGCGCTCGGCAGGTCGGTGCCCAGCGCCTCTGCCAGCTTCGCAGCGGCTCCGTCCGCTAGGGCCGGATCACTGTCGGCCGTCGTGGCGGTGACCGCGAGCAGCAGCCAGGCGCCGAGCGGGGAGGCGACGTGGTGCCCGTCGCCGACCGTTGCGTGCAGTCGCGCGGCGTACGCGGACAACGGGCCGTGCAGATCGCTCCTCATGCCCCCCACTCTGCCCGCCGACCCGGCTCACGACCACAGTTCGAACGGCTCGTCGATCTCCGTTTCGGTGAGAAAGGGGGTGATCAGCCGG
Source organism: Micromonospora sp. NPDC005324 (assembly GCF_040607155.1). NCBI lineage: Bacteria > Bacillati > Actinomycetota > Actinomycetes > Micromonosporales > Micromonosporaceae > Micromonospora > Micromonospora sp. NPDC005324. The sequence goes on along the minus strand of NZ_JBEXGE010000028.1, from coordinate 16,080 downwards.
GGGAGCTGCCCGGGGTAGAAGCGTTCCCGACTGGCCACCACCTCCGGCAACGGCCACCAGCGGAAGCTGAAGTAGTCCTCCAGCTCGTAGTCGAGCCGATGCGTCTCGTCCACGTCCGGACCGGGGCCGCCCAGCCGTACGGCGACGACAACCTCGTCCTGGACGTGCCGCAACTGGCGGTGCAGGAAGCTCGCCCGCCGCCGCCAGTTCGGCGCACCCACCTGGTCGGCGGTGACCACGATACCGGTCTCTTCCCGCAGCTCCCGTACCGCCGTGTCGCGATAGGTCTCACCGGGATCCATGCCGCCGCCGGGCAGCTCCCACCAGGTGCCCAGCCGGGCGTGGTCCGGGTCGCGGGTGTGGAACAGCAACACCCTGTCGGTGCCGTCGACGACGACGACCCGCACCGCGCGTCGCTCCAGGATCGGCAGGTCACGGGGCAACTCGTTCATGGGGCCAGTCTGTCGTACCGCCCGTCTCGGCGGCGGGTAGGCTGCCCGCCGTGGCTGGTCTGTTGAGGAATGTCGCGGCGCGTATCTCTCGGGTCGGCGCGGTGATCCCGTCGCCCCGGCGTACCGGGCCGGCGCCCGCGCAGGTGGCCCGCCGCCGTCAGGTGAGCGCGTTGCAGCGTCGGGAGCTGACCTACGCTCCGGAACGGGACGGTCAGGCCGACCCGGGCGAGATCGTCTGGACGTGGGTGCCGTACGAGGACGACCCGCGCCAGGGCAAGGACCGGCCGGTGCTGGTCGTCGGGCGGCACAGCCGGACCCTGTTCGGGTTGATGCTGTCCAGCCAGGGCGAGCGGGACGGGCAGCGGCACTGGTTCGCGCTCGGGCCGGGTGAGTGGGACCGCGACAATCGGCCGAGCTGGGTCCGGCTGGACCGGGTGCTCACCATGCGCGAGGACAGCATCCGCCGGGAGGGCGCCGTGTTGGATCGGCCCCGGTTCGACCGGGTCGGGCAGGCGTTGCGCGCCGGCTACGGCTGGCGCTGACCGCGCCCGGGGGCGGATCGGTAGCGGGCTGTCCCAGCGATGGGGGAGCCCGGGCAGTGACGCGCTGGCGGTGAGGTCTATTCGCGGCTCGCGGCACCTTTCGCGTCCGGCGGCGGGTACGGCTGGTCGGCGAGGAGCCGGGCCAGGTGTGCGGTGTTGAGCGCCAGGGCCTTCGTGGTGCGGCCGGTGGTGTCGGGCTTGGGGCCGGCGTCGCGGTAGTCCACTGTGTGTAGCGCCTCGCCGACCCAGTAGGTCGCGGCGGCGGCGGCGATGGTGAACCCGACCTCGTTGAGCGCCTGCTGCACCTCGCCGATGGTGTGGTGGGCGCCATCCTCGTTGCCGACCACTGCGACACCGGCGACCTTGCCGTAGGTGCGCAGGCGGCCCTCGGCGTCGGTCTCGGATAGTTCAGCGTCGAGGCGTTCGAGGACCATCTTGCAGACGCTGGAGGGCTGGCCGAGCCAGATCGGCGTGGCGATGATCAGCACCTGGGCTGTCATCAGCTTGGCGCGGATCGTCGGCCAACCGTCGCCGTCGCCCTCGTCGGTGGACACCCCGAAGCGCACGTCGTGATCGACCACCCGGATCATCTCGCCCTCCACGCCCTGCGTGGCCAGCTCGGTGAGCACCTCCCGACCGAGCTGCTCGGCGCTCGACGGCGCCGGCGACGGCTTGAGGGTGCAGTTGAGTACGAGGGCGCGGATGCTCGCCACGTCGGTTCCTCTCGGCGGTCCTGAAGGGGTGCTGGTTTCCCATACCCAGCCGGCCTGCCGGAACACCTCTGCCCGGTTTGGGCGACGAAAGTTCTTGACGCAACCACGACGACCTGTATATTCAACCTCACAGTTGATTAACGAGTTGGTTGAAAGAGACACATGACCGCAGATCCTCTCAGCGCCGTGTTCGCCGCCCTCGCTGATCCGACCAGGCGGGCGATCCTGGCCCGGTTGGCAACCGGCGACGCGACGGTCAACGAGCTGGCGGCGCCGTTCCCGATCAGCGTCCAGGCGATCTCCAAGCACCTCTCGGTGTTGGAGCGTGCCGGGCTGATCGTGCGGACCCGCGAGGCGCAGTGGCGTCGCTGCCGGCTCGACCCGGCGCCGCTGCGGACGCTCGCCGAGTGGGTCGACCAGTACCACCGGCTCTGGAACGACCGTTACGACACCCTGGACGACTACCTACGCGACCTGAAGGAGACCCGCCATGAACAAGGTCCCTGACCTGACGATCGACCTGCCGTCCGACCGGGAGATCACCCTCACCCGGACGTTCGACGCGCCCCGCGAGCTGGTCTACGCCGCGCACACCCGGGCCGAGCACCTCAGGCAGTGGTGGGGGCGGGGCAACCCACTGGACGTCGAGATCGACTTTCGGGTGGGCGGTGGCTACCGGTTCGTCGAGCACGCCACGGACGGCAACGACTACGCCTTCCGCGGTGAGTACCGGGAGATCGTCGTTCCCGAGCGTCTCGTGCAGACCTTCGAGTTCGAGGGAATGCCAGGCCATGTCGCTGTGGAGACGGTGGTCTTCACCGAACAGGAGGGGCGCACCACCATCACGAGCACCACCCGCTTCGACACCACTGCGGAGCGCGACGGGATGGTCGACTCCGGTATGACGCAGGGTGCCGCCGAGTCGTACGCCGCGCTGGACCGCCACCTGGCCACGCTGCGCTGAGCGGCCGCGACAGGCAAAATCGCTGGGTCGGTGGCCGGAGCGCTGGCATGGTGTCCGCATGGTGCAGGACGTCGCACGGCAGGTGGCCGAGCAGGTGCGGACGGGCTTCGGTCTGCGATTGTCCACGATGGAGCACGTCACCTCCGGCGCGGACGAGCACGCTCGCCTGTGGCTGGCCCGGAGCGCCGACGGCGGTCGGTACGCGGTCAAGCTGAGCGGCGGCGGCACCCCGGCCGGCCTGGTCGTGACGACGTACCTGGCCGAGCAGGGGGTGCCGGGCATCGCCGCGCCGCTGCGGGCCGCCGACGGACGGTTGTTCATCGACCACGACGGCCGCCGCCTCTCGGTGGTGCCGTGGGTCTCCGACCAGCGGGCGCTCGAAGGCCCGATGACCGGCGCGCACTGGCGCGCGTACGGCGAGGTGCTGGCCGCCGTGCACGCGGTGCCGGTGACCGACGAGCTGAGCCGGCTGCTACCGGCGGGCGGTGCCGCGTACCCCTCGATCGTGACCGCGACCCGGGCGATCGCCGCGCGGCTGCGCGACCCGGCCCCGGCCGACCTCGCGGACCCGCTGGTGGCGGAGCTGGCAGGGGTGTGGTCGGCGGTGGCCGACCGGCTGGGGGCCCTGACCCGGAAGGTCGAGCGCCGCGCCGTCGACCAACGCGACCGGCCCGGCCCGACAGTCGTCTGTCACGGTGACCCGCACCTGGGCAACCTGCTGCTCGGCGCGGACGGGCAGGTCTGGCTGATCGACTGGGACGACGCTGTGCTCGCCCCGCCCGAGTGCGACATCATGTTCGTCCTCGGCGGGGTGCTCGCCTTCGCGCCGATCACTGTCGAGCAGCAGCAGGCCGTGCTCGCCGGCTATGGCGGGACCGACGTCGACCCGGTGCGCCTGGCCTGGTTCGTCGCGGTCCGCGCGCTCGACGATGTCAGCGACTGGACCCGACAGGCGTTGGACCTCGACGCCGAGGCGGCCGACCGGGCTCGTGCCGCGCGGATCGTGCGGGGTCTGGTGTCACCGGTGGGTCTGGTCACCCTCGCCGACGCGGCGGTGCGCGGTCTCGACCCGCGGCGCGGGCCCGGCATCCGTCCATAGTGGCCACTCTGCGGGGGCGGGGCTGAACGGTCAGCGCTCCGCGAGGAACGCGCTGTCGACCAGTTGGCGGGGCGACCGGGCGCCACCGAGGCTCTTCGCCTGGTACATGGCCGCGTCGGCGCGGCTGAGCGCGTCGGTGAGCTGGGCCGGGCCGGTCACCGGGGCGAGCCCGACGGAGGCGGTGACCCGGACGCTGCACCCGCTCAACCGGATCGGCGCGGCGACGGTCTCACTGAGCCGGCGGGTCGAGTGCTCGATCCAGCGCCGGTCGACGGTGGGGCTGGAGAGCAACCCGGCGAACTCGTCGCCACCGAGGCGGGCCACGAGATTGTCACCGGCGAAGCCGGCGAGCCGCTCGGCCACACTGATCAGCACCTGGTCGCCGGCGGCGTGCCCGTACCGGTCGTTGATCTGCTTGAAGTCGTCCAGGTCGAGCACCACGGCGATCAGCGGCTGGCCGGCGGCGTCGGTGAGCAGGGCGGCCGCCAGGCGGTAGAAGGCGCGGCGATTGGGCAGCCCGGTGAGCGGGTCGTGACTGGCGGCGTGCCGTTCGGCGGCCAACTCGGCCTGGAGGTTGCCGATCTCGGCCTCGGCGCGCACCGCCCGTCGGCGTAGTTGCCAGGAGGAGAGCAGCGCGCCGGCCGCGCAGACGCCGGAGGCGACACTCATCGGATCCGGCACGAACCCTCCCATCGCCGCAACCGCCTCCAGCCTTCGGTTGACGCGGCGCGCCGCGTCGGGCCCAGTTTTGCCTGATCGTTGCCCGTGTGGGGGTAACACAAAGTGAACGGATGGGCACCGATCTTGTGCGTTATCATGCTCGCCGTCGGATGCAGATGCAATAGCAGATGCACGTGCAGAACCGTCCAGTGTCGATACCGCACCCCCTCGCCGTCACCGCTCCTCCCACGGCCACCGGCGGGCTCGTAACAGAAAGACGCCCCCATGCAGCAGCCACCCAATGGCGTACCGATCCACCAGTTGCCTCCGCTGAGCTGGCAGAAGAGTCGCCGCAGCAACCCCAGCGGCAACTGCGTCGAACTGGCCGAACTGCCCGAGGGAGCGGGCATCGCGGTCCGCAACTCCCGACACCCGGAGGGGCCGGCGCTGATCTACACAGTGGACGAGATCGCCGCCTTCGTTCTCGGTGCGCGGGACGGAGATTTCGACCATCTGATCAACTGACCGTCCGGGGGTGGGTCGTCCCGGTGACGGGACTGATTCACCGGCGCGGAGGAGTTCACCTCACTGTCGGTCCATGGCATGCTTACACGTCGGCCGGGCCGGGGCGCCCGGCCGTCGTGGGTCGGTGTCCGGAGGTCCGCACGTGACGATGGTTCCCGCCGAGGGTGGCCCGACAACCGGGCCGACAGTGCTGCGCATGCTGCTCGGCGCCCAACTGCGCCGACTCCGGGAGTCCAGCGGGGTGACCCGGGAGGGCGCCGGCTGGGAGATCCGCTCCTCCGAATCCAAGATCAGTCGGATGGAGCTGGGCCGGGTCGGCTTCAAGGAGCGCGACGTCGCCGACCTGTTGACCCTCTACGGCGTCACCGAGGACCACGAGCGCGACGCGCTGCTCAAGCTCGCACGGGACGCGAACAACCCCGGCTGGTGGCACCGCTACGGCGACGTGTTGCCGTCCTGGTTCCAGTCGTACCTGGGCCTGGAGGCCGCCGCCGCGCTGATCCGCAGCTACGAGGTGCAGTTCGTGCCCGGCCTCCTGCAGACCCGGGAGTACGCCCGGGCGGTCGTGCTGCTCGGGCACGGCGCGGCCGGTCCGGGTGAGATCGACAGGCGCGTCGCGCTGCGGATGCAGCGTCAACAGTTGCTCCAGCGGCAGAACCCGCCGCAGCTCTGGGCCGTGGTGGACGAGGCGGCCCTGCGCCGGCCCATCGGCGGCGCCGAGGTCATGCGTGGCCAGCTCACCGCGCTCATCGAGGCGACCAAGTCGCCGCACATCCGGCTCCAGGTCATCCCGTTCGCCGCCGGTGGCCACGCCGCGGCCGGTGGCGCCTTCACCATCCTGCGCTTCGGCGACCAGGAGCTTCCGGACATCGTCTACATCGAACAGCTCACCAGCGCCATCTACCTCGACAAGCGCGACGATCTGGACTACTACGCGGTGGCCATGGAGCGGCTCTGCGTCGAGGCCGAGCCGCCGGAGCGTACGGCGGAGATCCTCGGCGGCCTGCTGGACGACCTCTACCCGGCCTGACGCCAGACCGCGACGGCCCCAGCATGGTCGACGACCGTGGACATCACCTCGGTCGCCGAGTGGCGGGCCGAGAGCGAGTCGCGGCGGCGCCCGTCGGCGGTCGACGTGAGCATGTACGGTGCCGTCGCCCGTCTGCCCTGACCGCCCCGGCACCCGCAGCGCGCTTCCGGCTCACGTATTGACCGACGCCGCAGCCATCGCCGGGCTGTTCGACCAACCCGCACCGCCGACCGCCGTGCTGGCCGGCTCCGACGTCCTCGCGCTCGGTGTGCTGGACGCCCTGGCGGCACGGCCGGCCCATGATCGCCCCACCGTCTCGGTGACCGGCTTCGACGACGTCGCCGAGGCCGCCGCGGCCGGCCTCACCACCGTTCGGCAACCGGCCGAGGAGAAGGGCCGCATCGCCGCCGAACTGCTGCTCGACCCGCCCGCGGACGCTGCGGCAGGTCACGTGCTGCTGCCCACCGAACTTGTCGTCCGGGGCTCCACCGGACCCGTCCCGAGGAGTTGACCATGGAACTTCCCACCGGATACATCACCGCGCTCGACGCCATGAACCGGCACATCACCTCGGCCCGACCGGACGCTCCGGTCCAGGTCGAACACCCCCGTCGGGCACTGCTCGCCCCGACCCGGCAGGCCACCGCCCTCGCCCTGCGCCGGCTCGCCGACCGCATCCAGCCGCGACCGCTGCCCGCCAGCCCGCGCTGCTCCTGACCCGCACCAATCCCATTCCGGTACGCACGGGACGAACAGTGTGGGTCCGGGCACGCAGAGTGGTCGAGGGCGGTGTTGCCAGGCAGACTGGTGAAGCCATGTCGCCGCTCACGCCCACTCTCCGCCTCCACGACCGCTACGTACTGCACGAGCGGATCGGTCTCGGTGGCATGTCCGAGGTGTGGCGAGGCGACGACGAGGTGCTCGGTCGGCCGGTCGCGATCAAGGTGCTCGCCGGTCAGTTCGCCACCGACCCACAGCTGCGGGCCACCATCCAACGCGAGGCCCGCGCGGCCGCCCGGCTGACCCACCCACACGTGACCCAGGTGTACGACTACGCCGAGGCGACCCTGGCCGGCGGCGTCGTGGTCCCGTACCTGGTGATGGAACTCGTCGACGGTCACAACCTGGCCGACCGGCTGCGGAACGGGCCGCTGCCCTGGCCGGAGGCGGTCCGGGTGGCCGGGCAGATCGCCGCCGCGCTGGCCGCCGCGCACCGCATCGGCGTCGTGCACCGCGACGTCAAGCCCGGCAACGTCATGCTCACCGACACCGGCGCCAAGGTGCTCGACTTCGGCATCGCCGCGCTCGGCGGCCTCGACAGCCAGTCCGGCGAACCGCTGATGGGCACCCCCGCCTACTTCGCCCCGGAACGACTGACCGCCGGCCCGCCCGACCCGGCGAGCGACGTGTACGCCCTCGGCGCACTGCTCTACCGCACCCTCACCGGGCGGGCGCCGCTGCCCGTGCAGAGCTGGGAGGACGCGCTGGAGGTGCACCGGCGGGGCACCCCGGTGCCGCCGCTGCGGGTGCCCGGCCTTCCCGCCGACATCGCCGAGCTGACCGTCGCCTGCCTGGCCGCCAATCCGGCCGACCGGCCGAGCGCCGCGCATCTGGCCCGCCGCTTCGGCGCCGGTCAGCCGGTCGAGCCGCCCACCGAGCTGCTGCGCATCCGGCCGGCCGCCCACCCGCCCACCCTGATCGACCGGTCGGTGGTGGCCCGCCCCGCCCCGGTAACCGCCGCACCGGCCCGACGCCGATCGCGTCGGCCCCTCGCCGTGCTCGTCGCGGCCGTGCTCGCCGTGCTGATCGGCGTCGGCGTCCTGTTCGTGGAGAATCCGCTCGGCAACCCGGGCACACCCGACCCGGCCGAGATCGCGGCCGCGCCGTCGACCTCCGCCCCGGCCCCCGCGCCCACGACACACTCGCCGACGCCGGCCGCACCGCCCCCACCACGCCCCACCGCCAGCACCGCGCCCCCGACCGTCGGGCAGCAGCTACCGGTCAGCTTTCGCGAGGTGAGCAGCGAGTTCGCCGCCGTCCTCGCCACCGCGGTCGCCCGCGGCGACGTCGACCCCAAGACCGCCGAGGATCTGCGTGACGACCTCGCCGACCTCAACCGCCGCACCAGGGACCGCGCCGAGCGCGTCGCCGACCTCCGGGACCACATCGCCGAGCTGGTGCGGCGGGGCCGCCTACCAGCGCAGACGGGCGCGAAACTGGACGCTCTGCTCAACCAGGCCGGCAGCTTCTCCACCAGCCGTACGGACGACTGATATCCCCGTCGATACCGCTGGCATGATGTCCCGATGCGGACACGTCTGATCTTCGTGCGACACGGTGAGTCGGTCCACCAGCTCGAAGGAATCGTCGGTGGGCCACGTGGCTGTCGGGGTCTCACCGCCCTCGGCCACGAGCAGGCAACCGACCTGGCCAACCGGCTCACCAGTGAGGTCACCGCCGCCGGGCCGGTGGCGGTCTACTCGTCCGTGCTGCGCAGGGCCGTCGAGACCGCGCAACCGATCGGCGCGGCGTTCGGCGTCCGACCCGTGGCCGACTGCGGTCTCTGCACCTGGCACACGCCCCCGTACGCCGACGGCCTGCCGACCGCCCTCTTCCGCACCGACCACGCGGTGGCCGGTGGCGGCGTGTTCCGACCCTTCGAGGAGGGCAACGAGAGCTGGGCCGAACTGGTGGTCCGCGTCAGCCGCGCGATCATGGAGATCGCCCACCGGCACCGGGGCTCCACAGTGGTCCTGGTCGGCCACAGCGAGACCGTGGAGGGCGCCTTCCACGCGCTCGGCGCGCAGCCGGTCTTCCGGGCGTTCGACCTGGACGTGCCCCCGGCCTCGATCACCGAATGGACCACCGACCACGACCCCGGCGGTTGGCCGCCGGCCCGCTGGACGCTGCGTCGCTTCGCCGACAACGGCGGGTGGGCTAAAGCGTGATCCAGTACCGCCGTGCCGGGCCGAGGTCGGTGTCCCGGATGCCCTCCAGGACACCGCCGCAACGCTCGATCGTCCTCGACGACGCGGCGTTGCCCGCCTCGCAGACCAGCAGCACCCGATCCAACCCGAGCGCCCGCGCCTCAGCGAGGATCAGGCCGAGCGCCCAGCTTGCCAGCCCTCGACGTCGCGCGGACGGTCGGATGCCGTAACCGATCTGGCCGGCAACCCGCAGCAGGTAGTCGTCGAGCTCGTGGCGTAGCGCGATCCCGCCGAGCACCCGGTCGTCCTCGACGATCCACCGGTACGTGCACGGCACGCGACCCGCATCCAACGACGCCGCCGGATCCGACTGGTCGGCCAGCCGGGTCACCCAGGCCGCGAACCCCTCCGGCGAGCGCACGTCGTCGGTCGACCGCAGCCCGAAACCGTCCTCGTGGAGACCGGGGCCCCACTCGTCGTGCGCCTCCAGCCAGGCGGCGTGCAGGCGGACGGTGGGCTCGACCACCTCGGGCATTCGGCGTGCTATTCGGCGGCCAGGATCTGCTCGCGCAGGATCTCGGCGTGCCCGCAGTGCTGGGCCATCTCGCGCAGCACGTGCAGGTAGACCCAGCGCAGCGGCAGCGGCCCGCGCCGGTTGCCGCGCAGCACGTCGTCCAGGCCCAGCGACGCCGTCGCGCGGCGAGAGGCCTCGCACGCCTCGCGGTGCGCTCGCTGGATCGAGGCGATCGTGTCGTCGTCGTCGAGGATGAACGACTCGTCCGGCGTGGCCGGGATGCCGATCTCGGAGCGTGGCCGGCAGGTGACGGCCTCGTCGAACCAGACCTTCTCCACGAACGCGGCGTGCTTCACCAGACCCAGCAGCGTCGTCCGGGACGGCACCAACGACCGGCGCGCCTGCTCCTCGGTCAGCCCGTCCAGGTAGCCGTTGAGCGCCCCGCGGTGCTCGTCGATGAACGCCTCGAATTGCGTCTGGGCTGACTGTCCGACGACATCGTCGGCGAAGGTCGGGGGAAAGGAGGTCATTCCCGAAGCATTTCAAGGTCCATCGCCGCCGCGCAAACAGAACAGCACACTCAGCCAAAGGAGAGAAGGGCGCCGCGCTCGTCGAAGCGGGCGGTGCCCGCCCAGGCGATCTCCCAGCGGTTGCCCTCCGGGTCGGCGATGTAGCCCGAGCGCCCACCCCAGGACCGGTCGGTCGGCTGCGCCACCACAGTCGCCCCCGCCGCGACGGCCGCCGCGAAGGCCGCGTCGACCTGCTCGGGGCTGTCGACATTGCAGGCCAGGGTGACGCCGGACCAACCACCGGCCGGAGCCGGCGCTCCCGGCGCGGCCTCGGCGGCCAACTCCGGCAGCGGGTACGGTGCCAGGCGTCGTCGTTCAGTCGGCACGGCCGGAGAAGTGGTCGGCAAGCACCAGTCAGCCGATGCTGGCGCTGACCGACTCGCCCGGCTCGGTGCCCGCGCGGGCGTACACCTCGCCGTTCGGCGTCCAGACGCCCGAGAGCCCCGCCGCCTCGATGTAGCCACCGCCGGTCGACCCGGCGAAGCTCGCCACCGCCACCCAGACCCGGTGCGCGGTGGCGATCCGGTGCGCCCGCTGGTCCGTCACGGCGGCGTCGCGGGCCGACTCCAGGACGCCCGCCGCGTACACGTCGATCCCGAGCGCGGCAGTCCGCTCCGCGTGCGCGGCCACGCCGGTGTCCTTGCAGATCGCCAGCCCCACCCGCCAACCGTCGACAACGAGCACGACCGGGGCATCGCCGGGCCGGAACCGGCGGGCCTCCGCGTCCCCCAGCCACATCTTCCGGTACGCCACCGTCGCACCGCCGCCGGTCACCGCCAGCATCGCGATGTGGTCGCCGACGACCGGCGCGCCGACCAGGGCCAGCGCACCCGCGTCGGCGCACGCCTCCACCAGCGGCGCCAACCGCGGGTCATCGGCCGACACGACCGGCGCTTCCAACTCGTACCCCGTCAGCGACAGCTCTGGAAAGACCACCACCCGGGCGCGCGCCGCGCGGACCGCGGCGGCGTGCGCCCGCGCGTTTGCCACGACATCCAGGGGTAGGCACGGCGGCTGGACCACCGCGAGCCGCAGCGGGGTGCGGCTTTCCGCACCCTTGCCGGTGTGGTCTACCCGCGCGGTCGGGCGGTCGGCCCCATGGTCGGCTCTCAGGATGACTTCGTAACGTGGGCGCATGATTCGAACGTCCCACGCCGTGTTCGCCACCGGAACCCCCGCCGCCGCAGCGGAGCCACCACAGGACGGGATCGTCGGCTACGTCACTGACCTGGTGGAACGACTCGGTGGGCCCGGTGCCGGCCTGGCGGTGGCGTTGGAGAACCTCTTCCCGCCGATCCCCAGTGAGGTGATCCTGCCGCTGGCCGGTTTCGTCGCCGCGCAGGGACGGATGAGTCTGGTCGGTGCGATCTTCTGGACCACGCTGGGCTCGGTGGTGGGCGCGCTCGCGCTCTATCTGATCGGCGCGGCCCTGGGGCGTGACCGGATGCGCGCCATCGTGTCCCGGCTTCCACTGGTCAAGCTGAGCGACGTGGATCGGACCGAGGCGTGGTTCCTGCGGCACGGTGTGAAGGCGGTCTTCTTCGGCCGGATGATCCCGATCTTCCGGAGTCTGATCTCCATTCCGGCCGGCGTGGAGCGGATGCCGGTGACCACGTTCCTGCTCTACACCACGCTGGGCAGCCTGATCTGGAACACCACCTTCGTGCTCGCCGGCTACCTGCTGGGCGACAACTGGCACCTCGTCGAGGGGTACGTCGGCACGCTCCAGAAAGTGGTGATCGTGGTCTGCGTGGCGGCGGCCGCCTGGTTCGTCGGGTCCCGCGTGCTGAAAGCCCGCCGCGCCGTCCGGAACCCCGAGCCGACCGAGCCCGAGCAGAGCGACCTGAACGGGGTGCCCGACCCGGGCGGTCGCGGCACCCTGTACCGAAGCGGAACCTGGGCCTCGGACGAGCGCTAGCCAGCCCTCCTCTGGTTTCCTCTGCTCGGCTTCACCCCACGCGGCTCGGCTTCACCCCACGCGCCACCCGGGTTTGCCTGTGGGCGGGCGGGTCAGATGACGCAGACCCGGGGGGAACAGACTCGGTGCGGGAGGGGGAGAGGTGGTGGGGGAGCGGCGAACCGACAAATGGTGGCTTCGGCTCCGGCTGCCTCTCGGCGTTGCCGTCGGGATCGCGACGGCCGCCGTCGAGTTCGCCTTCCTCGTCGTCGCGGCCGCCGCAATCAGCGTGCGCGTGCTCGCGCCTGCGGCCGGCCGTCGGGTTGCCGGCCTGACCGACCGGTACGGGAGCCGGCTGGTACGGATGGAACATCGCCGCCTCGCCGGGCTGCTCGCCGCTGAGGATCTGCCCGTGCCGAACGCCGTGGCGACCCGGCGGCAGATCGGCTACCTGGCCGCCCGACTGTTACCCGGCACGCTCGCCCTGCTGGCATACGCGGTGCTCGGCGTCGGCGTGGTGCTGGCCGGGATCGTGCTGCGCGCGGCGGTACGCGGAGAGCTGACCCTTCTCGACGCCCTGTCCCAGATCGCCGTCGGGGCGGTGCTGTTACTGCTCAACGTTCAGGCCGTTGCCAGCATTGCCGCGCTGGACATCCGGCTGGCGCGACGACTGCTCGGGCCGGGCAGTCGGGCGGAGCTGACGCGGCGGGTCCACGAGCTGACCCTCAGTCGGGCCGGGGTCATCGCCGCCGTTGACGCCGAACGGCAGCGCATCGAACGCGACCTGCATGACGGCCTCCAACAGCGGCTGGTCGCCCTCGGCATGCTGCTCGGCCGGGCCCGCCGCGCCCGCGACGCCGACCGCACACACGCACTGCTCGCGCAGGCACACGAGGACGTGCAGCGGGCCATCGAAGAGTTGCGCGAGGTGGCGTGGCGGGTCTACCCGTCAGCACTGGACGACAGCGATCTGGGCGAGGTCCTGGCCATCGTCGCCCGCGGATCCGAGGTGCCGGTGCGGATCCGCTGCGAGCTGCCGGTCCGCCCCGAGCGGCAGGTCGAGACGGTGCTGTACTTCGTGGCCTGCGAGGCGCTCACCAACGCCGCGAAGCACGCCGCCGCTACCCTGGTCACTGTCGAAATCGGAGTACGGGATGGGTGGATCCGGATGCGCGTGCACGACGACGGCGTCGGCGGGGCGGAACCGACCGGGCGCGGGTTGTCCGGGCTGGCGCGGCGGGTCGCCGCGCTGGACGGCCGCCTGCTGGTGAACAGCCCGGCCGGCGGTCCGACGACCGTGCTGGCGCAGCTGCCGTGCGACTAGTCCTCGCCGAAGACTCGACGCTGCTCCGGGAGGGCCTAACGCGGCTGCTCGCCGACGAGGATCATGAGGTGCTCGCGGCGGTGGGGACCGCCGACCAGCTTGTCGAGGCGGTCGGACGATCCCGTCCCGACGTGGTCGTCACCGACGTCCGGATGCCACCCAACCACACCGATGACGGGCTACGGGCCGCCCTGGAGATCCGTCGTCGGTGGCCCGACACCGGCGTCCTCGTGCTCTCCCAGTACGTGGAGCGGCGTTACGCCGGGCGGTTGCTCGCGGACCGTCCCGAGGGGGTCGGCTACCTGCTCAAGGACCGGGTCGCCCAGGTTGACGACTTCCTCGACGCACTCGGCCGGGTCGCCGCCGGAGGCACCGCCCTCGACCCGGAGGTGGTCCGGCAGGTGGTGGCCGGCTCGGACCGGCCCGACCCGTTCGGTCGGCTCACGCCACGGGAACGGGACGTACTGCACGAGATGGCCCAGGGGCACACGAATCTCGCCATCGCCCAGCGGCTGCACGTATCGCAGAGCGCGGTCGAGAAGCATGTCAACGCCATCTTCGACAAAACTTGACCTCACGCGCACCACTGGCTACAGCCGACGAATCCTCGCGGTCCTGCGCTACCTGAGCACCTGATCCGCCGAGCCGCGCGGGCGGAGCCCACCTGATCGACTCGGGTTTCTTGGATGTCGGGGTGTCCGGGCGGCGTCTGGGATGCCCCGACTTCCGTGAACCCGAGTGGATCACACCCGAGTGAGGGCCGGTTCGACGCCGTGGACGCGGCGTGGGTGGTTTGGCCGTTGGTGGGTGGTTGTGGGTGGTGACCGGGCGCACCTCCGGGCCGGAATCATGGCGGGGTCGGGGTCGTTACATATCCTGACGATCGCAGTACCACCGACCCCGGCCCGACCCGCGGGGGTTGGTCGCGCAGGTTGGCATGCCAGCCCGCACACGGTCGTTGCAGTCCCCCCGCGAACGACCGACGGGCACCGCCTCGTTGAGGGTGCCGGCAGGTGGGCCACCCGGAATGACCTCGGCCCCCGGGTCGTTACAGTCCCCACGAACGACCGCCTGGCACCGCCGCGACGACGGCGCCGGCTGGATGGGCCGCCCCCGGAATGACCTCGGCCCCCGGGTCGTTGCAGTCCCCGCGAACGACCGCCTGGCACCGCCTCGTTGAGGGTGCCGGCTGGATGGGCCGCCCCCGGAATGACTCCGGCCCCCGGGTCGTTATATCTGGACCCGGCGCCACGAGCCCCCTGCTCGCCAGGCCGCCGACCCGACGCCTGACAGGCGTCACCCCCTAAAGACTTTCCCCTTGCATGTGCAGCGCCGGACGAGGTGCTCACACCCTGGCGCCGCCCCCTTGGCGGTTCGGGTGTTCTACCCCCGAAGGAGCTACCCCTGATGAACACGATCTTCCGTAAGAGCATGCTGTCCGTTGCTGGTCTCGCGTTCGCCGGTGGTGTGTTCGCCGGTCCGATCGCCGCCCACGCCGCTACTCCGGCCGTGGATGCCAAGCCGGTCGCGGTGACCATGCAGCAGTCGGCGCCGAAGCCGCAGGGCGACCAGTCCCACATCACCCTCACCGACGAGCAGAGCGCCAACGTCAAGGCCATCATCGCCGCCACGAAGAAGGCCGGCCTGCCCGAGCGGGCCGCGGTCATCTCGATCGCGACGAGCCTGCAGGAGTCCAAGCTGGAGAACCTCGGCCACCTCGGCGACATGAACGATCACGACTCGCTGGGCCTGTTCCAGCAGCGCCCGAGCTCGGGTTGGGGCACGCCGGAGCAGATCACCGACCCCGCCTACTCGACGACCGCGTTCCTGAAGGGTCTGAAGCAGGTCGATGGGTGGCAGGACATGCCGCTGACCGACGCGGCGCAGACGGTGCAGGTGTCGGCCTACCCGGACGCCTACGCCCAGTGGGAGCAGCAGGCCACCGACCTGGTCGCCCAGCACTGGAACAGCTGACCCCGCACCACCCGCACGGCGAGAGCACGGCACGACACGGACGCGCACGACAAGCACGCAGCACCACAGCACGACACCGACCGTTGGCCGGCACCCACAACCCGGGTGCCGGCCAGCGGCCTTTGCGTAGTGGCCGGGTCGCCGGTCGCGGTTCATCAGCCGCTGCCCGCTGAACTAGAGGTCCCGCGCGCGGCGTCGGGCCCTCGGCGGATGGGGATCGCGTCATCCAACCCGCATCCGCCCGCAGATCTTGGACACTTTCCGTTGCGTGCGAACGGAAACTGTCCAAGATCTCGCGGGGGGCATGGCCGAAACGCGGCGCGACGGCGGGTGTCGAGGTCGTGAGGCGACCGGCGGTGCAGCGATGGGCCTGAGGGCACCCGGCCCGGCGAGGGCGAGGGCGGGGGCGGGGGCGGGGGCGGGGGAACAACGCGGGTGGCGGGCTGGTTGTGGAGGGTGTCGGTGTGACTCAGTGTCCCCGGGCCTCACCTAATATCGCCTTCGCGGAATACCGTTCGGCTGGAGCCGCGTCGTGCCACTCGCCGAGAGGCGACCTGCACACCGACGCCAGCGCCGCCCCCGTCCTACCGGCCGGGGGCGGCGCTGTCTGCGTCCCCGGTTCGCGAACCTGCCTCAGTTGACCTATGTTCAGAGGGTCGCTCGCGTGGGAGGGGGTGTCGGGGTTGGGTCTACGGACCTTTATCGAGGGTTGGCCGGTCTACCGCCAGCTCACCGGCACGGACCCGCTGGGCCGGGGCGCCGCGGCGAAGTCCGACGGGTCCCGCGCGCTCACTTCCCGTACCGATACCGCCGATTCGATGGCCCGGTCCGTCTGCCCGTACTGCGCTGTGGGTTGTGGTCAGCGGGTGTTCGTGAAGGACGGGCAGGTC